>CANKOI010000084.1 GCA_947484175.1 Deltaproteobacteria bacterium
GAGAAGACCTTCGGCTGGCTGAAGACCTACGGCGGCCTGCGCCGCACGCGGTTCAAGGGCAGGAGGAAGACCGAGCAGTCGTTCCTGCTCGGGTTCACAAGCCTCAACCTCCTCCGCATCGCCAAGATGATCGGATAGATGTCGGATAAATCTGGTATAAGGCTGTGAATACAGCCTTTCTGGCCTTCGAGCGCGCCAGACGCGCCGTACGCCCGCCCCCTCCAACTTAGGCAGACGGGTTCAAGCAGGGAAAGTCGCTCGGGTGAGCCCGTTTTTCAGCGGCCTGTTAGTCGCAGCGCTGCATGGCTCCACCCGCAATCGCCACCGCCGGGGCCGGCCGTCGTTTCATCGGCCGCTGGGCGGTTCGCGGCGTAACGCTCGCAGTACCGCAGGGCGCCTTTCTGCTCGTGTACGGCCCCAACGGCGCAGGGAAAACCACGCTGTTGCGCTTGATGGGCTCCGCGCTCGCGCCGAACGAAGGGACGGTGTCACTCTTCGGGGGAGAGGCCGCCCCGGCGCGCTCCCGCGTGGCGCTGCTCACGCACGCCGACGGCCACTACGACGAGCTGAGCGGGCGCGAGAACCTCGAACAGGCGAAGGCTCTCGGTGGCCTGCGAGGGAGTGTGGACGAGGTACTCGTCCGCGTGGGGCTCCACCTCCGCGCACGCGACCCGGTTCGCCAGTACAGCGCCGGAATGCGAAAGCGCCTCGCCTTCGCTCGCCTCCTCCTCAAAGAGCCTGAGCTCGCGCTCTTCGATGAGCCCTACGCGGCCCTCGACGAGGAGGGGCATACCGTAGTGGATGCGCTGTTCCAGGAGCTTCACGCCAGAGGAACCACTGTCGTCGTGAGTACTCATCAGGTGGCCCGCGTGAGTGCCCTCTGCACGCACCACGCTGAGCTGTGCGCGGGACAGCTTGTCGCGTTCGGTCCCGGCGCACCGGCGCGATCGCGGCAAGGAGTTAGGGCCGCGGGCTCGCTCGGAGAACCCTCCGCGGAGGGGCCATGAAGGAGGTCGTGCGGCAGTGCAGCTTGGTCGTTCGAAAGGAGCTGCTTCACCTGTGGCGCGGCAAGGCCCGACTGGTCGCCACCGGCGCGTTCGCGTTCGCCAACCTCGTCGTCTTTTCGTTCGCGGGCGGGCTGCACGGCGAGGCGATGCGCACCAACGCGGCTGGCTTTTTGTGGGTCGGCATTCTCCTCGCGAGCACGTTGGCGCTGGGGGAGAGTTTTCGGGTGGAGGTGCAGAACCAGGCGCTCGAGGCGATGGTGCTCCTGCCCGTACATCCCGCCGCGATCTTCTACGGCAAGGCGATAGGAAACTTCGTGCTGCTTTCGCTCGTGGGCGCGGTCATGGTGCCCTGCTCGATCGTGCTGTTCGACGCCGTTCCGGTGGGAGGGCTTGGTCGTCTGTTCCTCACGATTCCGTTCGGCGCCGCTGCGATCAGCGCTCCGGGAACGATGCATGCGGCGCTCTCCTGCCGCGCCCGCAGCCGCGACGTGCTCTTGCCGCTCCTGCTGTTCCCGCTGGTGGTGCCGGGGCTCGTGGCCGCGGTGCAGGCCACGCAGCTCTGTTTTTTGGGCGACGCGATGGGCGAGTACGGGAGCTGGCTGACGGTGCTCGCGGCGTACTGTGTCGTGCAGTGGGGGCTCGGCGGCCTGCTTTTCTCCCACATCGTAGAAGAGTGAGGCCATGACGCTCGGGATGCGCGTAAGCGGCGGCGTGGCCGTGCTCCTGTGGGTGCTCGGGATGGCGGCTGGCCTGACCCTCGCCCCTCCCGAGGAGCACATGAGCGACCTCGTACGCATCATGTTCGTGCACGTGCCGGTCGCATGGGCGGCGATGGCCACCTTCACCGTTGCGCTGGTGGCCAGCGTCGGCTGGCTCGCCACGCACCGCTGGGGCTGGGATCACCTGCTCGACGCCTCGTTGGAAGTGGGCGTGCTCCTCGGCGTGCTCCTGTCGGTTCAGGGCTCGGTGTGGGGCTACCCCACGTGGGGAACGTGGTGGACGTGGGACCCTCGCCTCACCTCGGTGGCCGTCATGGTCCTTAGTTTTTTGGGGATCTTGGCGCTGCGCGCCTTCGTGGATGAGCCCGAGAAGAGGGCCAGTTGGAGCGCTGCGGCCAGCATCCTGGCGTGGGGCTCGGTGCCGTTTACGTATTTCTGCGTGAAGGTGATGAACTCGCTCCACCAGAAACAGACCCCTTGGGGCGCGATGCACCCCGACATGCTCAAGGCGCTCCTCTTGAACACCGCCACCATCACGCTGCTGACGGTGTGGATGCTGATGGCACGCTACCAACTGGCACGCACCGAGCTGCGGCGGGAGCTGGGAACATGATGGGCGTCGTGACCGAGCCGTGGCCCTTCGTATGGAGCGCCTACGGGGCCACCGTCGTGCTGATCGGGGGCTACCTCGTGTCGTTGTGGGTGCGGAGTCGGAGCACGGGAGGCGGCGATGAGCAAGCTTAGGCTGCCGGCGATCCTCGTCGGGGTGTCGGTGGTGAGCGTCCTCGCGTTCCTGTCGTTCGGGAGCATGGACAAAAACCTCGTGTATTACTGGTCTCCCACCACGCTACGAGCGTCGAAGCCCGCGAGCGAGGGCGCTACGGTGCGGCTCGGCGGCTTGGTGAAGGCGGGGAGCGTGCGGGTGGACGGCACGAACACAGTGTTCACTGTGGTCGACGATCAGGCGAGCGTCGAGGTCCGGACGGCCTCGATCCCGCCCCAGATGTTCCGCGAGGGGATCGGCGTGGTGGTGGAAGGGCACCTCGGCCCCGACGGCATCTTCGTGAGCAAACGGTTGTTGGTGAAACACGACGAGAACTACAAGGCCCCGGCGGACGGCAAACTTTCGGAGGCCCAGTCCGGCTCCGTGAAGGAAGACTGAGCATGCTCGGCCGCATCGGCGACCTGTGGGTGCTCCTCGCGCTGGGCTCGGCGAGCGCGGGCGCCGTGACCGGCTTTTCGGCCGGCGGTCTCGGCAGCCACACCCTCCTGCGGCACACCCAGCGCTTCGCGAGAGCCTTCTGTCTGTTCATGGTGCTGGCGTTCGTCACGATGGAGGTTGCACTCCTGCGGCACGACTTCAGCGTGAAGTATGTGGCCAAGGTCGGCAGCCTGGCCTCGCCCCTGCACATCACGATCGTGAGCCTGTGGTCGTCGCTCGAAGGCTCGATCGTGCTCTGGGGGTTCATCCTCTCGATTTTCCTCGCCGTGTTCACCGAGTGGAGCCGCGACCGGCACCCGGAAACAACGCCGTGGGCGCTGGCCACCATGCTGACGGTGGCCGCCTTCTTCGCCTTTCTGATCGCCGGTCCGGCCAACCCGTTCACGCCCGCGCCCAACCCCGTTCCGCTGGATGGCCCGGGGCCGAACCCGCTCCTGCAGAACCACCCGCTGATGATCATCCATCCCCCGATGTTGTACCTCGGGTACGTGGGCATGACCGTGCCCTTCGGCATGGCGATGGGGGCGCTGTTCTCGGGGCAGTTGGGGCCAGCGTGGACGCAAGCGCTTCGCAAGGCGCTGCTGGTTCCTTGGGGCTTCCTGAGCGTGGGCATCGTGCTCGGTGGCTGGTGGGCCTACGACGTGCTCGGCTGGGGGGGCTACTGGGCCTGGGATCCGGTGGAGAACGCCAGTTTCCTTCCGTGGCTCACCGCCACCGCCGCGCTGCATGCCGCGATGCTGCCGAGCCGACGCGATGCCATGAAGGGCTGGACCGTGTCGCTGGTGCTCGTCACATTCCTGCTCACGCTGCTGGGCACGTTCATGACCCGCTCGGGCGTATTCAACAGCGTGCACAGCTTCACCCAGTCCGACATCGGCCCGATTTTCCTCGGCTTTCTGGCGGTGGCCTTGGTGGGATGCGTCGTGCTGCTCGCTCTCCGCGTAGACGGCCTTGCCGGCAAGGGGGAGATCGGCGCGCTCGTTTCGCGCGAGGCCAGCTTCCTCCTGAACAACCTGCTGCTGGTGGCGTTCACCTTCACCGTACTCTTGGGCACCACCTTCCCGCTCGTGATGGAAGCCTGGAAAGATGTGCGGCTCTCGGTGGGGGAGCCGTACTTCAACCAGATGGCGCTCCCGATTGGCGTGGCCCTGCTGTTCTTGATGGGAGTGGGGCCGGCGCTGCCGTGGGGTGAGCCGAGCACGCGCAAGGTCGCCGAGGCGCTCGTGCCGCCGCTGGCGGTGGCCGCCCTAGTACCGCTCGTGCTGTGGGGGGTCTACGACATCGACCGCCCCTGGCCCCTCGCCACCTTCGGCACCGCCACCTTCGCGACTGTCGTGAGCCTGCGCGAGATGGCGACGCCCATCCGCATCCGCATGCGAGAGCAGCGCGAGAGCTTGGTGACGGCCGCTTCGAGGGCGTTCGCCCGGGGGCAACGGCGCTACGGCGGCCAGATCGTGCACCTCGGGATCATCGTGATCATCGTGGCGATCGCCATCTCGCACGCGTGGCGCGTAGACCGGGAGTACACCGTGCCGACCGGTGGCACGGTGCGATTCGAGGAGTACTCGTTCACCTATGTTCGCGCCGAGCACTTCAAGGAGTCTCACCGCGAGCGGGACGAGGTCGTGGTGGAGGTGGAGGGCCCCGGGGGAGCGTTCACGCTGCGCCCGGCGCTCAACGCGTACAGCACCTCGATGAACGCGATCGGCAGCCCCGCGGTGAAGACGTTCCCCACCCATGACGTGTACGTGTCGTTGTTGAGCCTCGCCCCCGACAAGAGCACCGTGGGCCTCCACATCTACCGCAACCCCGCGGTCGGCTGGCTGTGGATCGCCACGGCCGTCGTCGCCTTTGGCACCCTCCTCGCGGCGTGGCCCGCCAGGAAGGGGGCGCCCGCATGAACTGGAAAGTGCTCGGCGCGGGCCTCGCGGTGGTCGTGCCGCTGGTGTGGGTGCTGGCGAGCGGCTTTGGGAAGGACCCGCAGTACATCCCCTCCCCGCTGATCGGAAAGCCCGCGCCCGACTTCACCCTCCCGATGCTCGACGCGGAAGGCGCCACCCTGCACCTCGCCTCCTTACAGGGCAAGCCCACGTTCGTGAACTTCTGGGCCACGTGGTGCGACACCTGCCGGGTGGAGCACCCGCTGCTGGTGAGCCTGAGCCGCACCTACGCCGACCGGGTTCACTTCGTGGGCATCGCCTACCTCGATACCGAGCCGAAGCTGCGCGGGTGGCTCGCGGCACACGGCGGGGCGGCGTTTCCGACGTTGATCGACGTGGGGAGCACCGCGGCGGTGGCGTTCGGGGTCGGGCGACTGCCCGAGAGCTACGTCCTCGACTCGGCCGGCGTGATCCGGCACAAGTACTTCGGCGTGGTGCAGCCCCGCCAAGTGATCGTCGACCTCGAGGCGCTGCTGTGATGCGCACCTTCGCGCTCGGAGCGCCCGCGCTCCTCTGGCTCCTCGCAGGTTCCGCCGGCGCGGCCCCGCCCGCGGAGGGCGCACCGGCCGTCGAGGTGCAGCTGGGGCTCGATCCCGCCACGATCGTGGGCGCCGCCGCAGCGGACCCCCTCGCGGGCGAAGCGCTGGAGGCCGCCACCCGCGCCACCGGCCTGAAGCTCCGCTGCCCCACCTGCCAGGGCATGAGCGTGGCCGAGAGCCCCGCCGAGGGCGCACGAGCGATGAAGACCGAGGTGGAGAAGATGCACGCCGCCGGCTTCTCCGAACAGCAGGTTCTCGACTTCTTCGAAGCGTCGTACGGCCCGTTCATCCTCTTGGCGCCCCGCCGCGAAGGCGCGAACCTCGCCCTGTGGATCGTTCCCCCCGTGCTCCTAGCCGCAGGCGGCCTCCTGGCCATGGGCCAGCTGCGACGCCGTCGGGCCGGCCCCGCCGCGCCTCCCGAGTCTCCCCCCGCCCCCAGCGACCCCTGGCGCGACCGTGTTCGCCGCGAGATCGAAGAATGACCCTCGACAGCCTCCTCGAGCCTCTGCGCACCTTCCCCCTCGCCTTCGGCACGTTGGGCGTCGGCGCGAGTGCCGGGGCCGCGCTGGCGCTGTTCGCCGGGCGTTCGAACGGTCGGCCGAGCCCCACCCCCCTTGCCGATCTGCACGCCCAGCGTGGCAGCCTCTACGCTCAGCTGAAAGAGCTCGATGACACCCGAGACAAGCTCGACGCGAGCCTCTACGAAGCCGAGCGCGAGAAGCTGTTGACGGCGGCCGCCGCGGTGGTGCAGGCCATCGAGGAATTTGCCGCCCCCGTGCCGGAGGCCCCGCAGGCCAAGCGCGAACGAGCGCCCACGTGGTTCGACCGCCACCCGCGCCTCACCTCGGCCATGTGGGGCCTCGGCGCCGCCGGACTGGTGCTCGGCCTGAAGGCGGGCCTCGACGAGTACGCCCGCCCGCGGGCCGAAGGCCAGGGACTCACTGGCGGCGGTGGCGGTGGCGGTGGCGGCGGCGGTGGCGGTGGCGGCGGCGGTGGCGACAGCACCAGCGCCCCCAGCCCGCAGCTGCCCGCCGCCGCGACGGCCGAGCTCGCCGCCCTCCGCGCGAAGGTCGCGGCCGACCCCACCGACGTGGCGGCGGCGAACGCGCTGGCCCACGCCCACATCGCCGTCGGTCAGGTGATGGATGCGTGGAAGCTCTCGGAGGCCGTGGTGGCCCTACAGCCGGAAGATCCGGAGGCCCGCGTGCACCAGGCGGTGACGCTCCTCCACATCGGCGACACGGCGATGGCCGTCGCGCTGTTGGACAAGGTGTTGGAGGCCCACCCCGACCACGCGGAGGCCCTCGGCTACCGCGGCGTGCAGGCCGCAAAGGACGGCGAGCGCGAGCGGGCCGTCGAGTTCTTCACGCGCGGTCGCGCGGCCGACCCCGCGCAGGCCGAGACCTTCAACGCGCTGATCGCGCAGGTAGACCGCATGGTGGCGGCTGGCGCCGCGCAACGCGCCGCGCCCGCTGCAGCGGGGGTCGGGGAGGCGCCGGCGGCGCCGGCGCAGGCCACCGGCGCGCCCGAGTTCAGCGGCGAGGTGCACCTCGCCGCTGGCCTGCCCGCCACGGGGACGGTGTTCATCTACGTCCGCGCCGAAGGGGTCACGGCGGGGCCTCCCCTGCGGGTGAAGAAGCTCCCGCCCGTGTTTCCGCTGCACTTCGAGATCGGCGCTGCCGACTCGCCGATGGGGGGCACCCTCCCGGACGGCAAGGTGCAGCTGAGTGTGCGCCTCGACGCCGACGGCAACGTGATGACGAAGACGCCGGCCGACCCGGTGGCCATCAGTGCGCCGATCGAGGCGGGCGCGACCGGGATCCGTCTCGAGCTGGCGGCACCGGCGCCGTAGGGGGGCGCGCGGAGGCGCCGCGGCCGGTCTCCCCGGAGGCGCTGTCTGCCCTACCCCTCGATCCGCTCACCCCGACACGCGCGCTCCACCTGATCCAGCCGGTCCTGGCCCCAGATCAGCGCGCCACCGTCGATGCGGAAAGCGGGCACCCCGAAGAGGTCGGCGTCGAGGGCCAAGCGGGTCGCTGCCACGAGCTCCTCCTTCCGGCCGGGCGCCGCCGCCAGCTCCTCCTCCGACACGCCGAGATCGCGCAGCACCGCGGGATCGCCGATGTCCCGCCCCTCGCCCCAGCACGCCCCGAAAAACTGACGCATCCGGGCCGGTGTGGGCTGGAGGAGGAACACCCGCAGCGGGAGTACTGTGCGGATCGGGAAGGCGGCCGGCCACTGGAGAGGCACACCCCACCAGCGCGCCCACCGGCCGAGGTCGCGGAGCACGAACTGGCGCTTCCGCTCCGACATGGCGCCGATCGGAGTGTCGACCTGGCCGACCTCTCGAAACAGCGCGCCGAGGAGGAGGGGGCGCAGCACCAGGTCCGCGCCGGTCCTGCGAGCCACCGCCTCCACCTGCGTGGCCGCGAGGTAGGCAAACGGGCTGGAGAAGTCGAAGAAGAACTCGAGGGTGGCCATGTCAGTCGCCTTCCGCGAAGCCCATCTCGCTCCTCGCTAGGCCGAGCTCGACGGCACGCTCGTCGATGGCCTGGACCAGCCGCCCCAGAGCCGAGCGCAGACTGGGGTGCGAAAGAACGTTGAGCGCTTCGGGGAGGCTGAACCAGCGTACGTCCTCGATGCCCTCTTCGGCGAGAGGCTTGAAGTCCTCGAAAGGCTCCGCCAGCTCGATGAGGAAGAGGAAGATCGTCTTGAGCCGAGGGGTGCCCTCTCGAGTGTAGAAGCCGTAGCGTACCGAGCCCAGACTCCTCAGGGCGCGCACTCCCACCGTCACTCCCATTTCTTCGCGCATCTCGCGAACGGCGGCAACCCCCGGCGACTCGCCGTCTTCGAGCTTTCCTTTCGCAACCTCCCACGTTGCGCCGTTCCTGCGTGCCACCTTGATGAGGCCGATCCGGGGCGCGCCCGAACTCCAGTCCACCACGAAGCCGCCGGCGCTCGCCTGCTCCGAGAAGCCCTCGCGCAGGTTGAGCACATGACGCAGCGGGATGTTGCTCGCCAAGAAGAGTCCGGAACGGGTACGAACGATGCGCACGCCATCCCGCCGAGCCCGCGCCGCATCCACGACCAGCACCATCGGGTCGACAAACGTGCGGTGCGCCACGCGCCAAGCGGCGGGCTCGTGGCGCGACAGGGGAACCCCGGAGTCGTTGGGTGTCCAGAGGCACCCCTCCCGTTCGTAGAGCGGCAGCCGCCCCCGCGGGGCGGCGTGGAACACGAGGTCCGGGCCGGAGTAGCGCTCATTCACCGCGGGCACGAGCAGGCGGATTCTCGCTGCATCCAGCTCGATGTGCCCGCCCACCAAGCAACGCGAAGCCCCCGCCACGTCCTCCGCACCCACCGGTCGCCGGATCGTCCGGGACGTGACTCGGGCCACCTCTTGCAGACAAAACCAGCCTTCCCCGTCGGCAACCAGCCCAGTAGGGGCAGGATGCCGAAGGAGATAATGAATCGTCTTGCTCAGCCGGATGAGATCGAGGCCCGCCAACGGGTCTCCTTTTTCGCCAATGCCCCGATGGTCCCTCTCAGGAGAGGATGTGTCAAGGGTTTCGTGCGGGGCGCGGGCCGGGGGAGCGCCGCGCCCCCCCCGTGTCGCCGAACTCGACCAGGCCTCGAGGTCTCCCCGAGTTCGCTTACGCAGGAGGGCGAATTGTGTCGCCGAACTCGACTAGGCCTCGAGGTCTCCCCGAGTTCGGAGACACCGCTCGGCGGGCGACGGGCGGCTCGGCGGCAAACGCTGCCGCCAGCGGCACCGCTGCGCGCAGGCTCATCTGCAGCCGGATCGCCCGCTCGGCACGCGGCGAGGGCGCGTGCGCCGCCAGCTTCCACACCGTGTTCCGCGACACCCCGAGCGCCTCAGCCACCGCGCTCGGCGAAGCCGCGGCCGCCGCATGGATCGCCGCCACCCGCGCCGCCACGGACTCGGCGCCGTTTCCACCCAAACTCTCCAGCGCAAACGCGGCGCACGTTGCCGCCGAAAGGTGCTCCAGGCGCACCGCCTCCTCCAGCGCCTGCACCCCGAGGTGAATCAGCAGCTCGGCGCGGGTGAGCCGCGGCAGGTGCTCGCGCACGCGCGCCGGCAGCGAGGGCGCGAGCACTCGCAGCCCCAACACGTCGAGGACGCTGCTGCCCTCCTGCAACGGGTCGCTCGCAACGCCGTGCCGGGCGTCTTGCCGAAGCACGTACGTGAAGGCCTCCGCGAGATGCCACTGGTCGTGAACGGGTTTGCACAGCGAAAGGAGCAGCGGCACGCCGGGATGAGCGCGAGCCAGCGCGAGCCGCAGGCGCCGCGCGAGCTCCGCCACCTGCGCTTCGGAGAAGCGCCCCAACACATGCAGGTGGGTGTCCACGACGCGCCACGCCAGCACGGGGAAGGCCTCCGCCAGCCGCGCGAGCGTGTGCGCGAGGCTGCGGCGGGCGGCTACGGAGGGGGCAAGAACCCGGTCGTCGCGGAGGCGGAAGGCAAGGTGAAAGCCGAGAGGAAGCATGGCGGGCGGGAGCGTAGGCACGGAGGGCGGGCGGTCAAGGCGAACGAGCGTCCGAATCAGCCGCCCGCTGGCTTCGCCGGCATCGCTACCGCCGGCTCCCGAAACTCCCGCTTCGCGCCTCCCCGCCCCCACTCCTACATCGGCGGATCCACGAGGTCCCGCCAGATGCGGTCCACCCGCGCGGCGGCCTCGCCCACTTGCGTGCTGAACCAGCGCCAACGCGCGAGCCGTTCCGTGGGAGGCGGATCCGCGGGAAGGTCGACGACCCACGCAGCCTCGGCGACGAAGTTTCCCCCGAGAAAACGGAACGTCTCATACAGCGGGAGCTGGGCCTGGCCCTCGCCAGCGCTCGCCGCAAGGGCGCGCGCGAGGCCGACCGCCACGGCGTCGGTCGAAGGATCGAGCGGCGGCAGCATGCCCCCGGGCGGGAGCAGACCGAAGTGGCCGAGGAGCTCGTCCAAGGAGAGGGCCAACGCCGGCGAGCCCCGCGCGCCCAGCGCTGCGGCGTAGCCGACCAAGCCCTGCACCACCTCGCGCACCTCGGGGTGGAGCCGGCGAACTGTGGAGTTCGCGTCGAGATCGAAGTCGTCGCCCGCCAGCGGGGCTACCAGCGCGGCGGTGATCGGGTCGCCCCGCTGGCCGCTGAGGGTGCGGCCGGCGCGGAGCGCGACGGCCACGCGCACCAGCGGGGCGGCCAGGGCACCGAAGAGGAGGTCGAAGATGGCGGGCTCCATCGGAACGCCGAGGCGCGCAAATCCAGTACGCACGCGGCCCGCGAGGGCGAGCGAGGCGGGCTCGGTGCTCTCGCCCAGCGCGAGGAGCGCGCGGGTGGCGGGGTGCTCCCCCGCCCCGGTCCGAGCGACCTCAAACCAGCCTCCCCGCCCATCGACCGACAGGCTCACGGCGAGGGGCGCCTCCTGCGGCCCTGGCACCACCACCAGCGCGCCGCTCCCGAGCTCGCGCCCCACTCCGCACCCCGCGAGCGCCGCCGAGTGTAGCACCGCAGGGCCGCTCACCACCCCGATGTCGCCTGGGTTTCCGAGGATGTCCACGCGGATGCGCTGCCCAAAGGTGCGTGCCCGCGACAGCAGAAGAATGCCGGCAACCATGGTGGCGGGGCTCGAGCCGCGGAGACAGACATTCACGGGCGATTCCCTTCCTCGGCTTCCGCCATTCTGCGACGCAGGGCCATGGCGAGCAGGATCACCGGGGCGCCGCTCAACAACGATACCAGCGCGGCCACGGCGCTGCCCGCCAAGAGCACCAGCAGCGCCCAAAGGGCGGCGGCGGCGGCCGCGAACCACAGCCCATCGGTCCGGAGTTCGTCGGGGGCAAACCACGCAGCCTCCAGCGCGCCCAACTGCTCGTCCCGAACCTTGCCCTCCCGCCACCTCAGAAGATCCACCGGCGCGAGCAGCACTCGGGCCGCCACCACGGTGAGCTGGCCCGCCGCCAGAGCGGTGAGCAAGACGAGGGGGGTGCCCGCGTCTTCCGAGTCGATCACCAGAATCCCAGCGGCCACCAGCGCCCCGGAAACGAGGAACCACACTTGGAACGGCTCGTAGGCGAGCCCCAGATAGAACCGGAAGCCGCTGGGCCGCTCCACCCCGGGAACTTCGCCCGCGGCGCGGCGCCGGCCCGAGGGGGTGTCCTCCTGGAAGTCCAGATGTTCAGGGTAGAACCGGCAAGCGATCCACCCGAGGCCCCCGTCAGGAACCCAGTGGGCCAACTCAGCCCGACGCGACTCGCCCGACACATTCCTGCCCCACAACAGCCTTCCCCGGCTGAGCACACTCCAACTGCCGCCCGGGCCCTCCGCCGAGAAGCTCGCGTGGGTGGTGCTCTTGAGCTGCGCGAGGGTGGCGGCCGTGGGACAGAGCAGGAGGTAGGTACAGCCACGCAGAGGCACACACACGCCGGGAAGGGCCGGCACCTCCCCCATCCGCCCCACATGAACGACCACCCCTTCGCAGGAGGCCAAACGGTCCAGTACATCGGGCGGGAGCTGCGGAAGCGCGGACCTTCTCATCCCCCGCGAAACTATCACGGACGCTCAAGAACCGAATAGGTGTCCAATGGGCCGACCATGCTGCTTCCCTTCCTCTTCGCCTCCGCCGCCGCCATGCCCATCGTGCCCGATGCCCGGTTCGCGCTGGCGCTGTACTGCAACCCCCGCTGCGACGACGATGTGCTCGACAAGCTCGACGACGCCCTCGGTGACATCGACTCCGACGACAGCTTCTCCGATCAGGTGGCCACCCCCGTGCGGATCATGGGCATCGGAGGAGTGGACTTCGGAATTCCCGACGCCGACTTCATCGCCACCTTCGGCCCCGACATCTCCAACCCCGAAGGGCTCCAGCGGAGCGAGATGGTGGTGCTCGCTTGGTTCGCCGGCCCGCGAGAACAGTCGATGGAGACCTTCGCCATCGCCCACGCGGCCTTCGCCGACGCGGCGAGCCGCGCAAGCGGCTGGGTGGAGGACCTCGACACCCAGCTCCTCTTCGATGCGGAGGGCTGGCGCAGCCGCGACCCTCGCGGCCCCCTCTCCGACTGGTTCGTCGTGGAGCCGGCCCCGATGAACGACGGCACGGACAGGCTGCACATGGTCACCCGCGGGCTGCGCCGGTTCGGCGACTTCGAGCTCGCGGTCGATGGGGTCGCGCCCGAAGCCGGCACCGACGTGGGCTGGGTTCTCGACGCTGTGGCCGCCACGCTCCACCCGCTCGGCGAGGTACACGACGAAGAGTCAGTCGACGCCGAGAGCGCCCGCGGGACAGCCAAACTGGAAGTCGCCACCCCCCGAGACGACGACCCGCAGGGGCCAATCCTGCGCGTGCGATTCGTGGGCGAAGTGCTGGTGTCACCGGAGCCGGCGATTGCCGCCGCGGTCGATGTCACCGTGGTTTCCGAGCCTTCCGCCGCCGCCACCCCAATACCAGAACCCGCACCTGTGCTTGCACCCGCGCCTGCCCCCGCGGCGCCGCAGTCGTTGGCGGAGGCCACCGCCCGGGTGCGCACAGACCTCGCCGGCCTCGAAGCCGCGTGGAGGACCGGCCTGCCCGCAGGCGACGTACTGGCGGTCAACGTTCCGATGAATACCCGCTTCGGAGGCTTGGAATACCTGTGGGTCGAGGTGAGCCGCTGGGAGGCCGGCGGGCTGTCCGGGCGTGTGGTGAGCGAACCGTACGAGGTGCCCGGAGTTCAGCGAGGGGATACGCTCAACTTTCGGCAGTCCGAGGTGTACGACTACATCTACAAACGGGCGGACGGCACCAAGTCGGGGAGCCTCACGAAGGCGTTTCGATAGGCAGCCCGCGAAAGGCGGCGTAGGCCGCTGGCAGATCGAAGGGCTCGCACACCGTGGTTCCTTCGCCGTGCCGCACCTCCGCGAGGGTAACCGCGCCTCCCGGCAACACCGCCGACCGGGCTATAAAGCAGCCCTCGAAGCGGAGCTCGTGTACCCGCTCCGGCCGGCTGACGAGACACACCCGAGGTGCGAGGCGCAGGCCGGCGTTGACGAAGTCCTGGACAGTGCCGTGGAGCATCGTGCGCGCGGCGGCCTTGCGGGGGTCGGGCGACCGCGGCCCGGCCGCTGGGGCGAACCACGGCGGGTTGCACACCACAACGTCGGCGGGAGCGGCCCGCGTGGGGCTTCGCACGTCGCGGACGCTGAAACGAACACGACCCTCAAACCGGCTGCGGCGGGCGCTCGCCCGCGCCAGCTGTACCCAAGCAGGGTCGAGCTCCCACCCGCGAACAGTGAGGCCACGGCTGGCAAGCAGCAGGCTCACGATGCCGCTGCCAGCACCCAGTTCGATGGCGGTGGCCGCCGGCACCGAAGCGGGGCCTCCGATTCCGAGGGCGAAGGCCGCGAGTGCGTACACCTCCACTCCCCAACGGTAGCCGCGCTCAGGTTGCAAGACCCGGAGGCCCGGCGCGGGCGTCTCCTCGGTGAGAGCGCCGAAGGGGCCTGTCAGCACCCGATGTCGCGGCGCCAGGCAGCGCCCGCAAAGGTGACCTCAGCCACCGCGGCGTAGGCTCGCGAGCGCGCCGCCTCGGGCGTAGCGGCCACGCCCGTCACCCCGACGACCCGGCCGCCTGTGGCCCACAGGCGCCCATCGCGATCGCTGGTTCCTGCCTGGTCCACGAAGAGGTCCTCGCTGTCCTGGGGCAACGACTCGATCGGGGCGTTGGCCGAGCTCGCGGGGTAGCCATCCGCGCACACCACCACACAACACGCCGCGCCGTCTCGGAACCGGGGAGCCCCCTCCGGCAGGCGGCCCTGCGCGGCGCCCGCGAACCACGGCACCGGATCGTCCTCCCAGAGCGCGAGGATGGCTTGGCACTCCGGGTCGCCGAAGCGCACGTTGAATTCGAGGAGACGGGGACCGTCGGGGGTGAGCATGAAGCCCCCGTAGAGCACCCCCACGAACGGCACTCCGTCGGCCGCCATGCCGCTCACCGCGCGCTGAAGCACGTCGTGGCACGCCGCCAGCACACCCGGCGCCACCCGCACGGGGGCGATGGCGCCCATGCCGCCGGTGTTGGGCCCCTCGTCCCCGTCGAAGCGACGTTTGTGATCGCGCGCGGCAGGCAACGGCACCATCCGTTTGCCATCGCAGAGCGCGAGCACCGACAACTCTGGACCCACGAGCCGCTCCTCGACCAGCACTTCAGCGTCGGGCCGAGCCGCGAACGCAGCAACGACCGCGCTCGCGGTTTCTGCGGCGTTCTCGCACACCCACACGCCCTTGCCGGCCGCGAGCCCGTCCAGCTTCACCACCCAGCCCACTTCGGGACGGAACGGGTCGCCCTTCCGGAGTACCCGCCATGCCGCCGTGGGCAGCCCGTACCGGCTCGCCAGCGACTTGGTGAACACCTTGCTCGACTCCAGCCGCGCGGCCGCAGCACTCGGTCCGAACGCAGGGATCCCGGCCGCCGAGAGGGTGTCCACGACGCCCGCCGCCAGCGGCCCCTCCGGCCCCACGACCACCAGCTCCGACCGCGACTCCTGCGCGGCCTCCAGCACCGAATCCGCCCTCACGTGCCGCCCCCAGCGGGAGAACGCCGGATTGTCATGCGTAAAGGCCAGCTCATGACCGTGTCGGGCGATGAGCCGCGCCATCGCGCACTCGCGGCCGCCACCCCCCACCAAGAGAACCCGCATCAACCGTCCTTGCGCAGCTCCCTTAGCCGGGCGCGGGAGACGAGGTCGAGGGGATCGGCGGCGAGGGCCTGCTCGAGCAGCAGGATGGCGCCGGCCCGATCGCCCGAGGCCAACTGCACCTCCGCCAACATCGCCGGCCCGAGCGCGGGGTTGACCTTCGACGCACGCACCAGCTCCGCAATGGGCATCGCCGTGCCGAGCTGGCCCGCCCTCACGTGCGCGCGCAGCGCTGCGAGGAGGAACCCACCCTGCTTCGGGCGTTGAGCGGCCACCCGATCCCAGTCGCGCATGGCGCGCTCGTGCTGCTCCTGGCCCTCGTAGAGCCGCGCACGAAGAGCGAGGCTCTCCGCGTCGTCCTCGGGGTTGGGCGCGGCGCTGAGCGCAGACCGCGCCCCCGCGAGATCACCCGCGAGCCACGAGCAGGTGGCACGCGCCAGCGGCAACGAGGTGGCAAAGCGACCCTCGTTGCCCAGTTCGTCCTCGAGGTGCGCCCGGAGGGACTTCGCCGGCGCGCCCGTTTCCAAGGTGACCAGGTCGAGCCGCCGCCGGTCGAACTGCCCGTCCACCTCCTCCACCGCGCGCCTGAGCGACTCGATCGCCACGAGATGTCCGTGGCCGAGGAGCTGCACCTCGACCAGCCACACGTGAACGTTGGGATCGGATGGGTCGGCGGCGCGGGCTTTTTCGGCCACGAGCAGCATTTCACTTCCGGGCGCCTTTGCCTCGTGCATGAGCGCCAGCTGGGTCTTGTAGACTCGGGCGAGGTCGGGGCCCGAGCGACCTGTTTCGTCCATCGCGGTCCAGGCGCGCGCCTCCTCCGCCCGCTCGCCTGCAGTCCGGGCCACGAGCGCACGCACCTGAGCGACCGCCGGATCCGATCGGCCCAGCTCCACAAGGCGGGCAACGGCATCCCTCGCGGCAGGAATGGCCTCCGGGTGGTCGCGTGCCGCCAACCACCTCGCCTGGGCGATCAGCAGGCGCACCTCAATGGACCGGGGCGTACGCAAGGGCTTCTCGGTGTCGAGCGGCACCACCAGCGCCAGCGCCGCCTCCACGTTGCCCTGATGCACATGAATGCGCGCCACCGCGATCCTCAGTTCGGCCGGCGCCGCGTCGAGCAGGTCGGCGGCGATTTGGGTGGCGGCTTCTGCGTGACCGTTGCGGGCCTCCAGCACTCCTCGGGCGCCGGCCACGAAGGGGTCAGTATCGGAGAGCGTGGCCAGGCGCGCCTCCGCCGAAGGATGGTCGTTGCTGGCGGCGATCAGGGCTGCCGTTCGCGGCGGATCGAGGTGTTCCGGCCAGTCGGCGGCCAGGGCATCGAAGGCCGCGATCGCCTGCACCTCGCGGCCGGGTGCGGCAGCAAGGGCGTTGGCGGCCACGAGGCGGCACACGAGGTCTCCGGCTCCTGCACAGTCACCCACCGCTGCGGCCGCTCCGAGCGGATCGGCGTTGCCGAGCGCGAGCGCCGCGCGGCCGAGCTGGCTGGCGGCGCCGCCGCCGCCCCACGTGGCGGCTTGCTGCCCCGCGAGGAGAGTGAGCCCCGGCTCCGTGCCGGTCTGCGCCGCGAGTACCGCGAGGAGCGCCACGGCGTCGGGGTCGGTCGTGGAGCGGGCCACCCCTCGGCGAGCAATCCGCAGGGCCTCCGCCAGCCCTGCCGGGCCCCCCTTGGCCCATGCCTCCAGCGTTTGGGCGGCGAGGAAGGCGAGGGGTTCTTCGACGATGCCCTCCGCGGCGGCCACAGAGGCCAGCCGGTCGGGCATCGGCGTGTCCGGGGAGGGCGGCGCCACCACGGCCGCCCCCGAGGGGGCCTCGACGGTGGGCAGCAGGAGTTGACTCGCCTGCTCCGCCCAGCCCGGAAGCTGGGCGCGGTAATGCACGCCCGCGGCCGCGAGCCCGCCAACGATCCCCAGCGCGGTCACCGTCTTCAGGATTCGCCAGATGGGAAAGACGAACCGGGGGCGATAAGGCTTCCGCTTCGGCGCCGCGACGACGACGGCCGGAGGAGCGGCAGGAGCCGGAGCAGCGGCCGGCACGGCGAACTCGCCGCGGACGTAGAGCGGCGCGATGGCAGGGTGGGCCGCGAGCGGAGTGCCGACACCCTGTGCGCCCACCACCCAGTCGCTCCCCTGAAACTGCCCGCTGCGGAGGCGATCGAGCAAGGAGGCCGGATCGACGGTCACACTCCCTGCGAACGTGGTCACGACGAGACTCTCCGTGCCTACGTTCCCGCCGGAGCACACGCCGCACACCGGCAAGCCCGCGCCGGCTCCGGGCGAGAGCGGCATGCCGTGACCGCAGAAGGCGCAAGAAACGGCTGCGGGGCGGGTCACGGGCTGAGCTTAGCGCGCCCGCTCAATGGCGGAAATGCCTCGCGCCTGTCAGGAGCATGGGAACCCCCGCATCGCGGGCCACGGCAAGCACCTCCTCGTCGCGGATTGAGCCTCCCGGCTGCACGATCGCGCTCACGCCGGACTCGATGGCGAGCTGGACACCGTCTGTGAAGGGAAAAAAAGCGTCAGAGGCGAGCACGCTGCCCGCCACCGGCCGCGTGGCCTTCGACACCGCGAGGCGCACGCTGTCGACGCGACTCATCTGGCCCGCTCCCACACCGTTGAGCACCCATCCACCGCCCTCCGCACACGCCAGCACGATGGCGTTGCTCTTCACGTTGCGGCAGACCGCCCAAGCGAACTGCAACGCGGCCAACGCCTCCGCAGACGCTACGCCCACCGGTGCTGTCCACTCCCCGGGCTGGCCCTCGTCCCAGTCCTGAACGAGCCAGCCGCCGTGCACGCGGCGCGCATCGCGACCCGGCGAGGCCGAGTCCCGCCAGTCAGCCGGCAGCTCCATCAACCGGAGGTTCACCCGCCTCGCGAAGAGCGCGCGAGCGTCCTCGTCGAACCCGGGAGCCGCGATGACCTCGAAAAACACCTTGCTCGCCAGTACGATCTCCGCCACCGCGGCCGTCACGGGCCCATTGAACGCGAGGATTCCGCCATAGGCGCTCACCGGGTCGGCAGAAAGCGCCAGGGTGTAG
The DNA here is from genome assembly GCA_947484175.1 of Deltaproteobacteria bacterium. Lineage (GTDB taxonomy): Bacteria > Myxococcota_A > UBA796 > UBA796 > SXON01 > SXON01. The sequence goes on from CANKOI010000084.1 coordinate 18,143, forward strand.
GCGGCGCCGAGGCCGTCGGGGTGTACGGCCGCTCCGCAGGGATTGGCGTGCTTGATGATCACCGCCCCCGGCCCGGTGAGGTCGAACGCCACTCGCAACGCTCCCTCGAGGTCGCCGAAGTTGTTGAAACTCAGCTCCTTGCCCTGCAGCTGCACCGCCCTGCCGAGCGCCCGGCCGTGCTCGAGCGGCGTGCTGTAGAAGGCGGCCGCCTGGTGCGGGTTCTCCCCGTAGCGGAGCCGCTGCGCGCGCCGGAGGGGGATGGCCGTTTCGGAGGGGAAGGGCTCGCCGGGCTCGTTCCCGAACCACCCCGCGATGATGGCATCGTAGCAGGCCGTGTGACGGAAAGCCTTGGCCGCGAGTCCTCGCCGCAGCGCGGGATCGTCGCCCGCAAGCGCCGCCAACACGGCAGGGTAGTCGGCGGGATCGACGACGACATGCACGCGCTCGTGGTTCTTGGCGGCCGACCGCACCATCGAGGGCCCGCCGATGTCGATGTTCTCGATGACCTCGTGGTCGGGAGCGCCCCGCGCAACCGTGGCCTCGAAGGGGTAGAGATTTACCGCCACCACATCGATGAAACGGATGCCGTTCTCGGCGGCCACGACGTCGTCGATGCCGCGCCGGCCCAAAAGGCCTCCGTGCACGCGGGGGTGGAGCGTCTTCACGCGCCCGCCCATGATCTCGGGCGAGCCCGTGTGCTCAGAGACCGCCGTAAACGGGAGCCCACTAGAGCGCAGCGCCTCGGCGGTTCCGCCCGTGCTGAGGAGGGTGAAGCCCATCCGCACTAGCCCGGCGGCGAACTCCACCAAGCCTGACTTGTCCGACACGGAGAGTAGAGCGAAACGATCGGACATGGGCAGCCCCGAGGGGGCGCGGGCTAATCCTTCGACTGGCCATCCGCCAATACGCGGTACGCCACGACCGACACGGTGTTGCGACCCACCACGCTGCCGACCAGCAGCACGGGCTGGCCTACGAACTGCCGGAGCTCCGGCACTGCATCGGCGTCGATCATCACGTTGCCGCCTGTGTTCCGGTCCTCGACGAGCAGGCGGGCGCCCCAGGCCCGAAGCACGCCGACAAAACCGCCGGAGCCATCGCCCGCGTCGGTCACCCGCCAGTCCTGGACCAAAAACCCGGCGGGAGTGAGCACGCCCACCACCTCGACCGTGCAGCCCTGCAGGAAGTGGATCGGGGCGGCTCCTTCCCCGAGGATCAGCGCGGTGTGGCCGCCCTGGTAGCCCGCTAGGAACACTCGCTCCCCTTGTGACTCCACCAGTCCCGAACGCTCCTGACGGAGCGCGCAGGCGACCAACAGCGAACACAGCAAGGGAAGGCGGGGTGACAAGGCTTGACGCGATCGTGCCTGCAAAGTAGCCTGCTCCTCGGTCGGGACGCCGTCGGGAGCCGTCATGTTTCTACTTCCGCACTCGGTGGGCGGCTACACCCTGCACCGAAAGCTCGGCACCGGCGGCGTGGCCGAGAGCTACCTAGGCTCGCACGACGGGGGCGGCAAAGACGTCGTGGTACGGCGCATTCTGCCCTTTGTGCTGCGTGATCCGGCCCGCCTCGCCTCGATCGAGGCCCGGATTCGTGACCTTCTCGGCGTGCGCCACCCCTTTCTGGTGCACGTGATCGACTACGTCACCGAGGGAGAGGACCACTTCGTAGTCGAGGAGTACGTCCAGGGCGCAACGCTGGAACAAGTGCTCACCTGGTGCCGGCAGACCGGCCACACCCTGCCGCACAACGTCTTTCTGAACATCGCCACGCAGATCTGCAACGGGCTCGAAGCGCTGCACGGTCGGGGCGGGAAGGCGTCCGGCGCCGAGCATGTGCTGCATCTGTCGCTGAAGCCGGGGTCGATCTTCCTCAGCGCCGAGGGGAAAGTCTTGGTCGGTGGATACGGCCTCACCCGCAGCCCCACCACCCACCCGCAGGGCGGCGTGGCGGGTCCCGTGCCCGCTCGCATGGAATACCTCTCGCCCGAGCAGACGCACCCGGATCAAAAACTCACTCCAGCGAGCGATGTCTTCTCCCTCGGCGCTCTGCTCTACGAGGTGCTCACTCTGGAGAGCCTGTTCCGGGCCGAGTCGAACCTGCAGACGATTCACCGGGTGCGCCGCGCGGAGGTGACCACCCCGCTCTTGTCGGTTCGCGAGCGGCTCCCGGGGCTCGACAAGGTCCTCTTCCGCGCCCTCTCGCTGAACCCGCGGCACCGCTACCAGCGGGCCTTCGTGCTTCGCGAAGACCTTCGGGGCCTGATGGCCGGGTACAGCTTCGCAACCATTGGTGAAGACACTCGCACCTTTCTGCAGCCACTCCTCGAGGCCGGTCCCGGCCGGGCCAGCCCCTCAACGGGGGGCGGGTCGGCGGTGGGCCTCGACCACGCGCCCGACAGCCCGGTCGGTGCCGACAGTTTCGCGGAGTTCCCCACCACCCGCATCGATGCCGACCCGATCGCGAGCGCAGCGCTGGCCGCCTCCGCGTTGGCGGAGCGGGTAGCGAGGGAGCGTGCGCAGGAAATTCCCGCCGAGCGCACGGAGCGCACCGAGCGCACCGAGCTGACCAGCGAAGCCGACCTCACGCCGCTACCGGCCGCGCCCCAGCCCTCGGTCAGGGTGCTCGTCGACGAGAGCTCGCCGTTCCTCCCGCGCGCCGACATCGACGACATCGACGACCCGGCCAACCCGGAAAACACCGCGGCCTTCCTCGCCGCGCTCGACCCGGTGTCCGCCGAATCGTTGCCGCCCCCGCCCCGCTCCCGGAAGCGGAAAGGGCGCAGCGAGCCAGAGGTGAGCCTCGTTCCCGAGGTGAGCGTCGCTCCACCCGTTCCCCCCCCGCCCACCCTCGCCCCCCAAGGCAGCGATGCCCCGCTCCCGGCGATGGCTGCCCCCCCCAGACCGGCACCCGCTCCCACCCTCGCCCCCGCACCGGCGCCCA
>CANKOI010000085.1 GCA_947484175.1 Deltaproteobacteria bacterium
AGTTCGTCGATGCCCACCTCAAACTCATCCTCGAAGGCCACGAGCCGAGCTCGGATCTCCGCGATCTGATCGTCGAGCGCCACCAACATCGCCGCGCGGGCCCGCTCACTGCCCGGCGGGGACCCCTTCCCGTCGGTGCAATCCTCGGCGGGCACCGAAAGGTCGTGTTTCACCGTCTCGGCCTCACGCAGCTCGATCGACAGCACTCCCGCGATGGCCTCGGTCAGCGCCGCACCGCCCAGCGGCACCAGCCGGCCGGCCAACAGCTGGCCGTCGCGGCACAGGGCCATCACCGTGCGGTTGTGGCCGATGTCGAGGATCGCCTGCACTCCACGATCGGCGTAGGCAGCAAGCGCCTCGGCGTCGAGCACGACGATCCGCGGTTCAGAGGACACGCCGCTTAGGAGCGCGAGGCGCTCCCGAAGCTCCACCTTGGGAGCGATCACCGCGCGGGTGAGCGAGCCGCCTCGCTCCTGCAGGATGATGCGAGAAGCGAGTACCATCTCCTCGAGCTCGTAGGGCACGTTGCTCTCGACCTCGGCAGGGAGCGCTCTGGCGATGGTGGCGCGGTCGGTAAACGGCATCCGGACGCTGCGAACCGCCCCTAGCTCAAGCGGGAAGGCCGCCGCGCGCTCGGCGTTGGCCCACCCAGGCTCCCCCTGCTCAATGGCCCGAAGGGCCTCGGCCGTACCCACGGATGCATCCATCTCCACCACGTCGCGGAGAACGCGGCGGCGAAAGCTCCCATCCATGGTGGCCACGCGCACGCGCCACCCGCCGAGATCGATACCCTGAACCTGTGCCATTTTTACTCCACCCGCCAGTATTTCACGCGGCCTGCGTCGGAATTGGACTGATCGATCACCGCGGTGATCTTAACGTTCACGTTCGCCACCACGCCGGTAGACGTGACGGTGTACACCGTGTTGCGATTCGTACACTTCTCTTCGAAGTCACTCGACATCGTCACGCCCTGCTCGTCGGTGAGCGCGGTCTTGAACTGCGCGCACGTGGCGATCACGTTGCCATCCAGCTTGTACTGGTCGAGCGCGGTGAGCGCGGCATCGACCTGGCTGTCGGTGGTGAGCCCCCCGTAGGCCCGGAGCATCATCGCCAAAACTTCCCGGTCGGCGCAGGTGATGTTCACCTTTTTGCTGCCGTAAATCGTGAGCTTGTCGCCCCAGCGTTCGTACACGGAGTCCTGCCAACCTTCCACGAGGCGCACCTCCTCCGGGCTGTCGAAGGGCGCATTCTTGGACACGTAGGGGCTGGCGAGACTGTTGTAGAAGTTGTCTTCGGTGCTTCCGTTCCCGCTGGCCACGGTGGAGTCGGAGTCCACCCAGTCGGCCAGGTTGCCAATGAGCTCGAGAGCCGTGAGGTCGCGCTCGCGCAGCCAGGCTTCGTTCTCCTCACCCGACATCAACTGTTCCAACATCTCGTAGAGCGGGTCGTCGCTCAGCGGCTCGCTGTGGGAACTGAGGCCGGAGATGTTCACCTTGCAGTCCTCGCCTGCCACCGTAGCGGTGAAATCACCATTAAAATCGAGGAACCCCTGTTTGCCAAACCGGGACGACGACTGCTCGCGGGACTCCTCCGTGGTTTCTTCTGTGGCCTGGCCCGTGGCTTTCAACTCCTCGATGTCCTCCTCTTCGAGATCCCCACCGCTCACCAACATGCTCCGCAGCATGCCGGTGTTGAGGAAGGGGATGAAGCTCAGGAGCGGGTCACTACAACTGATCCCCTGCAAAGAAACGATCTCGCAGAAGTCCTTTCCCGATCCGGTGAGGTATTTTCCGAGTTGTTTGTTGCCCATGAGGACCAGCCGGTACAGGCTCATGCCGGAGTTGGCCACCCAGTAGGCTTGGCTCCCGTCGCGACTGTGGGCAGACGCGACAAATCGCACGCGAGAGCCGAAGTCGATGTCGGTGACGAGCACCGTGAGGAACATGATCGCGGCGATCACGACCAGCAGCGCGATGCCGCCGCGTGAGCGGCGAGCGCGCTGGCGACGCAGTTGGCGCAACGAGGGCATCAGTTGTTGTCCTCTGTCGAGGATGTGCTGTCCGAGCTGCTCACCTTCGTCGTGAGCTTGTCGCCGTAGTAGAGGATGATCGTCGTGGCGTAGGGGCGCTCGACGAGCTTCTCCGGGTCCTCCGGGTCGGCCACGAGGAAGACCAGCGCCACCTGCACGGCCCGCGGCAGCTCGTTCGCGAGGTCTACCCCCGTGCTGTCCCAGTCCTCCAACCACTCGTTGGTTTTTGGATTGATGTACCGGAACTCCACCTCTTTGAGATTGTAGGCCAAAGGAGCGATGAGCCCGCCCTTTTCCGGCTCGTTGTCGATACGCGGGGCCTCACGACGCAGGAGTACCTTGGCGCCGGGCATCGTGGGGTCGTCCTCCGTCCAATACGTCACCTCCGTCTGGTCACATTCCCGGGACTCCCGGAACAGGCGGTGGTGCGACAGGGTGGTGAACCACAGCTCGTCGGGGTTGTTGTTCTTCCCGATGAACTGCGTGCGGTAGGTGTTCACGGCGCTCGTGTTCGACGTGAGGTAGGCCACGCGTAGATCGCGGCGCAGGCGATCGAGCGCCACCCGTGCGGCTTGGTTCGAAGCGTCTTCCTCCTCCAAGACGTCGCGCGTGTCGAGTGCGCTGGCGATGGTCTCAAACGTGATGAGCCCAATCATGCCCATGATGCCGAGGGCCACCACGACCTCGAGGAGGGTGAATCCGCGGCGCATCATGTCGGGTCCGCCGAAGTTCCTGTGCCGCTGTTGAAGACCTGGCCGCTGGGGTTGAACACGTGCGTGACAATCTCCACGCAGTCCTCGCAGCTCGACTCGCCCTCCTGCTCCCCGGGATCGTCTCCCCACCACACGATGACGCGCACTTCGCGCATCCACGGCGAGAGCGTGTCGTTGATCGTGTCGGGGGAGAGGAAACTGGAGAACATCGAGGAGTCGATGCCCGCGTCGTCCGCGGAGGTCGTGGTGCCGGTCGAACTCTGGTCCATCTCGCCGGACTGCTGGAGCTCTTCCAGCGTGCCGCCGATGTCCCCCAACTCCATTTCGACCTTCCGAACCGTCCACGCAAAACCGAACTCGTCGTATTCGCCCTCGAAGTCCACCACCTCGCCGAAGTCTCCGTCGTCACCAAACTCCTCAAACGTGCCCTCCTCGCCCTGCTCGCTCTCCTGAAAGCCCTCCATCTCCAAGTTGAGAAGCACCTCGGCTAGCTTCGCCTCGGCCAGTTGCGTCGCGGTGAGAATACGTTGGCCGTCCATCGTCTGGATGACGCTGGCGGTCTGCGACTCGACCAGAACCATGAGCGACACGGACAGGATCGCAAGCGAGATCACGATCTCCATCAGCGTGAAGGCGGGACGGGTGCGGATCATCGAGAGGTCGGCGCCTCCGACGGAATCCACGAGAGACTCGACCCGATCGCGGCCTCTTCGGTCTCCAACCGCACCTGGCCCGAGAAGGGCTCTACCTCCACCGTGTAGCCGTCGGCGGGGTCGTCGATGTCCACGATCCGGACAACGGTGAACTCCATCGTGCCATCGGGGAAGATGTGGCTGTACACCACTCGCTCGTCCTCAGGCTCCTCCGGCATCTCCTCGTTCGGCGTGACGGGGTCGCCGTATTGGGGCGTGTACACGTAGGCGAATCGGCAGCTGTCGGGGAGCGCGCCCTTGGTGGGAAAGCCAGGCACCTCGAGCCCAGAAAACCGGCCCCCCTGTTCCGTGATGTCCTTCGCTTCGCCTTCCTCGATCTCCTTCTTGGTGAACCGCTTGAGCCTTCGCTGCTGCTCCTCCTCCCACTCCTCGCGGCTGCGTGGGTCGGTGAAAATCAGCGCCGAGGGATCACCGACATCCACGTTCCAGGTGCCCCGATCGAGGTTGTAGCCGACGCGAAACGTGACGTTGCGGAGCATGGCCTCGGTCTGCAACAGCCGGTAGGCGTCGGCAAGCGTCTTCGCGGCCCCGCGCTGTTGGAGGTCGAACACCGAGCTGAGCACGGGCGCACCCACGGCGATGACGACGGCCATGACCGCCATCACCACCATCAGCTCGATGAGGGTGACCCCGCGCTGCACGTCAGTCCGCCATGTCCCAGCTGTGGATGTCGGCGTCGGAATCTTCGCCGCCTTCTTTTCCATCCTTGCCCAGCGAGATGATCTCGTAGTCGTGTTTTCCGTGGGTGCCCGGCGAGAAGTACTGGAAGGGAGTGCCCCAAGCGTCGGAGGGCGTGGTGTCGTTGGGGAAATACTTCTTGGCAGCGTCGAGCCCCTCGCCCGTGCTGGGGTACTTACTCTTGTGTTTGGCCGCGTAGGCCACGAGCGCCTTGTCGAGGTTGTTGATTTGGATTTTCGTCGCCGACACGTTTGCGTCGTCGAGGAACCCGGTGACGTTGACGGCGATCACGGTCATGAGCACGCCGATGATGGCGATCACGACCATGATCTCCACGAGCGACATGCCCTTGCGGTTGCGGATTAGGCGCGAGCGAAGCATGAGTTCTCCTTTAGTGAACGGCGGAAGCGAGTTGAAGCATGGGGAGGAGGATGCCGAGGGCAATTGTGGCAACCACCAGGCCCATGAAGATGGTCAGGATGGGGGTGAGCAGGGACGTGAGCGAGTTGACGGTGTTCTCCACCTCGGCGTCGTAGGCATCGGCCACCTTGGTGAGCATGCCCTCCAGCTCGCCGGTCTTCTCGCCGATGGTGATCATGTGGGTGACGATGGGGGGAAATTCTCCACTCTGACGAAGCGGAATGGCGATCGACTGCCCCTCCGCGATGTTCTTCCCCGCCCCCTCCACCGCCGCGGCGATAACGTCGTTGCCGACAACCGTCTTCACGATCGCCAACGCGGTAAGAATGGGCACCCCCGACACTAGGAGCGTTCCCAAGGTCCGGCAGAACCGAGACACCGCAACCGTCCTGTTCAAGGGACCGAAGACCGGCACCGTGAGCTGCTTCCGGTGCCACCAGGCCCGGCCGGCAGGGGTGCGCAACCACCAGCGCGAACCAAAAACCGCTGCGAGAGTCAGCACCCCGAGGATGACGTAGTGCTGGGTGACGAGGTTGGAGACTCCAAAAAGGAACCGGGTGAGCAGCGGCAATTCCTTGCCAAAGCTGTCGAAAATCCTCTTAATCCTGGGAATCACGAAGGTGAACAGCCCCAGCACCAGGGCCGACGAAACCACCATCATCAGGATGGGGTAGGTAACTGCGGTGACGAGCTTGCCGCGCAGCGCCACGCTCGCTTCGGTGTAGGCACTGAGCCGCTCGAGCACCAACTCCAGGGCACCGGACTGCTCACCGGCGTCGATCATGTTCACGAACAAGTCGTCGAAAACCGTGGGGTGGGCCCGCAGCGCCTTCGCTAGGGTGAACCCCTCGTTCACCTTGCCGGTCACTTCCGTGAGTACGGCCTTCAGCTTGGGATTCTCGGTCTGCTCCGTGAGCGCACCGAGGGCCTCCACCATCGGAATGTTCGCCCCCACGAGGGTGGACATCTGGGTGGTGAGCGTGGAGATGTCCTGCGGACCCACGCGCTGGAACCACTTGGAGAAGTCAATCTCCATCGACAGACCCTTACCGCGGACCAACCCGTCTTTCTTCTCGTTCACGTCGGTGGGATACAGCCCCTGCTTGCGGAGGCGCGCGCGGGCGGACTTTTGGGAATCCGCCTCCACCACGCCCCGCACCGCTTTGCCGACCCCGTCGACGCCCACATATTCGTAGACGCTCATCAGCCCACCGACGCGTCGACTTGGGTGACCCTCATCACCTCGTCCAGGGAGGTGCCGCCCTCCGCCACCACACGCATGCCGTCATCGCGCAACGAGCGCATCCCCAACTCGCGTGCCCGCCGCGCTACGAGGTTCGCAGGCGCGTTTTTCAGCACCAGCTCACGAATTTCGTCGGACACGGACATGAATTCGTAGATGCCCGTTCGCCCCTTGTAGCCCGTCATCAAACAAGCGGCGCAGCCCACCCCTTTGTACACCTGATGCCCGTGAAAACGACCGGACGCCACCCCCGCCTCGGCCAACTCGCCGGCGGAAGGCGTATAGGGAGTCTTGCACAAGGGACACAGCCGCCGCACGAGCCGTTGAGCGAGGACGGCGAGCAGCGAGCTGGTGACGAGGAACTTCTCCACACCCATGTCGATGAGGCGCGTGAAGGCCGTCGCCGCGTCATTCGTGTGCAGGGTGCTGAATACGAGGTGTCCGGTGAGTGAGGCCTGCACGGCGTTGTCGGCCGTCTCCTTGTCGCGGATTTCTCCCACGAGGATCACGTCCGGATCCTGCCGCAGATGCGCCCGCAGGGCCGAAGCGAAGGTGAGGTCGATCTTGGGGTTCACTTGGGTTTGCCCGATGCCCCGGAGCTCGTACTCAATCGGGTCTTCAACCGTGAGGATGTTCAGATCAGGCGCGTTGATCTCCGCTAGCGCCGAGTAGAGCGTCGTGGTTTTTCCCGAGCCGGTGGGACCCGTGACCAGCACGATGCCGTGCGGACGAGCGATCACCTCGCGGAACAACGTGACGGTGTCCGCGCCCATTCCTACACCATCGAGACTGAACACCGTCCCCTTCTCCAAAATACGCATCACCACGCGTTCGCCGTGGCGGACCGGCAGCGTGGACACGCGAAGGTCGATCTCGCGGCCTGCGAACCGGGTGCGAATGCGACCGTCCTGCGGCACCCGCTTTTCCGCGATGTTCAGGCCCGCCATGATCTTCACGCGGCTGACGATGCTGGCCTGCAACTTCGGCGGCGGCTTGACGATCTCGTAGAGTACGCCGTCGATGCGGAAGCGCACCACCAGCTCTTTTTCGAAGGGCTCGATGTGGATGTCGCTCGCACGGTCCTTCACGGCCTGGCTGAGGAGTGAATTCACAAACTTGATGATCGGCGCCTGATTTGGATCATCGACGATGTCGCCGGTCAGGTTGAGGTCGCCCTCCTCCTGCTCGAGCCCGTCTTCGATGATCCCTTCGAGCGTGGCCGAGGCGCTTCGCGAGGCGCGGTCGTAGGCCTTGTTGGTCGCGTTCCGCAGGACGTCCGAAGAGACGACGAACGCGCGGACGGGGGTACGGTACAGGAGGCGAAGGTCTTCGAGGACACCCACAGCGCGCCCATCCGCGATCGCCACCCGCACGAACGCGCCTTCGCGCCAGCAGGGCAGAAACCCCTCCTCCCGCGCCATGGCCAGCGAAATCGGGCGTACCAGCTCAACGTCGACCGCTTCGGGGTCGATGGCCTCTCGGTACGGCAGCCCCAACATCTCCGCCAGCGCCCGGCCCACCTGCTCAGAGGGGACGGCCTGGGTGCGTTGGATGCCTTCGAGGAGGCTCACGCCACCACGCTGCGACTCTTTCCGCGCATCGCGCAGGCGGGTGGCGTCGGCACCGCCTCGGAGGAGCAGCTCCTCCATCCCTTCGCGGCGAACCGCCACGACCTACTCGGCCCCGTCGGAGGGCGCGGGCGGGGCGACGAGCGGAGGCGGTTCGGCCGGAGGAACTGGGGGAGCCTCTCCTGCCTTCGGAAGGATCGTCCCCTTGCCCGCTTCGCCGAGGGTCTCCTGCCCCTCCACGGGCCTGTTCTTAGGGCGGAATTGGCTGGGCTCGTCGATCGCGGTCATCGAACCAGCCAGGATCGCGGCGAGCTCCTTCTGCTGCGCGTCGCGTGACTTGCCGTAGAACCGCTTTACGAACTCCTGCCGCTGCGCCCACTTAACGCGGTACACTTCCTGCAGGTCGTCGCTCTCATTGATCACGTGCGGCGTGAGGAAGATCAGCAGGTTGGTCTTGCGCTCGGTGTTTCGGGTGCCACGGAACAGCGCACCGATGAGCGGAATGTCCCCGAGGATGGGAATCTTGGTTTCCACGGTCGTCGCCGTTTTGCCGATGAGGCCGCCAATCACGATGGTCTGATTGTCATCGACGACCGCCACGTTCTCCATTTCCCTCTCGGAAGTGATGAAGCCCGCCGTGCTCACGTCGAGCCCGGAGCTGTCCTCTTCCACCTCGGCCACCTTCAGCGAAAGCTCCATCGTGACCGTGTTGCTCTCATTGATCTGTGGGGTGACCTTGAGCTCGATGCCGACGTCCTCCCTCTGGTAGCTCACGATGGGGTTGTTGTTGTTGTCGCGGCCGCTGGAAACCGGGAACGGGACGTTGCGACCCACGCTGATCGTGGCCTCCTCGTTGTCCACGATCAACAGCGAGGGGTTGGAGAGAATGTCCACACCCGAGTTGGACGCAAGCGCGTTGAGCGCGATGCCGAACGTGGGGATGGAGAGCACGCTGCTCTCACCCGAGCTGCTGAACAGCGGGATATCCACCGTCTCCGCGCCGAAGATGCCCATGGCCAAGCCGCTGAGCGCATCCGTGGTCGCGCCGAAAGAGCTGCCGTTGAGTTGCGCGGACGCAAGCTGCCCGTTTCCATCGGCATCCGGAAGCCCACCGTGGTAGCCAATGCCAAAGTCGAATTCGTCCTCGCTGCCGACCTCGAGCACCACGGCTTCGACGAACACCTGCCGGCGGCGGATGTCGAGCTTGGCAATGACGCTTTGGATCACGCGGTAGTCTTCGGGCGCCGCGATGATCACCAGCGAGTTGGTGTTCTCGTCGGCCGTAATCCGCATGCCGCTATCGAAGGCGGCCACGACACCGGTCGACCCTCCCCCACCTTGACCACCCGGCCCCCCGCCAAAGCCCATCGGCCCACCAGGGCCGTCGCCTGGGGCTCCCCCGGGCATCCCGCCGCCCGACCCACCGCCGCGCGATGACCCGGAGCCGCCGCCTCCGCCGTAGCCCCCGCTGTTGGAGCTCCGGCTGGGACTGCTGCTACGACTGCTGTTGGAGCCCTGCGAACGGCTCTTCGACGACGAAGACGAATTGCTGCTGCTGCTGCGGGTGGAGCCGCTCGTGCCCGAGGAGAGATCCTGAAGCACAGCCGCCACATCCGAAGCCTTCGCGTTTTCCAAGTAGACCACGTGAATCTGCGAGCGACTGTTGGGGTCGATGTCCTCGTCCAGTCGGGCGATGAGCACCTTTGCTGCCGCCATCGCCTCGTCGTTGGCCATGAGGATGATCGAGTTGGTGCGCTCATCGGAGAGGATCTTGGAGATGTACGCCCCTTCGGAGCCCACACTCGTGGCCGACCCGCTCGCAACGTCGCCCTCCTTCCCTTTGCCGCGTTTGGTCCGTGAATTCCGGTCGGAACTGGTGGACTTGGAGGACGATGAGCTGGACGCCTCTACCGAGTACACGTCCTGCAGGATGGATGCGACATCGGAGGCGGTGGCGTGTTTGAGCGGCACGACCTCCAGTTTGGACTTGGGGGCCGCCACGTCGAGCTGGGCGACGATCCGCACCACCCGGCGGATGTTGAAGGCGGAATCCGTGATGATGAGCGTATTCGTGGGAGCGTAGGCCACGACGCGCACCTTGGTGCCGGCCAGCTCCTTCACGACCGAGGACATGTCGCCCACGCTCACGTTCTCGACCTGAACGATCTGCGTGACGTAGTTGTCGGTTGCAGGAATCGGGTCGTCGGGCTGAAGCACCCGGAGCGGGTGATTCGCCGCTTCGGTCGTGGGGACAACCTGCGTATTCTTGCCCACCTGAACTGTGGTGTACCCGTTGATCTCCAGCGCGCTGAGGAACGCCTCGTAGGCCTCATCGACGCCCACCTGCTGGTGGCTGATGATCGTGACCTTGCCGCTGAGATCGTCCTTGATGATGAAGTTGCGGCAAGTGATCTCCGCCATGTACTTCACCACGTCGCCCACGGGCGCGTCGACGTAGTCCATGGTGATCTTGCCCTTGCTAGGCATGCACGGCGCCTTCTGCGTAGAGGCCGCAGGCGCGCTGCTGGCTCCGCCGGGTGCGCTCATGCCCGGCTTAGCGCCGGCGCCACCTTCCCCTTCCATTCCCTCAGAACCGCCCATGCCGGGGCCTCCCATGCCCGGACCGCCCATGCCGGGCCCTCCCATGCCCGGACCGCCTTGGCCCCCCTGCCCGCCTTGCCCGCCCATGCCGGGGCCGCCCTGACCTCCCTGCCCGCCCATGCCCGGACCGCCTTGGCCAGCTCGGAAGGGCAGCTTTCCGCCCGCTCCGTTCGGAACGATCCGGTCGGGCCCCCCGCCGGGCTCGCCAGCAGGCTCCTCGGGAGGGGGTTCATCCTCGTCTTCGTCGGCCGCGACGGCGAACGGGAGCGAGCAGAGCCCCAAGGCGAGGATCAGCCCCACACGACGGGCATTTTGCAGGAGAACGTGCGAAATCATCAGCGAACCTCGTACTCAATCGTCATCTTCTGGTTGCGGCGGGTGACTTCAAAGTTGAAGCCGCGCTCGTTCTGCAGGGAGCCGTAGGCCCCCATGGCGGTTTCCATACTCGTGAGGGACTGCCCATTTACGGTATGCACAACGTCGCCGTTCTTGATCCCCAGCTTGTCGAACACGCTTCCCTTGCGGATCGCAGAGAGCCGGAAGCCCGTGATCTGGCCATCCTCGGTCTTGGGCGACGCTCGAATCTGGGTGGCCAACTGTTCCACGTTTCCCAGCTGCTTCTCGAGGAAGGAACGGTCGACCAGGAACTTTGTATCCGAGAGCTTGGTCACGCCCCCCTCCTCGTCTGCTCCGCCCGTGGGCGCGCTGCTCTCGGCAAGCTTGCCGTTGTCACCCATGCAGATGCAGCCGCCCGCGTCGAGGCAGACCTTTTTCTGTTCGATGGCCACGATGCGGCCTTCGGAGCCCACAGAGTCGCCCATCTTGTAGCCGAGCGCGCGACCAGACTTCCCCGATCCGCCGATCAGCGCGCTGGAATACTCCGGAAGGTCAGCAACTACAGTGGCGAGGAGGCGTGAGCTGCTCTCCTTACAATCCTGCGAGCCGCTGTTCGTCATCACATCTGCGGGGGTTGCGCTGGAGTCGAAGATGTTCCGACGAACGATGGCGTCGACGTACACGCGCTTGTCGGCAACCGGCACGCCCTGCTCAAGTTCGCCCTGACCCACCACGCTGGCCTGCGGCGTGGCCGGAGGCGCACCTTCTGCCGTGCGAGAAGCTACCGCCACATCGGTGTACTCGGGGACCTCCACATCCTCGGGGAGGGACAACTTGGTGCCGGCGATCACGTTGAGCCCTGTGCCGGCGGCCGTGCCCACCAGCAGCGACGCACCGAGCGCGACCAGCGCGCGGAATCGGGTGAGTTCGGGCGGGAAGCGCATCGCGTGTCAAGGGCAGCAAGAAGCATGCCACCTTTCATGGGGTGGATGAAGGCAGATAAATCGACGGTACTCCGCCATGCTGTCAGGTTGGCACAGGCTTCAGCCCGTGGCGTGACAGGATGTCCGTCACCTCATGTCGGCTCCCAACGACAATTGTAGACGATCCGGGCTCACGCCACGCCGCCAGCCCCACCCGTGAAGGCGGGTTCGACGGCGCAGAGGCGAGGCGATATGCGGCTACACTGGGGTTTGAAGGTGGAGCTGCGTACGCGGACCAGGACGGTCGTTTTCACGGACATGGCCGACTACACCAAGTCGGTGGTGAAGAGCGACCGTGAAGGCCTCCGCGCCCTCCTCCAGAGCCATCAGGAGATGGTCGAGCCGGTGCTGACCGCGCGGGGCGGGCGGGTGGTGAAGGGCATCGGCGACTCGTTCATGGCGCTGTTCGACACCGCGACCGACGCCGTTCGGGCGTGCTTGGATCTGGTCGAGGCCCGCTCCCAACAGTCAGGCGTCGCGGTGCACTTCCGGGCGAGCTGCGCGACAGGAGATGTCGAGGAGACCGACAACGACGCCTTCGGCGAGGTCGTGAACCTCTCTGCACGCATCAACGCTCGTATTCCCGCGGGAGAGGTGTGGATCTCCGCGGGCACGTGGCACTGCATGAATCAGGCGGAGATTCCGTGGGAAACAACCGGCCGGCATGTACTCAAAGGCATTCCGGGGGAACTCGAAGTTTTCCGTGCGGTGGGCCGACACCAGTGTGTCCTGCCCGACCCTCTTGTAGCGGCCATCCGCACGAGTCGGCTGGTGGTCTGGAACGAGGGCGATCCTGTTCCCGTCACGCCGGCCAACGGGCACGTCGTTTTGGTGGGCTTCCAACCCGGCAGCGCCTCGCTTACCCAAGCGGTTGACGCGCTGCCGATCCTTGATCCCTCACACATTTGGCTCCAGGCCTATCAGGTGGGTCCCGCCGAACGAATCGAGTGGGCCCAGCATGGGCGGGGGCTCGTGGTGGCCACGGCCGAATCGTTCGTCGCCACGGTGGCGAGGTACGCCGCGCCGCTCCAACGCGCAGTGGGGAGCGACACCATCATCCTCGATGCGGGTGGCCCCCCCCTCATCAATCTGGTGATCGCCGGCGTCTGTCTCCCCGCGGTGCCGTTCGCCGAGGTGGTCGCCGGCTACAGCTACGACCTCCTTCCCGACGGGCGCTGGGTGAACCGCAGCGAACGGGCCATGTTGCGGCTGGATGTCTCGGCAACCGGCACGTTCCTGACCATCTTGGCCCCGGGCATCACGGTGGACGGGCAGCACGCCGGCATCCAGACCACGTGGCCGCTCCGCGAAGGGACAATCGTCGTCACGCACCTCACCACGCTGCGGTACCATGCCTTCGAACAAGACGGCTTCATCGGAGCGCTGGTCGGCGATTCGCCCATGCACCGCGGCGTCGGGGACGGCGAGCGCGTGGAGCTGGGGCGAGAGCCTGCCCATCCCGGCTTCCTCCTCCCCGATCGGAACAGTCAGGACCACATCCGCTGGTGCGCCGGCCCGCGTGCCGCGCGGGCGCGCGAGAGGGGATTCACGATGGACAAGTCGCTCACGGGGCGCCGGCAGACAGCCGTGGAGGCCTCGCCGACTGGGATCACCGTCGTCCCCCTGCATGAGACCTGTCCCACGCTGCTGCTCAGCGCCGACGGCAGCGTTTCCCGCCTCCCCGGTCCGCGCGCGGTGCGCCTCGGCGATGCCATCCTACTGGGCACCACCGTGGTTGCCCTCCGTGAGGGGGGAGGCTGAGATGGCGTACGACGAGTTGGCCAACCTCCTCCGTCGCCTGCCCGTCTTCAGCTCCCTCGGCCGCGATGAAGCGGTGGGCCTCGCCTCCAGGTGTACCGGCCTCCGCTACCAACCCGGGATGCGGATCTTCAACGAGGGTGAATTTGCGGACAACGTCACGATTGTGGTGAGCGGACTCGTACAGATCTCGCTTTCTGTACCCGACGGACCGGACCTCGTCGTGGCCACGGTCGAGGCAGGCGCCCTCATCGGCGAAATGGCCCTCATCGACCCGGCACCCCGTGCCGCCACGGCCACGGCGATCGAAGAGAGCGTCGTGCTGAACATCGACGCGCACGCCTTTGGCGACCTGCTGGCAGCGGGCCACCCAGCGGCCAGTGGAATCCTGCGCACGGTATCGCTGCAGGTGTGTGCTCGGCTTCGGGCGCTGGAGTCCAAGCTGGATCAACTCCTGACGGGCGAAGGCGTAGCGTTGCGGCGTGAACTGGCCGATACGCGAGAGAGGATCACGCGATGACGGAATCCCCGCTCCGGCAGCTCCCCGACTTCGCCGAGTTCCCCGACCATGACTTGGCCCTGCTCGACGGAATCTGCCGCACGTTGGTTTTCCCCCCCGACAGCGTGATCATCGAGCAGGACGAACGCGCCCGGGCAGCCTATGTGCTCTACAGCGGACAGGTGGACATCACCCGCCGACTGCCGGGCGGAAAGCGCACCAGCCTAGGCCTGGTGGCGCCGGGCGCGATCTTCGGCGGCATCGCCCTGTTGGACGGCGGCACCCGCGCGGTAAGCTGCCGCGCGGTGACCGAAGCGAAGGTACTTGAGATCACGGCAGCGGACTTCTCCCGACTTACCGAGGCGTCCACCCCCTTAGGCGCGCGCTTCCTGATGCTCGTGTGCCGGCAGCTGGTGCGCGACCTCCGCCAGACCAATCAGCGGATCGCGGAGCTCGCGGGGCTCGCCCCGCTGACCGCGAGCGACGTCGCGGCTTCGATCCCCGGTGGCAGTCTGATCTGAAGCGGCAGACGTCAGCCCGCTACGGTAAGGCGCGCCAATTTGTCGCTGATCCGCACGTCGCGCTGGGACGCCGCCGGCACGGAGCGTAGCGCCGGCGGCAACGCCGCCACCATCGCCGCGCGGCGGTCCCGAGGGGGGGAGAGGCCTTCGGCTGGCTCCAACCGGCGGCCGCCAGACATCACCTTGCGGAGCAGCGGCCAGCCCGCCCGCGAAAAGGCTCCGACTTCCGACTCCAAGCACAGCAAATCATGGTCCTCGAAGCGTACGACCTGTTTCTTTCCGGGGTACGCGCTGCTGCCCGGCCGAGTCACTGGCGAAGAGACGGTTCCCCGCTGAAGCTCCGCCAAGCGAAACGCTAGCCTCATGTCCGGGTCGGAGGCGCCGCCGAGCGCCCGTCCTACCGCGAACATATCGACGGGGGCTCCCGCCTTGACCAGCTTGCCGATGGCCCTCTCGTTCAGATGGCCCGAGCCGAGGATTCGTGTAGCGGACATTCCTCCCTCATCGAGGCTGGCCCGGACACTGCGCGAGAGGGCGTTCAGGTCGTCGTGGTCGATACGAACAATGCGCACTTCGTCACGGAACGGGCGAAAGCGACGCACTCCGTCCAGAGGGTCGTCGTCGGGCAGCGTGTAATGCCCAAGGGTCGGGAACCGAACCCGAAAGGCGTCGTAGGCGGCCCTGTCGCCCGGGTACGACGCGAGGAAGGTGTCGGACATCGTGCCGAACGGGGGCAGACCTAGCCCCACGATGGCGTCGGCGTTCGTGGTGCCCGCCACCCCGCCGATCCACGCGGACCTCGCCGCGAGCATCGCACTCTCCCCTCCCGCGCACCGGCGCGAACCGAAGTCGTAGACGGGTCGCCCCTCGGCCGCGTCGACCAGGCGGGCCGCCCGGGTCGCCACCGCCGTCGAGGCGCCCACGAGCTGGATCAGGCGGGTTTCGAGAAGAGTCGCCACCCAGAGCGGCGCGGTGACCCGGAGAAGAGGCTCGTTCGGAAACATCGGCGTGCCCTCCGGGACGCCGAACACCTCGCCGTCGAAACGAAGCCGACGGAGCGCATCAAAGAAGCCGGAGGGCACCCGCGCAAACGCTGGCAGTGCTTGCAGGACGGCCACTTGGGCTTCCGAGAAGGAGAACGCTTCCAGCCCCTGGAGCACAGGCTCGAGCCCTGCGGCGACCAGATAGCCCCACGTGGGGGGCATGCCCCGCGCGTAGAGGTCGAAGGTGGCGTCGCCCCACAGGCCGTCCCCATGGTACGTGGCCGCTAGGACCAGCTGGTAGAATTCCCCGACCAGTCCCCCGGACGAGTGCATGAAGGACGGTCGTTCCACTCCCAGACTCCAAGCGGAGGCCGATCCTACCTCAGCGGGGGAGCTGGTGGTGAACGCGTACAGCACAGGGTGGCTGAAGCGAGGGTTTCCGTGGGTGTACCCGGCCGAGGTGGTTCGCGGGCGCGCCCGTCCCGGCGAGGTCGTTCAGCTCCGCGGTGAGGGCGGTTCCGCCCTCGGCACCGCGATCGCCGACGCCGGCTGGCTCGCGGCGCGCCGCTTCCGGAGCACCCCCGGCCCGCTCGACGAGGCCTGGCAGAACGATCGGGTGCGTGCCGCCCTCCGGCTCCGCGCTGCGGTGGGTCCCGACACCACCGCGCTTCGCTTGGTGAACGCGGAGAGCGACGAGCTGCCCGGAATCCGGGTGGACCGGTGGGGGCCTGAGCTTGTCGTTTCGGTAGACAGCGCCTCGCTCGTGAAGCTCGCGTGCGCGCTGGCCGGTCGGCTCCACGAGGCCCTCCCGATCATCACCGGCGCGTGGCTCGCGGAACGCCGCGATCCGCGCGACGCCGCCTGTCGCCTGCCCTCCCCCCGTCGCCTGTTCGGCGAGGGGGCCGAGAGCGTGGTCGTCGAAGAACTGGGGCTCCACTTCGAAGTGCAGCCCTCGCTCGGCAAGGATGCCGGTCTGTTCACCGACATGCGCCAGAATCGAGCCTGGCTCAGCTCCCACTGGCGGGGAGCCCGCGTGCTCAACCTTTTCGCTCACACCGGGGCCTTCTCCGTGAGCGCGCGTGCCCACGGAGCAGACGAGGTGGTGAGCGTGGACCTCTCGGACGCCTACCTCGCACGAGCACGCCGCAACTTCGAGCTGAACGGACTCGACAGCGGCGACCTCCTCGCGGAGGACGCCTTCAAGGCCCTCGACCGATTCCGGCGGCAGGGCAGACGATTCAACCGAGTGGTGGTCGACCCGCCGGGCTTCAGCCACAGCGAAGCAGGCGCGTGGCAAGGCGAGAAGGAGTGGCCGCGGCTGGCGGCCGCCTGCCTCCGCGTGCTTGAGCCCGGTGGTTGGCTCATCGCAGCCAGCAACCTCGGAACGCAGTCGCCGAAACACTTCGGCGCGGCACTCGCGGAAGGAGCCGACCGCACGGAGCGCCGTCTGCGCCTCATCCATGAGGGCACCCCTGGCCCCGACCATCCCTCGGCGCTCCACTTCCCCGAAGCGCGCTACTTGAAGTTCTGGGTTCTGGAGGCCGACTAGGTGCCGCGCAGCGTTTCAAGGGTGAGCTACGGAGGCCGCGGCGGCGATCTCCATGTCGTGACGATCACGCCGAACGCGGCTCACGCCAAGGGGCACGGCACCCCTGCGGCCGAGCGTGGCCCCGTGGTCGTGGTCACCGCAAACGTCCACGGCGACGAGTGTACGGGCACGGGTGCGGTCATCCGCTTGCTGCCACTCCTCGAATCTGAGCTGCTCAGGGGCGCCGTCCACCTCTACCCGAGCCTCAATCCGGACGGGCTGGAGCGCCGAGTTCGTCGTGTTCCCGAAGACGACCAGGATCTCAATCGGCAGTTTCCGGGCGACCCGACCGGCACCCCCGCCGAGCGCCTCGCTCACGCCGCGTGGACCGACCTGAGCGCGCGCCAGCCCCACCTCCTCATCGACCTCCACGCGGATGCCCCCGGCGCGCTTCCGTACGCGCTCGTGGATCGAGCGGTGTCTCTGAAGTCTGAGGCGCGCAGCAACATCGAGGCTGTGTCCTTGGCCGCAGCCACCGCCAGCGGGCTCACCGTGATGCACGACTACCCCGACGACCGCTATCTGCGCTTCCGACTCGACCGGAGCCTTTCGGGCGCCGCTCTCAATCGACTGCGGGTGCCGGCGGTCACCGTTGAGGCAGGACCGCGCCTCGTGCTCGACACGGAGGCCGTGGATGTGACCGTGAGGGCCGTGCTCGGAATGCTCACGCATCTCGGCATGCTGGACGCGCCCGCTCCACCCCATGCGCAGCGAATTTCCGACGGTCCTTGGCGGCGTGACAACGGCCCGCGAGCCAGCACTACCGGCCTTCTCCTGCCGCGCGCGCGCGCCGGCGTGCGGCTCGAACGGGGCGCCGTCGTAGCCGAGGTGCGCGGCTTCTCGGGCGCATTGCTCGAAGAGGTAAGGGCGGACTCGCCGGGCTTCGTGCTCGCACCGGCCGAGCGCAGCCACGTGGTGGCAGGGGTGTCGGTGTGCACCTGGGCCACGGCAGAACCGTCGTGAGTACAGGCCGCCTATCCCTCGTGTCGGTTCCGATCGGAAACGCCGACGACATCACGCTGCGCGCGCTCCGTGTACTCCGCGAGGCCGACGCCGTGGCCTGCGAGGACACCCGCACCACGGCCGCACTCCTCGCCCACCACGGGCAAACGGCTCGCTGCTTCAGCTTCCACGATCACAACGAAGCCGACCGCCTCGACGAGGTGCTCGACCGACTTGGCAAAGGTCAGCACATTGCCCTCGTCAGCGAAGCGGGCACGCCCCTCGTGAACGATCCCGGCTTTCGGCTGGTGCGGGCTGCGGTGGCCGCGGGAATCCCCATCGAGGTCGTGCCAGGGGCGAGCGCGCCCATCGCTGCGCTCACCGGCTCCGGCCTGCCCGTTGATCGTTTCTGGTACGGCGGCTTCTTTCCGCGCGATACCGGGCCACGCACCGCGCTCCTCGACGAGCTCCGTGGTCTGCGCGCCACCCTCGTGTTCTTCGAGTCTCCGCTGCGCCTCTCAAGCACGCTCGCTTGGCTGACGGAACACTGGAACGACCGCCCTGTTTGTGTGGCCCGGAACGTCACGCGCACCCATGAACAGTGGCTGCGTGGGAGTGCGTCGGAGGTGCACACCGCGCTCGGCGACGAGAGTCGCGGCGAGGTGGTGCTGCTGCTCGGCCCACCGCCGGAGCGCCCGCTAGTGCAGGACGCCGACGCGCTCGCCCGCTGTTTCTTGGACCAAGGGATGGACGCCCGTGCCGCCCGCGACGCCCTCGCGGAGGCCACGGGGCTCCCCCGCCGGGAGGCCTACCGCAAGATTCTCGACCTGCTCGGAAAGTAGCGCGGACCGGCTACTGGCCGAGCCCCTCAATCCACCGGGACAGCGTGCGCACCATGGTGCCTGTACCGCCTTGCACGTAGTGAAGCAGCGGGCTGTCCATGAACGCGGGGCCCGCGATGTCGATGTGGACCCACTTCGGCGTGGTGACGAAGTCGCTCAGGAAGAGCGCTGCCGTGATGCTGCCCGCCGCGCGGCCACCCGTGTTCTTCGTCTCGCCCCACTCGGCCTTGATTTTGTCCCGGTAGAGGTCGGGGAGCGGCATCCGCCAGGCGCCTTCGCCGGAGCGCTCGGCCGCAGCGAGGAGCTGTACCGCGGTGCTATTCTCGCGGGAGTACAGAGCGCTGTACCAGTCGCCGAGGGCCACCACCGCCGCGCCCGTAAGCGTGGCCAGATCCACCACGACGTCGGGCTTCAGCTCGCTGGCGTAGTGCAGGCAATCGGCGAGAACGAGACGCCCCTCGGCGTCGGTGTTGTGGATCTCCACGCGCTTGCCGCTGTACATCTTCAAGATGTCGCCCAGCTTGTAGGCATTGCTGCTCGGCATGTTCTCCACGGCACCGAAGATCACATCGACCCGCACGTTGGGGCGCGTGGCAGCGATGGCCTTCATGGTGCCGATCACCGCTGCGGCGCCGGCCATGTCGCACCGCATCGTAAGCATGCCGTCGTTCGGCTTGATGGAGAGACCGCCGGAGTCGAAGGTCACGCCCTTGCCCACGAGCGCCACGTGGGCCTTGGCGCCCCCCGCCGGTTCGTACCGAAGGTGAACGAACCGCGGCTTCCGCGCGCTCCCCTGCCCCACGCCCACGATGCCGCCCATACCCTTGGCCTGAATCTCGGCAAAGCCGAGCGATGCGACGACCGAAACTTCGCCTCCCGCGAGAGACTCGGCCACCGCCGCCAACGTGTCAGGGTAGATTTCGGCGGCAGGCTCGTTCACGAGGTTTCGCGCCAGCTCCTGACCGGCAGCCAGCGCAAGCGCCGTCGCCACCGCACGGGCATTTTCCGCCACACCGTAGAAGCAAAGCTCGTCGGTGGCGGCCTTCCGCTGTGCGGCCGGCTTGTACTTGTCGAAACGATAGTTCCCCTCCGCGAAGGCCTCGATCGTGAGGGAGAGCGCGTCGGTGGAAATGGCCGCCTCGGGCGACACCACCGCCACCGTTTTGGCCCCCTTCTCGCGCACCAGCTTGCCCAGATTGCCGCAGCCGGCCCGCAGGTCGGACTCTGACCCGGAGCCAACCCCGACCAGCACCACCCGCTTGGCGGGCACGTGCCCGAGTCCCGGCACCGCGAAGCTCGTGCCAATCCGACCCTCGAAACCATCGTCGCGAGCCGCTCCGGCTAGGGCACCCCCGAACGCATCAGCGGCGTCGAGGTCGGCGAGGGCCCCCGAGAGCCGGCCGACAGGGACGAGGACGGCGAGCACGTCGGTGGTGGCCTTCGCGGCACGGTCGGCGGAAAACGTAGTGCGCATGAACAATCAGCTCCGAATGACGAGGTACACGATGAGCAGGGCCAAGATCAGCCCGCCGAGGCCGAGCATCACCATCACGAAGGGGTCGGTTCTCGCGCTGGCGAGGAGGCGCTGCACGGGCCCCGGCTCCCCGTCGTCGTCCCCGTCGATCTCGGAGGGTCGGTCCTCACTCTCCGAAGCTTGGGGGGACGTGCGGGTGCGGGGGATGGGCTCGTACGTCCAGTTCCGGGGGGCCGCGAACGGGGGCTCTTCGGCGGCGCCAGCCCCGCCCAACGCGGCGGGACTGGGGGGCAGGGGGGTGGCGATGGGCGAAGGCTGGATCGGCGCCTGAGCGCTCGGTGGAGGCGAAACCGGTGGCGTTGCGATGGCCTGGGGCGCGGGGGGGTCCAGCGGGGGGGGCAACAGCGGCTTCGGCACTCGCAACGGCGCGGCGGTCGGCTCGCCGAGCGGCCTTGGCCGAAGGAGCGGCACCAAGGTCTCCCCGCCGGGGGCCGGGGGGGTCGGAGGATGGTTCGGGGTGGCGACCGGGG
>CANKOI010000086.1 GCA_947484175.1 Deltaproteobacteria bacterium
CGCGCCTCGATGCGGATGGAGGAGTTGAACAGCGGGACCGCGCCGCGATACGCTTCACCCATGGCGACACCTTCCGGAGCGGGTTGGATTCAGTCTTCAACCGCTTCCTATGCCGTTTTCGGAAGGTTCGCCCCCTCCCCCTGGATGAATACCACGGGGTGATGCCCCCCTCTCTACAGCGCGTTCTCCGCCCGGATGCGGGCGAGCTCCTCGGCCACGGTGCGCGTGGTGTAGACGAGCTCTTCTTCGGTGTGGAGCGCGCTGAGGAAGAAGCGTAGGCGCGAGGCGTTGTCGGCCACGGCCGGGTACAAGATGGGCTGCACGTTGATGCCGCGTTTCATCAGCGCGTCGCTGAGGAGCAGGGCGTGGAAGCTGTTGCCCACCACGACGGGGATGACGGCGCTTTCGCCGGCGGCGGGGCCGGTGTCGAGGTCGTGTTCTTTGCAGAGGGTGTAGAAACGTTTGGCGTTCGCTTGGAGTTTCACCACGTGCTGCGGCTCCCGCTCCATGAGCTCCAACGCGGCGATCGAGGCCATGGTGTTCGCGGGGGAGAGCCCCGCCGAGTACACAAATCCGGGCGCGGTGTATTTCAACAGTTGCACGAGGGTGTGGCTGCCCGCGATGTAGCCTCCGCAGGAGGACAGGGATTTCGACAGCGTGCCCATCCAAATGTCCACCTCGCGTCCGTCGATGCCGAAATGTTCGGCCACGCCGTACCCCCGTTTGCCCACCACGCCAAAGCTGTGGGCTTCGTCTACCATCAGGAAACTCTTGAAACGTTTCTTGAGGTGGATGGCGGCGGGGAGATCGCAGATGTCGCCGTCCATCGAGTACACGCCCTCGAGGATGATGAGGCACTTTTCGAAGCGCCCTCGGTGCTGTTCGAGGTTTTTCTCCAAGGCGGCCATGTCGCCATGCGCAAAGGGGCGGCGGGTGCTGCCGGCGAGCTTCATGCCTTGCAGGGCGCTGTCGTGGATGAGCTCGTCGTGCAGGATCAGGTCTTTGGGACCAAACAGGTGGCCGATGACGTTCACGTTCGTCATGTGTCCGGCGGTGAACAGGATGGTGTCGTCCACCCCGATCGCCTTGGCGATTCTTTTCTCCAGCTCGTGGTGGATGGGACGGTCGCCCGAGGCCACGCGGGACGCGGACACACTCGTGCCGTACTGCTCCACGGCCTCGCACACCCGCTGGGTCACGTAGGGGTGTCCCGAAAAGCCAAGGTAGTTGTAGCCGGAGAAGTGGACCATCTCCTGGCCCTGGATCACCACTTTGTCGCGCGCCACGCCCTCGAGCACTTTGAAGTAGGGGTTGCCGATGCCCAACATCAGCGCGGCGTCGAGGCGCTGTTTGAGGTCGACCCACGCCGGGAAAAGGTTGAAATCGGTGTGTTCGGCCGGCACCTGCACGCCTTCGCTGCGCATCTCGGCTTCGACGTCTTCGCCCACCGCCACGATGCGCCCGTTCGGTTCGGCCAGCACCACGGTGCCGCGGAAGCGGTCGCCCACCTGCTCCTCGAACCACAACGACGCCACCAGCTCCGGCGCGGTGGTCGGCACCTGCGTCCACCGGGCCACGCGCACGGGAAAGCCGGCGCGCCCGAGCTTGTTGATCGACCAGTAGGCGGCGAGCTGCAAGGCGCTGTCGATCGCCAGCGGCGAGAGCGCCCACGGAGCCTCCCCCCAGTCCTGCCCGAGCCCCCGGTGCACCACGCCCGAAACGCCCTTGTCGCTGAGCGCCATGACGCGAACGATCCCGCGGAGCGCCGGGCCGTGGAAGGTGGCGCGGTAGAACGCGTCGAGCTCCATCGGCAGGGCGGCGTGGCCGAAGGAGGGCACCTGCAACGAGGGCAGGGACTCCTCGGTGAGCACTGCGCGCCACGCCAGCTTGGCGCCGCTGTGCACCGTGAACCGGTCGCCGTCGATGCGGATGCGCACGACGGTGGGCTTCTCCACCACCACGCCGTCGTAGAGCGTGAGGTCTTCCACGGTGCGGCCCGAGAGCGCGCAGGCCCACTCGAGGATCATCGCCATGGGCACGGTCGGGCGGCCGAACAGCGCATGGTCGCGCAGCCAGTTCTGCTCGGGGCTGAGCGTGCGCACCACCTCGAGGGCGCGGCGTGTGCGGGGGAGGTCGAGCCCGTAGACCACCTCTCCGGCTGCGCCCAGCCCGGCGACCAGCGCACGCCCACCCTGCTCGGTGTCGGTGAACCAAACGCCATCTTCGCGCATCGCGCGCTTCATCAGCCCCGGGATCGTGCCCACCATCTCGCTGTCGGCCCAGGGCCCCCACACCTGCGTGCCGGCGCCCACTTGCCGGCCGAGCGCCGCCATCGCCTCGTTCGCGGCGGCGTACTCGGTCTGGAAGGCGTTGCCGAAACGAGCGGCGTAGCTGCCGATGGTGGTGATCCACGCGGAGGGGAAGCGGGCGCGCAAGGCGGCGAGCGCCTGGACCTTCACGGCCCAGACCTTCGCGCCGTCGGCGGTGCCTACGGCGCCGTCGGCGAGCACGCCCGCCGCGTGGACCACGCCGTCCACGGCGAGCCCCGCGAACTCGGCGAGATCGCCGGTGAGGTCGGCGCGGACGAAACGAGCGGAGGCGCCCAGCTCGGCCAGTACGTCGGCGTTGGGGCGGCTGCCGGTCACGATCACCGAGGCGCCCGCGGCCACGAGGCGGCGCGCCACCACGCCGCCCAGCCAGCCCGTACCCCCGGTGACGAGGACGGTCTTGCCGCGCAGCTCAGGCGCCGGAAGCACCACGGGCTCGAGCCCCACCACGAAGCGCTTCCCGCCTTCGTACACCACCTCCGTGTCGCGCTCCGCGGCCCCCGCCTCGGCTTCCGCCTCGGCTCGGCTCCCCTGCGCCACGCACACCTTGTGGTCGGCCCATTCGCGCGCGAGCGCCTTCACGAAGCCTGTCACCCCGGCACGCTCCGGGTGGGTGCCCAACACCTCGGAGATCACGACGAGATCGCCCTTGGGCAGCACCCGGAGCTCGGCGAGCTTCGGGTGCTCCAGCACACGAACGGTGCCGGCGTAGGCGTGCCCCGACAGCGGGGCGGGCACGAGGGTGGGCCGCCACGTTTGCACGGCCCGCTCGGGCGCGGTGAGCGGGAGCGTATCGGTGCCGCCGCCGCCCTCCACCTGCCGAACGAGGTCGGAGAGCGAGGGCGACGAAGCGAACAACGCCCGCGGGATGCCCGCGAAGCCCGGGAAGGCCTCGGAAAGCCGGGTGCTCAGCTCGTTCGCCATCAGCGAGTCGAAGCCGAGGTCGTCGAGCAACTTCTGCTCGGCGCGGAGCGACTCGTAGGGGAAGGCGCTGACCTTGCTCACGATGCGGAGCACGCGCGCGTGGATTTCTTCTTCTTGGGCGCCGGCCGGCGCTGCGGGCGCCGCCTCCGGCGCCGCTTCGCCTGCCTGCTCCGCTCGGCCGGAAACGATGTTGGCGCCGCGCTGCTTCTCCGCCACCACCGGCCAGTACACTTGGGTGGCCAAGGGGGTGGGCGGCACCATGGTGATGCCAAGGCCGAAGCCGGTGAGGTCGACCCGGTGGCCGTTGGCGGCGCAGAGGGCGAGCACCCGCAACAGGCCGATGCCTTCGTCGCCCTCCTCGGCCGCCACCGAAACGATGCTCTCGCCTTCATCCAGCACGCCGCGCGCGAACGCGCAGAGGGTGGCGCCGGGGGAGAGCTGCACGTAGATGCGGGCCCCCGCCGCGCGGCACTGCTCCAGCCCGCGGATGTAGTCCACGGGGGCAACGGCGTGGGTGCGGTAGATGGCGCGCACGGCCTCGGCGCCTTTGGGGGACTCGGCCGCGATGCAGCTGGCCATGGTGATCGAGGGGGGCACGAAGCTCGTCTCGGCGAGGCCCTCCTCCACATCGCGCTGCACGGCCTCCAGGATGGGCGAGTGGAAGGCGTGCGACACGGGGATGCGCCGCGCCTTCTGCCCGGCCGCCACCAGCCGCTCCACACAGCGCTCCACCGCCTCGGTGGGGCCGGAGATCACGTTCTGCCGGGGATGGTTCCGGTTGGCGACGATCACGCCCGGTTCGAGGTGGGGCGCAATCTCGTCGACACTGCACATGCAGGCCGCCATCGCGCCGTGGTCGCCCGTGAGGCCCGCCATGGCCTTGCCCCGCCGCGCCACGAACCGGATCGCTTCGGCGGGATCGACGGCGCCGGAGAGCGCGCTGGCGGTGAACTCGCCGAGCGAGTGGCCGAGCACCGCGGCGGGCTTCACGCCGAAGCGGGCCAGTACGGCGGCCACCGCGATGCCGATGGCGAACATCGCGGGCTGGGCGATCTGGGTGTCGGTGAGGGAGGCTTCGTCGGCGTTCGGCGCGTACAGGTAGTCGCGCAGCGGGCGAGCCGTAATGTCGAGGACGGCGGCCTCCATCGCCGCCAGAGAGGAGGCGAACTCCGGCAGAGTCAGCCAGTCGCGGAGGAGGCCGACCTTCTGCATGCCCTGGCCGGGGCACAGGAACGCCACGGGAACGGGCTTGGCGGCGTTGCCCACCATCACGTCCCGGCTGAGGGTGCCGACCGCGGCGGGGTCGGCCGCGAGCGCGTCGGCCACGCGTTGCATGTGTTTGCGGAGGTCGGCCACGGAGGTGGCCACGACGGCGGCCCTTACGGCGCGGCGCTTCCGCCCGACATTGAGGGTGTGGGCGACCGCGCTCAGCGGCTGGTCGTCGAGCAGGGTTTCGGCCAGGTCGCGGGCGTAGGCGCCGAGGAGCGCGCCGTCGTCCGCGGAGATCACGACCAGCTGGGCGCTGCCCATGTGGGGCGAGTCGGGCACGGCCGCGCGGAACAAGCGCTGCACGGGCTCGTTGTCGGCCTCCTGCACCACGACGTGCGCGTTGGTGCCGCCGAAGCCGAACGACGACACGAGGGCCACCCGCGCCCGGTCGGACTCCCAACGCATCGCTTGGGTGGGCACCGCGAAACACTCCGGGGCCGAGGCGATGTCGGCGTGGGGCGACTCCCAGTTCGCCAGCGGGGGGATGGTCTTGTGGTGCACCGCGAGCACGGCCTTCATCAGACCGGCGATGCCCGCGGCCGACATCGTGTGCCCGATGTTCGCCTTGGCCGAGCCGATCCACACTGGGCCAGTGCGCCCGTGCAGGCGGTTGCGCAACGCACCCAGCTCGGTGCGGTCGCCCACCGTGGTGCCCGTGCCGTGGGTTTCGACGTACCCCACGTCGCGCGGGCCGATCTCGGCATCGGCCCAGGCGTCGGCGATCACGGCCTCTTGGCCGTCGCCGCGCGGCGACATGGGGCCGTCGCCCTTGCCGTCGTTGTTACACGCGGTCCCCCGCAAGACGGCGTAGATGCGGTCGCCATCGCGACGGGCATCTTCGAGGCGCTTCAGGAACACCATGCCCACGCCTTCGCCCTGCACGAACCCATCGGCGCGGGCGTCGAAGGGGCGGCAGATGCCGCTGGCGCTGATGGCGCCGATGCGCGAGAAGCCGATGAGGTGTTCCGGCGTGAGGTTCAGATACACGCCGCCGGCGAGGGCGGCGTCGATGGCGCCCGACCGGAGGTGGCTCACGGCATCGTGGACCGCCACCAGCGCGCTGGCACAGGCGGCGTCCATCGTGTAGGCGGGGCCGCCCAGATCGAGCTCCTGGGCCACGACGGCGGCGCTCATGCTGCCGAGCACGCCCGGGCCGGTGAACGCGCGGCTCGGCACCAAGCGGTTGATCATCCCGCCGAGGGCCGCCGCTTGCTCGTCGGTGGCCGCGGTGCCGAAGTGCCCGGCCGCCATCATCTGGGCGCCGGAACGGGCGGACAGGAGGGTGCGGAACTCCATCACGGAGAGCCCCACAAAGGTGCCGATCCGGCGGCGCTCGATGGGTCGCCCGCCGTCCACACCATCGATCGAAGCGGCGTAGCCGGCATCTTCGAGGGCGTGCCACGCGGCCTCGAGGGCGAAGCGCTGCTGGGGGTCCATCACCTCGACACGGCGGGGCGGGATGCCGAACTCCATGGCGGCGAACGAGCGCACGTCGTCGAGAAAGGCGCCGTTGGGGCAGTAGTACTTGTCTACGGAGCGGAGCGAGGTGCTGAAAAACGACGCGTGGTCCCACCGGTCGGGGGGCGGGGGGGCAAACTTGTGCCGCCCCTCCACGATGAGCTTCCAGTAGCGGTTCGGGTTCTCGGCGCCGGGAAACCGGCATGCCATGCCGATCACCGCAATTTCGCCGCCCCGCGCCATGCGAATCACCCGTTCCGGGACTTTTCGACCAGCGCGATGAGGTCGCCGAAGGTCTGAATCCGGATCATCACCTCGTCAGAGAACTGCGTGTCGAGCTTCTCTTCGAGGTAGCCGACCATCTCCATCGTGGCGACGGAGTCCATCCCGAGCTCGCGGATTTCGGTTTCGGGGGCCACGGCGCCGAGCTTCGGAGACTTCGAAGGGTCGACGGCAACGATGGCGGCTTTGATGAGTTCGAGGCTGTTCATGGTTTCCTCAGGTGTCGTTCGGGCGGGAGAAAAGTTTTCCTGCGGTGTGCGCGGCGCGCCCCCATAGCGAGCGGGCCACATGGCGCGCCACCGTGAGCTTCTCGCCGGAGCTGCCGAGGGTGCGGTCGCCTTGGCTGCCGAGCGCGCCGGAAAGGTACTGTTCACGGGTCTTCCGGCGCTGCAGCTTTCCGCTGCTCGTCTTCGGAAGTTGACCCGCCGCGAGGAGCACGACTTCGTGCACCTTGAGCGAGAGCTGCGCTGCGATGCTGGCAGCAACCCGTTCGGCGGTGTCTTCCGGGGCGTTCGGGCGGGTTTCGCAGACCACGACCAAGACCTCGCTCTCTTCGCCGGGCACCGAGAAGGCCACGACGTTGCCCTTGCGAACGCCGTCGACATCGGCCACCGACCATTCGATCGTGGTGGGGTGGTGGTTGCGACCGTTGAGGATGATCAGGTCCTTGCAACGGCCGGTGATGTAGACCTCGCCATCGTGCACAAAGCCGAGGTCGCCGGTGCGCAGCCAGCCGTCGGCCCGGAAACACTCTTCGGTGGCCTCGGCGTTGCGCCAGTAGCCCTTGGTGACCGACGGACCCCGGAACAGGAGCTCCCCCTCGAGATCTTCGCCGAGGAGGTTGCCTTCCGGGTCGCTCACACCCACGCCGTGCCCGGAGAAGGTCTTTCCGCAGCTCACAAAGCCGAGCACCGCTTCGTCGTTGCCAGGGGGCACCACCCGCCCCTCGGCGCGGAACACCTCGGCGTCGAGGGTGTGCACTTTGAGCAGGGAGTTGCGCTCGTGGAAGGTCATCGCGAGGGTGGCCTCGGCCATCCCGTACGCGGGCATCACGGTGCCGGGCCGCAGCCCCGCGCGGCCCATCGTGCGCTCGAACAGCGCGACGGTGTCGGCGTGGATGGGCTCGGCGCCGCAGCCGATTACGCGCACCGAGGAGAGGTCCCACTGGGCGAGGTCGGCGTCGGTGGCCTTGCGGGCGGCGAGCGCGAACGCGAAGTTCGGGCCGAAGCTGTGCTGGGCCTTGAGCTCGCTCATCACCCGCATCCAGATGTTCGGGCGCTTCACGAACAGCAGCGTGGGGATGAAGGCCGCCTGCGCTCCAACGAACATCGGGGTGACCACGAAGCCGATGAGGCCCATGTCGTGGTACAGCGGCAGCCAGCACACACACACGTCGGTGAATGGCACCAGCTTCATGCCCTCGGTGACCATCACCCAGGCGTTGGCGGCGAGGTTGCCGTGCGTGACCATCACGCCCTTCGGCGCGGAGGTGCTGCCGGAGGTGTACTGCAGGAAGCAGAGATCGTCGGCCCGCACGACGGGCAGCTCGCCTTCGTCGGCCGCCTGCTGGTCGAGCTTCTCGACGGTGAGCAGGTCCTTGAGCGTTTTGACCTTGGGCACCACCTGCCAGAGCACCGACTGGAGCTGGGCATCGGTGAGGAGCAGGCTGGCTTCGGAGTTCTGGAGGATGCCGAGGGCTCCCTCCGCCCACGAGTCGAGCTTGCCGAACGACAGGGGCGGGTACATCGGAACGGGCACGAGGCCCGCGTACAGGCAGGCGAAGAAGCTCACCACGAAGTCCATCGGCTGGGCGAGCACCATGCCGACACGGTCTCCTCGCTTCAAGCCGAGCCCCATCAACCGCCGCGCTCGGGCCTCGACAGTACGGTTGAGTGAACCGAACGACGTAAAGGTGGGCTTGCCCCCGTTGTCGTAGAAGGTGTGGCCGTGCGTTTCCACCCCGGCGAGCCGCTTGAGCGCCGCCACCACGGTTTCGGGGCAGGTGGAAACGTCGGGCAGAGACACAGCACCTCGGCGGAGCAAGTCGCGCCCCTACCACGCCGGGCGATCTCGTCCAAGCATGCGTCGTGCCTATTTTTTCCGCCCTCCGAGTCAGAATTGCCGACCGACCGGTCAGAAGGTTTTGTTGAGCGCACAATGCAGCGGTGGATGCCCCGATTCGGATAGGCCGCCGCCATGCCGACCGACTTTCCGGGTTTCACCCTCCGCGTGCCCAGCTCCCACATCGACATGTTCGGGCACTGCAACCACGCCCGGTACCTCGAGTACATGGAGTGGGCGCGCTTTGCCTGGGCGGCGCACAGCGGCACGCCCATCCCGCTGATGGTGAAGAACGGTCGCGGTCCGGCCATCCTCCGGGCCGATGTCCGCTACCGGCGCGAGTGTGTGTACGACGACGAGCTGCACGTTTCGGTGGAGCCCCTCTCGGCGCGCCGCGGCATCGGCCGCCTGCGTCAGGTGATCACGCGCCTCCACGACGGGGAGGTGGTGTGCGACGGGGAGCTCACCTTCGTGATGATCGACCTCGTGGCCCGCACGGCCACCACCCTGCCGCCGGAGTTCCTCGCGCAGTTGCAAGTGGAAGACTGATCGGGGAAAGCCGTGCGGGCTCCGTACGCGCTGCCACGTCGCCGCC
This sequence comes from Deltaproteobacteria bacterium, assembly GCA_947484175.1. Lineage (GTDB taxonomy): Bacteria > Myxococcota_A > UBA796 > UBA796 > SXON01 > SXON01. The sequence goes on from CANKOI010000086.1 coordinate 8,917, forward strand.
GGTTCGGCGGTACCGCCCGGCGCCCCCTGCGATACAGTCGCGGAGCATGCTCGACCTGCGCCCCCGCATCCTTGCCGTCGGCACGGCCAACCCGCCCCAGCGGTACAGCCAAGCCGAACTGCTGGCACGCTTTCAGGTGACCGATCCGAAGATCACGTCGCTATTTTCGAGCTCCCACATCCTCACCCGCCACCTGTACCTGCCGCCTGGTCGGCCAGAGGGGGGCCCCGAGCCCGAGTCGCAGGGCGAGCTGTTGCAGAAGCACCGCCGCGGCGCCATCGAGGTGGCGCCGGCCGCGGTGGCCGCGTGTCTGGATCAGGTGGGGCTCCGGCCGTCGGACATCGACTACCTCTGCTGCATCACCTCCACCGGGTGGCTCACGCCGGGCCTCACCGCGATCCTCATCAAGGAGCTGGGCTTCCGCGAGGACTGCTCACGGGTAGACATCGTGGGGATGGGCTGCAACGCGGGGCTCAACGGCCTGAACCCGGTGGCATCGTGGGCGATGGCGAACCCCGGCAAGAATGCGCTGATGGTGTGCATCGAGATCTGCTCGGCCGCCTACGTGTTCGACGGCAGCATGCGCACGGCCATCGTGAACTCCCTGTTCGGCGATGGCGTGGCGGCCGTACTGGTGCGCGCCTCGGAGCGGGACGAGCCGAGTTTCACGCCCAAAATCCTCGGCTTCGACAGCCACATCATCTCGGAAGCGATCGACGCGATGCGCTTCGACTGGGACGACGAGCAGGGGAAGTACAGCTTCTTTCTCGACCGCGACATCCCCTACGTGGTGGGCGCCAACGCCGAAAAACCGGTGCGGCGCCTGCTGTCTCGTTTCGGGCTGCGTCGCCGCCACATCGCCCACTGGATCGTGCACTCCGGTGGCAAGAAGGTGGTCGACGCGATCAAGTACAACGTGGGCCTCACGGACTACGACGTGCGGCACACCCACTCCGTGCTGCGCGACTTCGGCAACCTGAGCTCCGGCTCCTTCCTCTTCTCGCTCTCTCGCCTGCTCGCCGAGGGCCGTGTTCGGCGCGGCGATTACGGTGTGCTCATGACCATGGGGCCCGGCTCGACTATCGAGACCGCGCTCGTTCGCTGGTAGGAATCATGTACGAAACCTTGAAGTTCGACGAAGCGGGCGACATCGCCACCATCCGGCTTTTACGGCCATGCATCAACGTGAAGCAGATCCGGGAACTGGAGCGCGTGTGCGACCATCTCGAAGATGTGTCGACCACGAAGGTGGTCGTGCTCCGCGGTCATTCTCAGGGGATCGACTTTCTGGACTTCGACCCGAAGGCGGGGATGGACATTCACGGGTTCAACAAATGGGAGAAGCTCGTCAGCCGCTTCGAGAACCTCGACAAGGTCACGGTGGCGCTGGTGGACGGGCCCGCCGTGGGCGGCGGCTTCCAGCTCATGCTGGTGTGCGATCAGCGCATCTGTGTGTCGGGGGCGAGCTTTCAGCTCAACGAGGTGCCGCTCGGCTTCTTGCCGGGCATGGCCACCTTCCGGCTCGCCAAGTACGTTGGTTTGGGCCACGCGAAGCGGATCGTGATGACCGGGGCGGTGATCGGGGCGGAAGAGGCCCGCCGCCTGGGCCTCGTGGACCTCGTGGCCGACGACCTCGACCGCGCCCTCGCCGACACCATCAAGAGCTTCGGCCCGATGCACACGGTAGCGTTCAGCCTCGCCCGGCGGCTCCTCAACGAGAGCTACGGCACCCAGATCGAAGACGCGCTCGGCAACTTTCTGGCGGCTCAGCACCGCGCGATCAGCCAAACCGCCTTCCTGGACACGCTTCGGGCGGAGCAGAAGAAGTCGTGAGCGACGTTCGTCCCTTCCCGGTCGACCCCGAGGTCCTCCGGGCGATTCGACCCATGCAGTTTCGGGATGCGGCCCGGGTGGCGGAGCTGCATCACGCCTCGATGGGCAACAGCCTGTGGGCGCAGCTCGGCCCGCCCTTCCTGCAACAGCTCTACCAGGCGCTGGTCGACAGCCCGTGGTTCGTGGGGTTCGTGTACGTGGAAGACGAACAGGTGAAAGGGTTCATCGGCGGCGCGCTCGACACGGCCCAGATGTACCGCGACATCGCCCGCCGCCGGTTCATGTTCCTCGGCCCCGCCGCGGCGTTGGGCGCTCTCCGCCGCCCCTCCGTGATCGGCAAGCTGGTGGAAACGCGACGCTACTTCGGCGTGTCGGGCGCGGACGACGTTCCCGGCGAGAGCCTGTTCTGCTCCTTCGAGCCCGAGCTGCGCGGCAAGCGGGTGTCGGGGCACATCAACAAGGTGCTGTTCGACGAGCTCTACGCCCGCGGGCATGACGCGGTGAAGATCACCACCGAGGTAGACAACGAAGGTGCGAACCGGCAATTGCGCAGCTGGGGGTTTGAAGACCGCCATCGCTTCCGGTTCTACGGGAAGGACATGGTCACCTACGTGCTGCCGTTCGCGGGGCACCCGCGCGTGGAGAAGGCGAGCCGGCACCCGGCGGTGTAGGGGGGGGCATCTCGGGGCGGTGCCGTGGGCCCGGCAACTCGTCGGGCGCGCATGGCGCGGCACCGCGGCGCCATCGTCGCGCGTGACGTCGAGGGCGAGATGGCCCCCGATGTCGGTCTCCACGTCACGCAGCGCACAGGCGGGCATGGCCCTCTCGCCGTTTCAGGTTAGCGCCGCCGCCCTTCGGCGAGCATCGATGTTCAGCTTCTCTCTTCTTGTGCTTTTCGCGTGCCTGACACCCGAGCGTTCTGATTCCGACACCGGCATGATCGCGCCAGAACTCTCCGATGACGACACCGACATGGCCGAGCTCGACAGCGGCGACACCGACACCGACACCGACACCGACGCGGACACCGACGCGGACACCGACACCGACACCGACACCGACACCGGGTCGGCGGGCGGGGACCCCAATTTCGTCGTGGGCGAGATGCTCATCAACGAGTTCCTCGCCAACTCCCACCCTGTCGCCGACGAAGTGGGCGAGTGGATCGAGATTCTGAACCTCACCGACCGCGACCTCGACCTTCAGGGCCTCGTACTGGGCGACCTCGATGCCAACCAACCGCAGGCCGTCACCATCGACGCGCCCGTGCTCCTCCCCGCTCACGGCTTTGTCGTGGTGGGCAACAGCGCCGCCCAGGACCAGAACGGCGGTGTCGACGTGGCGTGGGCCTGGGCCGCCGCCGAATTTCAGCTCGGCAACGACGGCGACGAGATCGTGCTCAGCCGCGACGGCGACACGTACGACAGCGTGGCCTACGAGGAGGCGGCTTGGGGGATGGTGAAGGGGGTGAGCGTGCAGCGCGACAGCGCAACGCTCGACCTCAGCACCAGCAACGACCCCGCCGCGTGGTGCGCCGGCACCTCCACCTTCGGCGCCGACCTACAGGTCGGCACGCCGAACCTCGCCAACGACGCGTGCGTGCGCTGACATGAGCCCCTTCCGCATTCGTGAACGCCTGAAGGCCCTGCTCGGCTTCGTTGCCGACCCCGTCGCCAACGACCCGATCGCGTGGCAGCCGCCGGCGCGCCCGGCCCCGGCTGCCGCCTCGGCCCCGGCTGCCGCCCCGGCCCCGGCTGCCGCCCCGGCCCCGGCTGCCGCCTCGGCCCCGGCTGCCGCCTCCCCGGCTCCCTCCTCCCCGGCTCCCGCCTCCACCAAGAAGCGTTCCTCCGCTCCGAAAGCCGCCTCCACCAAGAAGCCGCCGTCCGCTCCGAAGGCCGCTGCCGCCCCCGCCTCCCCCGCCGCCGAGACGGCCGCCGGCCTCAGCGACGACGAGAAGCAGGCCCGCCACTGGGCGCGCACCCGCAGCGGCATGCTGAAGTGGCTGGTAGAGCAGGGTGGCCAGGCGTCGATGGCGGACATGCACGATCGCAGCGAAAAGCGCTACTTCGTGGCGCACCGCGCCTTCTCGCGGCTCATGGAGGAGTTCACCGGCGAGGCGCTAGTCACCTACGAGCAGGGGATCGTCGCGCTGACCGAAGCCGGGCGAACAGCGAGCGCGGAATGAAACAATGGGAATGCCTCGAGGTGGCGCACACCCCTCAGTACCAAGAGCTCACGCTGTGGCGGCGTGACACCGAGCTGGTGATCCGTGCCAGCGGCCGCGACCTCATGTCGAACCGCATGCACGGCTCCGAAGAGGCGATGGCGCAGATGGCGGCGAGCACCAAGCTGGGCGCCCGCGTACTCGTGGGGGGGCTCGGCATGGGCTACACGCTCCGGTCCGCGCTCGACGCGCTGCCCAAGAACGGTCGCGTGACGGTGGCGGAGTTGTCCGAGGCCGTGGTGGCGTGGAACCGCGGTCCGCTGATCGGCCCGCTGGCGGGCAACCCGCTCGCCGATCCGCGCACCGACCTCGAAGTGGGCGACGTAGGCGACCTCCTCGCGCGCACCCCCGACCACTGGGATTCGATTCTCCTCGACGTCGACAACGGACCCGACGCCTTCACCCAGCCCGGCAACGAGGCGCTTTACGGCCTTCGCGGCCTGAATCGCACCCGGATGGCGCTCAGAAGGGGCGGGATCCTCGCGGTTTGGAGCGCCTACGAGGACGACTCCTTCCCGCGCCGGATGGTGCGCGCCGGCTTCGAGGTGCGCACCGAACGGGTGCGCGCCCGACTCAGCAAGGGCGGCCCTCGGCACGTGATCTACCTAGGGCGTTGGGGCTGAGCGATTCGGGGCGACCGCGCCCACCCCGATGCCGGGCAAACCCGAATCGCCCGAATTCCCTCGTTCCCCGCCTACCGCAGCTCGACTAGCTCCACGTCGAAGATCAGCGTGGCGCCGGCGGGGATCACGCCGCCTGCGCCCTTGTCGCCGTAGCCGAGGTGCGGAGGGATGCGAATCTGGCGTTTTTCGCCGACCTTCATCTCCAGCACGGCCTCGTCCCAGCCCTTGATCACCCGGCCGATGCCCACCGGGAAGACGAAGAGTTTGCCGCGCTCTACCGACGAGTCGAACTGCACGCCGCTCTCCAACCAACCCGAATAATGCACGCCTACCGTTTGGCCGGGAACGGGGGAGCCGCCCGCGCCGGAGCGCAGCACGTAGTAGGTCATGCCGGTGGAGGAGGTGAGGGCCACGAGGCCGGCCACCGACTCGGGGCTAGGAGCGGGGCTCGCTTCGGTAGCCCCTGAGCTCACGCCGGGAAGCGCCGCGTGGAGCGAGGCGGGGGAGGTGCTGCAGGCCGCGAGGAGGAGGAGGGTGAGCATCGGCCGGGGCTATCCTCCCCATCCGGCACGGGCTAACGGGGGGGGCGGCGGAGGCGGCGATGGCAGGGCAGTGGCGCGATCTGGAGCTGGGGTTCACGGTCGACCTCGGTTTCTCCGGGGTGAACGAAGCGGGCGCCCCCACGGCTCTGGCCCCGGCCTTCGAGGCGATGGCCGCGATCGAGCGCGGCGCGGTGGCGAATGTGGACGAGGGGCGGGCCGTGGGCCACTACTGGCTTCGTGCGCCCGAGCTCGCCCCCGACGGTCTGGGCGCCGACATTGTGCGGGTGCGGGAGGAGTGCCGGGCGCTCGCCACGGCGATTCACGTCGAGCGGCGATTTCGCACCCTCCTCGTGCTGGGCATCGGCGGGAGCGCGCTGGGCCCCCAGTTGGTGGCCGATGCGCTCAGCGAGCCCCATGATCGCATGCGGGTGGTGTTCGTAGACAACACCGACCCCGACGGTTTCGCCCGCATCGTCGGTCTCCTCGACCTCTCCGAAACCCTGGTCCTCTGCATCTCCAAGAGCGGCGCCACCCCCGAAACGCGCAACGCGCTGGTGGAAACCGAGGCGGCCTTCCTCCGCGCGGAGCTTCCCTTCGAGCCTCAGGCCATCGCCATCACCGGCGTGGGCAGCGTGCTCTGGGAGCGTGCGGCCGGGTGGCGGGCGCGTCTGCCGATGTGGGACTGGGTGGGCGGGCGCACCAGCGTGACCTCCGCGGTGGGGCTCTTGCCGGCGTTTCTTCAGGGGGTGGACGTGGACGCGCTCCTCGCTGGGGCCGCCGCGATGGACGCGTGCACCCGCCGCCCCGACTACGCTACGAACCCGGCGGCGCGGCTCGCCTGGGCGTGGCACGAACTTTCCGGCGCCGGCCGGAACACCCGCGCGATGGTGCTCCTGCCCTACCGCGACCGCCTCGTGTTGCTCTCCCGCTACCTACAGCAGCTGGTGATGGAGTCGGTGGGCAAGACCCTCGATCGCGCCGGCCGCCCCGTGCACACCGGCCTCACCGTGTACGGCAACAAGGGCAGCACCGACCAGCACGCCTACGTTCAGCAGCTACGGGATGGGCCGGACGACCACTTTGTGGTGTTCGTAGCGGTTCAAGACGACGGCTGGTACGGCGCGAGCGACGTGGAGCCGGGGGTGGACTCGGGCGACTACCTCCAGGGGCTGTTTTTGGGCACTCGGCAGGCGCTCCACGGGGCCGGCCATCCCTCGATCACGCTGACCCTGTCGCAGTTGGATGCCTTTCGCCTTGGCGCGGTCATCGCGCTCCACGAACGGGCGGTGGGGCTGTTTGCGGAACTGATCAACGTGAATGCCTACCATCAGCCCGGTGTGGAGGCGGGCAAGAAGGCCGCTGCGCAGGTGCTGGCGCTCAAGCCGAAGCTGCTCGCGGCGCTCGAGGCTGGCGAGGCCACGGCGGGGGAGTTGCTGGAGCGAGCCGGCATGGAGGACGCCGCCAGCACGCGGGCCAACGCGCACGCGATCCTGTGGCGACTCGCGGCGAACGAACGGGGCGTGGCGGTGGTGCCGGGCGACACGGCAAGCGCGGACCGGTTCTCCCGGCGGGAGTAGCCCCCTCAATACGTCCGGACTGGGCAGTCCGAGCCGACGCTGAGCCCGGTGATGACACTGTTGCTCACCAGTCGAGGGTTCTCCTCCAGCGACACCGCCGACCACCCGGCCGGGTTTCCGATCCCCACCAGCTTGATCGCCAAGAGCAGACTCGGCACGGTGGGCAGGTAGGCCAGACCCATCGGAGTGCCCTCAGAACACACGCCGTGCAGGGGGATGTCGTTCGCGGTGAAGGCCCCGTCGCCATCGACGTCGGTGTAGGCCTCTCCCACCTCGATGGCCGCCGGAACACCTGGTTTTAGGTCGGCGAAGTGGTCGTCGGGGGGGGGGCCGCGCGCGGGGAGCCGGAAGGGCGACTCCGCTCGTTGGTCGGCCACCACCGGGAGCTCCACGGCGCCGCCCTGCGCTTCCACCAAAGAACGAAACACCAGGCCGGTGCCGCGCGGCACCTCCTCCGACCACGTGCCTTCGAGGGACACATTGGGACGCTCCCACAGCGTGGCCATGATCAACAGATCGTCGAGGTCCCACGTGGCCTCCGCAATGCCCGTTTCGAGGTCCACCTCCATCGCATTCCAGCCGCGCAGCGCATTCGGAAGGTCCTCGATGCCGGATGGGGAGCCGTTCACGTACAGGAGCCACGTCTTGCCTACGCCCAGATAGCTCTCGCCTTCCGAGGGGAGCCCGTCGCCGTCCGTGTCGATGTGCAGCGCGGGCACGAAGTAGGCGGCGGTCACGCCGGGGTGACCTTCGGGGTCGACCTCCACCAGCAGGCTGGGATCGGGGGCATGCAGGTCGAACACCACCTCGGGCGCGACGGGCAGAGACAGCAACACATCTCCGAGCACGTAGTTCGCGTGGTGGAGGCTCGAAGGCTCCACCCACGTCAGCGTCAACGTCGTGCCTTCGGTCTCCTCGCCAGGCAAGAACGTTGCCCGGTCGTCGCCGATCACGAGGCCGCTCTCTTCCTCGGCATCGCCGCCGCTGTTGAACTCGGCGGCCGGTTTGCCCTCTGCCGAGTCGTCCGCCGGGGCGGAGCAGGCGGCGAGGTGAAGCAGCAAGGCCGAGGCCGTCGTGAGCATCGCCACGAGCTTAGCCGGTGGCGAACGGGGCGGCGCGGATAGAGGACGGCCCGCGAGTGGCCGCGCACTCACCGCCGCCCCAGCCTCTCCAGCGCCGCGAGGTGCGGCTCCAAAAGCGCGACCACGTCGGCGTCCTCTGCGAAGTGGATTCCGCTGAACACCGTCATCCACGTCAGCCGGCCCGGCCGGTCAACGAACGACGCATCGGCGCCCAGGATTCCTGCTCGCTCTGCGACACCACGCCCGCGGTGATCACCAAGCCGCACAGCCCCACAGCCGCGCCGCCTCCGAGGAGAAACAAAGCACCGACGATCACCCCGAGGCTGGGCCCTGGCTTCGACCCTCCCCTCTGCGGGTCACTTCCCATCCTGAATCGGCGCCGCGAACTCGGCGAAGAAGTCGTTCCCCTTGTCGTCCACCACGATGAAGGCAGGGAAGTCCTCGACCTCGATTTTCCATACGGCCTCCATGCCCAGCTCCGGCATGTCGAGCACCTCCACCTTGCGGATGTTGTCCTGCGCGAGGAGCGCCGCCGGCCCGCCGATGCTGCCGAGGTAGAAGCCGCCGTGGGCCTTACAGGCGTCCGTCACCGCCTTGCTCCGGTTGCCCTTCGCCAGCATCACGAGGCTGCCGCCGTGCGACTGGAACAGGTCGACGTAGGCGTCCATGCGCCCGGCCGTCGTAGGGCCGAAGCTGCCTGAGGCCATGCCGTCGGGGGTCTTGGCGGGGCCTGCGTAGTAGACGGGATGGTCGCGGAAGTAGGCGGGCAGGGGCTCGCCGCGGTCGAGGCGCTCTTTCAGTCGGGCGTGGGCGATGTCGCGGGCCACGATCATCGGCCCCGACAACGAGAGGCGCGTGCGGATGGGGTAGCGGGAGAGCAACTCTTGAAGCTCGGCCATCGGGCGGTTGAGGTCGACCTTCACCACCTCGCCCACGAGCTCGTCGGGGCGCGGTTCGGGGAGGAAACGGGCCGGGTTGGTTTCGAGGGCTTCGAGGTACACGCCGGTGCGGTCGATGCGGGCGCGGGCCTGGCGGTCGGCGCTGCACGACACGCCGATGCCGACTGGGCAGCTGGCGCCGTGGCGAGGCAGTCGGATCACCCGCACGTCGTGGCAGAAGTATTTGCCCCCGAACTGCGCGCCGATGCCGAGCTTGCGGCTCAGCTCCAACACCTCCTGTTCCAGCTCCAGATCGCGCATGGCGTGGCCGAGGTTCGAGCCCGTAGTGGGCAAGTCGTCGAGGTAGCGGCAGCTCGCGAGCTTCACGGTCTTGAGGCAAAGCTCCGCGGAGGTGCCGCCGATCACGATCGCGAGGTGGTAGGGCGGGCACGCCGCGGTCCCGAGCGACTTCATCTTCGCTTCGAGGAACGTGAGCAGCGAGGCGGGATTCAGCAGCGCCTTGGTTTCTTGGTACAGGAACGTCTTGTTGGCGGAGCCGCCGCCTTTGGTGATGAACAAGAGCTCGTAGGCGCTGCCTTCGGTGGCGTAGAGCTCGATCTGCGCGGGCAAGTTCGTGCCGGTGTTCACCTCTTGGTAGGTGGTGACCGGGGACAGTTGGGAGTACCGAAGGTTGGTTTCGGTGTAGGTGCGGAAAACGCCGCGAGCGATGGCCGCTTCGTCGCCGCCGCCCGTCCACACCTGTTGCCCCTTCTTGCCCATCACGATGGCGGTGCCGGTGTCTTGGCAGCTGGGCAGGACCATCCCGGCGGCCACGTTCGCGTTTTTGAGCAGCTGGCGCGCCACGAAGTGGTCGTTCGCGCTGGCTTCGGGGTCTTTGAGGATGTCGGCGAGCTGTTGGAGGTGACTGGCACGAAACAGGTGGCTGATGTCGCGCATGGCTACGCGAGTGAGCTCTGTGAGCACCTCGGGCGCCACGGTCAGCACTTCGCGGCCGTTGAACTCGGCCGTGCCCACCCCGGCGATGTCGAGCCTCCGCCACGCGGTTTCGACCGGGTGAACGTGGGGGAACATCTCCTGGTGCTGGAACTCGGGCATGGCGACCTCCGGGTGGCACGGCTAACTCTCAGCGATGTGGTTCGCTCTCGTGGCCTGCGTAGCGCCGCCCGACGACTCCGCGGGAGCGTGGGTGTCGGAGGAGCGAGGGTGCCCAGCCGACAGCGTATTCTCGGGAAACATATGGATCGAAGGAAACTTTGGCCGCACCACCGTGGGTGGCAGCCTCTCGGCGCTCTCCGAGTTCACCGAGGTGGACGGCGATCTCACGATCATGACGACCGAGGTCACGGCCTTCGAGGGCCTTGAATGCCTGAGGACGATCACCGGGGATTTGTGGATTGCGGGCAACGGCGAGCTCGAGAGTCTGGCCGGCCTCGACGCGCTGGAGACCGTCGGGAGCGATCTCATCGTGTAGAGCAACGCCACCCTCTCGGAGCTGCGGGGGCTGGGGGCGTTGCGCGAGGTGGGCGGCGACTTCTGGGTTATGTACTCGCCGGTCACGTCGCTCTCCGGGCTCGGTGCGCTGGAGTCTGTGGGAGGCGTCCTCGGCGTAAGCGGTGCCCCCTGGGATTCGGTCTCGCTCACCGACCTCAGCGCCCTCGCCGAGCTGCGCACGGTGAAGGATTCCTTGTCGCTCAGCTACCTCGACGCACTCGACAGCCTGTCGGGGCTCGAGGGCATCGAAGAGCTGGGCGGGATTGGGCTGTTGGAGCTCCCGCTGCTGACCACCCTCGATGGACTCCCTTCGCTCCCTCAGGTGAAGGGCAACGTGGGGGTGCGGGACCTTCCCGCGCTGACGTCGCTCGCCGGCCTTTCGGGCCTCCAGCAGGTCGGCGGCTACGTGTACCTCGTCAAGCTGCCCCTCCCGAACCTCGTGGGTTTGGAGTCCCTCACCGAAGTGGAGGGACTCCTCGCCGTGAGCCTGAACGATTCCCTCACGAGCCTCGATGGCCTCGATGGGCTCACCCATGCGGGAGAACTCTACCTCGGCGACCTGCCGGCACTGGCGCGGCTCGACGCCCTCTCGCGCCTGCGCACGGTCCGGCGCCTGTCGCTCACCTGCGTCGCCCCGTTGACCTCGCTTCACGGCCTCGAAGGCCTCCGGGATTCCCGCGACCGCTGGATCGGCATCGAAGACTGCGACCACCTCGCCGACCTCGCCGGGCTGCGGCGCCTGACTACGGTGGAGAACCTGTGGATCCGGGGCAACGAGCGGCTTGTGGGCTTGGACGGTCTGGGCGCCTTGGTACACAGGTCGGCGACGGTAGGGGGCGAGGCCGGCAGGCCTTGCCCCCCTTCTGGGAAATAGGATTGGCACGGAGGCGTCAATAAGCGGAGTTCTGTGCCGGCAGCGGGTTGCCCCATCCGCCGGTGGAAACCATTCCTCTAGGCCGGTCGTCGCCGACCGGCTCAAGCCGCCTACCCGGACCTACGGGCGGGCACCCTGGTCCTGTTCGGCGTTGCTCCCGAGGGGGTTTGCCTGGCCGACCCGATTGCCCGGGCCGCCGGTGCGCTCTTAC
>CANKOI010000087.1 GCA_947484175.1 Deltaproteobacteria bacterium
CCACATTGACTCCGGCGGGCCGCGGGTTGAAGGAGGCTCGGCCCCCGCCCAAGCGGGGCCGCAGCCGAACCAACCCGGGGTCTGACGGAGTCACACGGAGAGTTCGTTCATCGAACCTGGATCATCGACCGGTCGAGTTTCGGCTCTCGGTCAACGAGTTTCGGTAGTCGAAAAATCGAGTTTCGGCTGTCGAACCTCGGTTGTCGAATCTCGCCCACCGAGCATCGGTGATCGCGCATCGTTCATCGACCGGCGGGCCCGCGGACTTTGCGACCGCCCTGGTCTGGGTGATGCGCGTCGACCGCGCCGGGGTAGGCTCTCCCGCCATGGCGCGCATCCTCGTCGTCGACGACGACCCCCATCTCCGCGAAGTGCTCCGCTACGCGCTGGTGCGCGACGGGCACGACGTTGAGGAGGCTCGCGAAGGCGCCGAAGCCCTGCGCCTGGCCGCCTCGGGCAAGCCCGATCTGATCGTGCTCGACATCGTGATGCCCGGCATGGACGGCCTCGAGGCCTGCCGCGAGCTGCGCAAGACGAGCACCGTCCCGGTGGTGTTTTTGAGCAGTCGTGACGAGGAGCTCGACCGGGTGCTGGGCTTGGAGATGGGGGGCGACGACTACCTCACCAAGCCGTTCTCCACGCGCGAGCTGTGCGCGCGGGTCAAAGCGGTGCTGCGGCGGGGGCGGCCGGCGCCACGAACGGTCGACGACCCTCCGGTGCTGCGTGCGGGCGCCATCCGGATGGACGCCGTGGAGCACCGGGTGTGGGTGGATGTCGCCACAGGCACCCACGAGCTGGTGTTCACCGTGACGGAGTTCAGTCTGCTCCAGGTGCTGCTCGCTCGTCCGGGCCGCGCGTACACGCGCGAGGACCTCACCGATCGGGCCTACGGAGAGGGCTACCATCTGGCCGAACGCACTCTGGACAGCCATGTGCGCCGCATCCGCGCCAAGCTCCGCGAGCACGGCCTCGATCCCATCGAAACCGTCCACGGGCTCGGCTACCGGTTGCGGGCGTGAGCGTGCGGCGCGGAGGGTGGCCGCTCCCACGGCTGCCGCTCCAGCTCTGGCTGCTCGGCAGCTACGTCCTGGTGCTCTCCCTGCCCGTGTTTGCCGTGCTCGGCACCGGTGCGCTGGCGTGGGACCTCGTGAACCAGACGCGCGAAGACCTTGAGCATCAGGGGGCCCTCATCGCGATGGTCGCCGCCGATCGGATGGAGGGTCGGCGTGAGGGAGTGAACGAGCTCTTGGCGGCGGCGAAGGCGCAGACGCTGGCCGGAATCCGCATCGTGAACGACGAGGCCGTCGTGGTGGCGTCGAGCGGAGGCACGGTGGGCGACGACCTCAGCGACGACGAGGAGGTTCGCACCGCGCTCGCCGGAAGTCGCGGGCTCGCCATCAAACCTCGCGATCCCGTTCCCCTCAAGAACCGCTCCAGCTACACCACGCGCGACAGCCCCTCCCGCCACGCCGACGTCCGGGTCTTCGTGGCGGTGCCGATCGTCAAGGACGGCGAGGTGCTGGGCGCGGTGGTCCTCTCTCGCACGCCACGTGAGGAGTGGCAGACCTTCTGGCAGATGGCCCCGCGCCTGACGGCCGGCGCGCTGGTGGCATTGCTCCTCACCACAGCGCTCGCGATCTTCGCCGGTTGGCGCGCTTCGCGGTCGTTGAAGGGGCTCGCGTCCGCATCGGAGCGCATCGCGGCGGGCCAGCTCGGCACCGACGACACCTTCGCGGAGGCGCAGGACTCCCGCATCCAGGAGACGGCGCTGCTCGGAGGGGCCATGGCCCTGATGGCCAGCCGCTTGCGGGCGCGGCTCACCTACATCAGCGAGTTCGCGGGCAACGTGTCGCACGAGTTCAAGACCCCCGTGAGCAGCTTGCGCGGCACGATCGAGCTGCTCCGCGACGACGAGGCGATGCCGCCGGATCAGCGCGCCCGCTTCCTCGAGAACGCCCTCGCCGACCTCGACCGGCTCTCGAACCTCGTGGGCGGCCTGTTGCGCCTCGCCCGCGCTGAAGAGGGCGGCGCCCGCGAGCCGGTGGGCCTCGACGCCCTCGTGGAAGAGGTCCTACACCGCCACCCTGGCATCCCCGTTCGGGGCTCCGCTGGCGAGGTGTCCGGAGTGCGCGAGCAGCTCGACACCTTGGTCAAGAACCTCGTGGAGAACGCCGTGCGCCACGGCGGGCCCAACGTGCGCGTGGAGCGGTGGCGCACCCCGTCCACGGCGGGCGTCACCGTGGAAGACGACGGCCCCGGCATCGACCCGGCCCATCTTCCCGCGCTCTTTGGCCGCTTCTACACCACCGACCGCGCCCGGGGCGGGACCGGCCTAGGCCTTGCGCTGGTGAAGGCCATCGCCGAGGCGCACCAAGGCGGCGTGAGCGTGCACAGCGAGCCGGGATGCACTCGCTTTTCGGCTTGGGTCGGGGTGTAGCGGCACCAACGAAGAACCGCCCCCATCTTGCGACGAGGGCGGCTCTTTATGGTGCACCCAGAAGGGTTCGAACCTCCAACCTTCTGATCCGTAGTCAGATGCTCTATCCAGTTGAGCTATGGGTGCTTGAATGTACAGAATTAACGATGGCGGAGACGGAGGGATTTGAACCCTCGGCACCCTTTCGGGTGCGCACGCTTAGCAAGCGTGTACCTTCGGCCACTCGGTCACGTCTCCGAAGGGATCGAAATAGAAAAGGAGGTGGTGGGATTCGAACCCACGGCCCCCTTACGAGGGCGGCGGTTTTCAAGACCGCTGCCTTCAACCACTCGGCCACACCTCCGTGAAGGCGAGGCGCAAGCCTATTAGCACGGGGGGGGCGGGCGTCAAGGCAGGCGTCGGGCATCGCCGGCCCCCCTTGGCGCCCGGCGGTTGGTGAGCAGGTTGTCGCGGATGCAGGCCGCTTCCATTCCCCGGCACCGCTTCGGCGTGGAGGGCATGACCTGCGGGGGCTGCGCATCGCGGCTGGAGCGCGTGCTGTCCGGCGTGGAAGGGGTGCAGGAGGCGCGGGTGAACCTCGCCACGCGCACCGCCACGGTGCTGGGAAACACCGCTGAGGGCGCGCTCTTCGCGTCCACCCGCGCGGCCGGATTTGAGCCCGTGCAGCGGAAGCCGTGGCAGATGCCGCAGGCGGCACCCGTCGATGCCGGCCCCGTGCGGCTCGCGCTCGCGCTCTCGGTACCGCTCACGATCCTCGGCATGGCGCACCTCCAGGCCGCGTGGAGCCTCACCGCGCAGGCGGTGTTGGCCACGGCGGTGCTCGGTGGTGCCGGCGGGAGCCTGTTTCGACGCGCGTGGATGCAGGCTCGAGTGGGCGGCGCGAACATGGACACGCTCGTGAGCCTCGGCGTCTCGGCGGCGTGGGCAGGCTCGATGTGGGAGTGGGCGCGGGGCGGGCACGACGTGTACTTCGAAACGGTTGGCGTGGTGATCAGCGCGGTGCTGGGCGGGCGGTGGTTGGAAGCGCGGGCGCGGGCGCGGGCCGGACTCGCGCTGAACGCGGTGGCGGCGCTGATGCCCGACACCGCCACATTGCTCTCCGGCGAGCGTGAAACCAGCGTGCCCGCCGAGAGCCTCGGCGTCGGCGACGTCGTGGTGGTGCGCCCCGGAGAGCGGGTGCCCACCGACGGGGTCGTGCGCTCGGGCGAGAGCAGCGTCGACGAGTCCGTGCTCACCGGCGAGTCGCTGGCCGTGCTTCGCGGGCCGGGCTCGAAGGTACTCGGGGGCTCCACCCTGCACGAGGGGCACCTCGTCGTGGAGGTGAGTGCGCCCGCGGAAGAGAGCGCGGTGGGGCGGGTGGTGCAGGCGGTGATGGACACCGTGGCGTCGAAGGCGCCGGCGCAGCGGCTGGCCGATCGGGTGTCGGGGGTGTTCGTGCCGATCGTGGTGGCGATCGCGGCGCTGACGGCCGTGGGGCACCTGCTTGCGGGCCACGACCTCGCGGGCATCGTGCTCCCCACGGTGGCGGTCCTCGTGGTGGCCTGCCCGTGCGCGTTGGGCCTCGCTACACCGGCCGCGCTGATGGTGGGGGCCGGGCGGGCGGCGGAGCTGGGGGTGCTGGTCCGCGATTTGGCGGCGCTGGAACAGGCCCGCAACGTGGACACCGTGGTGGTGGACAAGACCGGCACGCTCACCTTGGGCGCGCCGCGGGTGGTGGCCGTTCGGCCGTTCGGGGGGGCGACCGAAGCCGAGGTTTTGGACGGGGCGGCCGCGGCCGAGCGGTACAGCGAGCACCCGCTGGGCCGAGCGATCGTGGCGGAGGCGCGAGGCCGCGGTCGTGAGCCGGCGGCGCCGCGTTCGTTTCGGGCGGAGATCGGGGGGGGCGTGGTCGCGCGGTTGGCAGACGGCGCCGAGGTGCGAGTGGGGTCGCCGGAGTTCGTGGGGCTGGGCGCTCCGGAGGCCGGAGGCGCTGCGGGTGTCACCACCGTTCACGTGGCGCGGGAGGGAGTTCTGGTCGGCGCCATCGAGCTGGCCGACGAGCTTCGGCCGACGTCGCGGGCCACGGTACGGGAGCTCCAGCGCGTCGGGCTGCGGGTGATCCTCGCCACCGGCGACAACCTTGGTGCGGCCGAGCGGGTGGCCGCGGAGACGGGGATCACCGAGGTGCACGCCAACCAGCGACCTTCGGACAAGGCGGAGCTGGTCCGCAGTCTGCGCGCCGGGGGCGCTACGGTGGTGATGGTGGGGGATGGGGTGAACGACGCGCCGGCCCTGGCTGCGGCCGACCTGGCCATCGCGATCGGCGGGGGGGCCGATGCCGCGCAGCAGACCGCGGCGCTCACCCTCGTGGGGGGTGACATCGCCCGCGTGCGCACGGCCCTCACGTTGGGACAGGCGACCGCACGGGTGATCCGCCAGAACCTCGCCTGGGCCTTCGGCTTCAACCTGCTCGCCATCCCCCTGGCTGCGGCGGGGCGGATGAACCCGATGGTGGCCTCGCTGTTGATGGCGATGTCGTCGGTGCTGGTGGTGGGGAACGCGCTTCGGCTCAAGAGGGTGGGCGGCGCCGGGAGTTAGGCTCCTGGTGATGCCAGCGTTTCCCATCCCCGCGGCCCTGAAGCTGTTCTCCGGCGGGGTGCTGTTTGGCGGCTTCTGGTCGCCGCCCGAAGACTACGTGGCGCCGAATCTGGGCTTCGGCGCGAGGGTGGGGCTCGTGACCGAGACGGCTCCCTTTGAGATGGAGCTCACCATCCTCGGTGGGCGAAGCACCCTCCGGAACGCTGCCCCGGAGCTGTCGTCGTCGGTCACCCGCGTGGACGCGCTGTTCAAGCTCTACGAGGGCGACCGACTGCACGTAGTGGCCGGACCGGGCGTGGGGTGGCGCTACGTGCAGGTCGGCGGTGGGCTCGTGGACAGCGAGATCGCCCTTCGGGACTTTGGCCTCGGGACCGGCCCCTACTTCGACCTCGTTTTCGCCGCCGGTGGTGGGATTCGGTACTCCGTGACCGGCCCCCTGAGCGTGCGCGCCGACGTCCAGGGGCTCGTGCAGGTCGGCGATCAGCCCGAGAGTGAGCCCCTCCACGTGTGGCCGGCGCTCCTCGCCTCGGTGGCGCTTGACCTGCGCTACGCGCCCCCGCCCGATCGTGACGACGACGGAGTGCCCGACACGAAAGACCGCTGCCCCGACTCCCTCGAAGACTTCGACTACTTCGACGACGCCGATGGCTGCCTCGATCCCGACGACGACCACGACGGCGTGGCGGACGTGCGCGACCAGTGCAAGGACCAACCCGAAGACCGCGATGGTTATCGGGACGAGGACGGTTGTTCGGATCACAACAACGACGGCGACGCCTTTCCCGACGTACACGACCGCTGCCCCAACGAGGCCGAGACGCGCAACGGCTGGGAAGAAGGAGATGGCTGCGCCGACGCGGTGCCGGCCGATCTGGTGGCCTTCCTCGGCACTCGGTCGGACATCGCCTTTTCGGGCGCCTCTCTGACCGCCGAGAGTGTGCCCCCCCTTGAGGCTCTGGCGGCCTTGTTCGGTCGTTACCCCCACATGCGGCTGTGGGTGGGCGTGTACACCGACTCGGCGCTCGGCAATGCCGGCGCCCGCGAGTTGACCCGCGCCCAGGCCGTCGCGTTCCACAGTTGGCTCGTCGCTCACGGCGTGGGCCCCGAGCGGCTGGTCATGGTGGCCGGCGGCGACGGAGTTCCGCTGGAGGCCAAGCGCACCGACGCCGACGCGCTCACCAACCGGCGGGTGGTCCTTTCGCTCCACGACCCCGTCGGCTTCGACGGCGCTCGAGTCGTCCTCGACCCCACACCGCCGGACCGGTGGTAGACCGGCCGGTTCGTACCGCCGGTTACCAGTCCTCCTTCGCGGTTGCGCTACCCTCTACGCAGGTGCCCCATGCGGATCACGCTCATCAATCCCCCGATCGACTCGGTCCTCGAAAACGGCAGCGTCAGCCCCGTGACCGCGTACCTCTTCTTCAACTCCGCGCCGCTGGGCATCCTCTACATCGCCGCGATGCTGGAGCGAGCGGGGCACACCGTCTGCGCGATCGACGCCGCGGCCGAACACCTCGACGTGGCCGGCACCGTGCGGCGCGTGGAGGGCACTCGTCCCGACGTGATCGGCATCGGCAGCACCACGGTCGTTTTTGAGACCAGCAAGCGGCTCGCCACGCAGCTCAAGGGCGCGCTCCCGAGCATTCCGGTGGTGCTGGGCGGCTACCACGTGACCCTCCTGCCGAACGAAGCGATGGCCCACCCCGCCTTCGACGTGGGCGTGCTGCACGAGGGCGAGTTCACGATGGTGGAGCTGGTCGACCACTACGCGGGGCGCAAGTCGATCGACGACGTCGAGGGCATCGTCTACCGCAAACCCGACACGTCCTTGCACTTCACGCCTGCACGCGGTCGCTTCAAGGACCTCGACCTCCTGCCGTTCCCCGCGCGCCACCTGCTTCCGAACGACCTGTACAAGCCCATCCCCATCGACGAACACGCCTCGCCGAAGTTCGCGATGATCACCTCCCGCGGCTGCCCCCATGCCTGCGCCTTCTGCCAGAAGGCCAAGTCGGGCTACCGCTCCCATTCGCCGCAGTACATCGCCGATGAGGTGGAGTACCTGGTCCGCGATTTTGGGGCCCGCGACATCGCGTTCGTCGACTCGCTCTTCTGTGCGAGCAAGAAGCGCGTGATGGGCATCATGGAGGAGTTCAAGCGGCGCGACATCGGCAGCAAGGTGTCGTGGACCTGCTCCTCTCGGGTGGAGGTCGTGGACCGAGAGCTGTTGCAGTCGATGAAGGATGCCGGCTGCTGGCGCACCCGCTTCGGCATCGAGTCGGGCTCCGACCGGGTGCTCGACTTCATCAGCAAGGGCATCACCAAGGAGAAGATCCGCGCCGCGGTGACCGCCGCGCACGAGGTGGGCCTGCGCCCCAAGGCCTTCTTCATCGTGGGCCACATGCCCGACACCCGCGAAACTATCGAGGAGACGATCGAGTTCGCCAAGTCGATTCCGCTCCACGACGTCACCGTGCAGATCAACACGCTCCTGCCGAAGACCCCGCAGATGGAAGTGTGGGAGCGCGAGGGCAGCAAGTGGGGGCGCCTCGTGAACGAGAGCACCGACGAGAAGAGCTTTTGGGAGCCCACGTTCGTGCCCTGGGCGCTGGAGCCCGAAGACATCGTGGAGTTCCACCGCCGCTTCTACCGGGAGTTCTACTTCCGCCCGATCACGCTCGCGCGGCACCTCGAAACGATCAAGAGCTGGCGCGACGTGTACAAGTACGCGAGCGCCTCGAGCCTGTTCAGCTTCCTGTTCTACAACCAGGAGAAGTTGTCGCTCGACACCCTGAAGACCGCTTTCGGCGTGACCTCAAGCTCCGACGAAGCGGCGTAGGGCTCGCCGGCGTGGCTCGCCCGCCTTCGGCGGGCCGCCCCGCTCAGTGCGGCTTGAGCTTGCCGCCCGGGATGCCGGGCGGCAGTCCCGGGCGCGGGCCCGGCATGCCCGGCATGCCGGGCGGCATCGGAGGATGCGCACCGGGCGCGCCGGGCCCGCCCTCGAGGGCGGCGGGCGCGGGGGGCTTCTCCTTGGGCGCAGGTTCGCGACCGGCGAGGATGTCGTCGACCTCATCGGCGGTGTCCTCCACGGCGGAGCGCGTGAGCTTGACCAGGCCGCGGGAGAAGTCGCTCTTCGCGTACCAGTCGGACTCCGACTTCAGCACGTGGAGCGTTTCGGTGGGCTTGCCCTGTACGGAGAAGCTGAGGTCGAACACCGGCTCGGTGGTTGCCGGCTCCTCGCCCGCCTGCACGTAGCTTGCGGACTTCACCTTCAGAGCCTTCTCGAGCCAGTTGCTGAAGGTCTCGTCCTTCTTGCCGACCTCATCGGTGCCCGCGGTGGCTTTACGCTCCCACCAGTCGGCCGAGCGGTCCTCTTTGTTGTGCTGGAGCCATTCCACCTGACGAGTGCCCGCGGAGAGCACGACGGTGTCGACCTCCTCCACCTTGGTGGCGAAGAGCCCCCGCTCGGGGAGGCGCGTGACCGCGAACTTCAGCGGCTTGATCAGCTCGTCGTCCACGACGTAGAAGCGGCTCGACTCGCGGTGCTTCGCGTACAGGTCTTTGGCGCCGTACGTTTCGCCGCCCAGTTCGAGCGTGGCAGTCTGCCCGGCGGCCTTCACCGCCAGAGAGCTCGTGGAGGCCGTGAGCTTGAAGGACTCGAGCTTGGCGGCATCCACGCCGATGAGCTCACGCTTCGCCATCAGCGGCGCCACGCTCTCCATCAGCTTGTCGCCCGCCGTGCCCGCCTTGAACGACGTGACCTTGGTTTCAACGGGCGGAGGCGTTTCGCCCTCCTTCACCTTCTTTTGTTTGTGGTCACTGACGGTGACCCAGCCGTAGGATCCGAAGGTGTCCTTCCGAATCTCGAAGCTGACATCCACATCGGGGGAGGCGTAGGTGATCGACTCCAACGCGCTCGTCGGCTCATCGAGCAGGGCCACGCCTTCTTTCTCGCCCTTGGTTTCTTCGGCGGTGAAGCGCATCCACGTGCCGGCCAGGCTCAGCCCGAGAATCCCGCCGTACACCATCCAAGACCGGATCATGCGGCCCCCTTCTTGCGGCGGTTGGATACCCGGAGCGCGCCGGTCACGAAGACCAGGGCGGGAATCAGCGCACTGGTGGCGTAGAACCACATGGACTCATCTTCTTTGGTGTGCTGAATCTTCACGTCTTCCTCGGATTCCGACTCCCCGGCGAGCGCCGGATCTTCGGTGAGCCACGAAACGGTGTCGGCGATGAAGTAGGCGTTGGCGGCGTTTCGAATGAAGAAGTTGCTGGCGAGGTTGGCGTCGGCCACGACCGCCGCGTGCCACTCCGACTTTTCCCCACCCGCTGCGGGGCCCTTGGCCACCGCTGCGATCTCGTAGCCGCCTCGCTTTTCGCCCTCGGCGCTGTCGAACTCGAGGTTGCCGTTGCCATCGCGGAACCAGTCGGGCATGCCCTTCACGGTGACCGTGACCGAGCCCGCGTGCGACTCCAACTCGGTGATCGAGCCGGTGCTCGGGGTGATCAACACCGCCTCGCTGCTGCGCTTGGAGAGCGTGGTGACCGACTCGTGCGAGGTGAACTTGTTCGTGCCCACGTTCAGGCGGTCGATGATGCCCCGCGAGAGCGGCAGGAACATCTTGTCGCTCGCCAAGGGTGCCGCGCCGTCGAAGGAGACGCCGACCAACGCTGCGAGCGGCGCTAGATCTTCTTCGGTGGGCTCCAGCATGAGGAAGAGGGCGCCGCCGCCGTCGCGGAAGGCGCGCAGCGCATCGACTTCTTCGGGGAAGAAGGGCTTCTTGGGGCCCACCACGAACACCACCGCGGCGTCGTCCGGCACAGTCTGCGCGAGGCCGTCGTCGATCCCCAGTTCCTTGACCTTGAAGTTCAGGGCTTCGAGCACCTTCTTCAGCGAGTCGAGATTGTTCTGCTCATTGGGCGCGTTCTTCCAGTACAGCTCGTCGTGGCCGACGGTGAAGTACACGGTGCGCTTCTCGCGGCTGAGCTTCAGGAGCGCGGTGCGCACCTTGCCGTCCAGCTTACGAAGGTCCTTCTTCGCTTTGTCGAGGCCCTCCGCGAGCTTGATCGTCTCGGTCTTCTCGCCCAGCACAAACACGATGTTGCCGTTGTCGTTGACCTTCCACTCCTTGGCGAGCTCGGGGGCCATCGCGTGGTCCATCACCTCGTAGGAGAGGTTCGCGCCTTCGAGGGCGTCGAAGTACGGCGTGAGCTCGTTGAGCGTTTCACTCGACGGGGGGTAGAACAGCACCACACGAACGGGCTCCGCGAGGGAGTCGACGGCGGCGAGCGTGGGCGCGCCCGCCTCGGTGGTGCGGAAGAACCCGAAGTCCCAGCGGTGGTTGAACTCGTGGGCGAGCCAGTTCAGCGGGAACAGCATCGCCAACCCCAGCGCCACGGCGAGGCCGCCCTCCCAGCCGGCACGAACGCGCAGCGGGTGAATGCTATGGGGGCTGGCGGCCAGCGTACGGTTGATGCCGAAGGCCGGGAGCGCGCCGGCCACCCACACCAGCGGAATGAGCGCTTGGAGCGCCGTGCGCAGGTTCTCCTGCTTCGCGGCCTCGAGCCCGAGCATCGAGATCACGTCCTTGCCTTGGGCCACGTACAAGAGCCCGCTCGACATCGAGAGGAGCGTGAATGCGAGCCCCAGCTTCGTGGCGCTGGGGTGGCGCGTGAGAGAGGACGCGCGGGCGCCGAGCGCCATCACGATCAGGAGGCCGCCGAGCGCGAGGAGCGCGAAACGAACCATGTCCGTACCGCCGAGCATCCGCTCCGCCAGAAAGAGGGCGAAGCTGCCGACGACGTAGAGCAACGTGGCGGCGTTCATTCCCACCTCCGAGCGGTGAGCGATTGCGTGGCAAGAAGCAGGAAGCCGAAGGTGACCGAGAGGAAATAAAACACGTTCTCGGTGTTCACGCGGCCATCCTCAAACGGGGCGAACTGCTTGGCGTAGAAGGCCATGTTGGCGAACAGCTCCTTGAAGGGCGGCTCCGTGACCTTGGCCAGCCAGTGGCACAGCACGAACATCAGCACGAAAACCCCGGCCAGCACCGCGGCGAGAATCTGGTTCCGACTCACCGAACTGGCCCAGGTGCCGATGGCCACGCCGGCGCTGCTCATCAACAGGATGCCGAGGTAGCCGACCGCGATCTGCTCCAGCGCTACCTTGCCGTTCACGAAGATCATCGCGGGCATGTAGGCGGAGAGCAGGTGCAGGAAGCTCATGAACATCATCGCGGACAGGTACTTGCCCAAGACGAGCTGACGGTCGCTGAGCGGGGAGCTTTCGAGGAGCACCATCGTGCCCGTTTGCCGCTCCTCGGCGAAGAGCCGCATGGTGACAACGACGCCCACGCCGAGGGCCACGCCGCCGCTGTTGAAGAAGAACTTCGACAGGACATCCGCGCTGTACTGGGCGGTGTTGGTGAGCGCGAGGGCGTGGAAGAACACGCCGTCGATGAACAGGGCCACGGCGATGATCAGCCAGCCCCAGATGGTGTTGACGTAGGCGGCGAAGTCTCGCCGCGCCACGAGGAGAATGCCCCTCATGCCGATGCCCCCTGTGTGAGACCGAGGAAGATGCTCTCCAGCTCCGACTCGTCTTCCGTTACGCGGCGAATGCCCACGCCGGCCGTGACGAGCGCGGCCACAAGACTCTCGCGATGGTCGGATTCCATGGTGACGTGGAGCTTGAGCAAGCCGCCGGGCTCCTCAATGGCCTCCCACTTCTGGATGCCGGAGACGCTGCGGACGGCGCCCTCGATCTGGGCGCTCACCCCGCGCACTTGGAGGGTGATGCGTGTGCCGCTGGTGTGCGCGGCGGCGGCCAGATCGGCCTCCACTCCCTGCGCCACGATGCGCCCGCCGTTGAGGACCAAGATCCGGTCGCACGTCTCGCTGATCTCCGCGAGGATGTGGCTGGAGATCAGCACCGTGCACTGCTTGCCGAGCGCACGAACCACCTGCCGCATCTCCACGATCTGTTTGGGATCAAGGCCGGAGATGGGCTCGTCGAGGATCACCAACTGCGGGCGGTGGATGATCGCCTGAGCGATGCCGACCCGCTTGCGGAAGCCGTGGCTCAACTCCTGGATCACCCGGTGCTGTACGTGCGCGAGTTGGCAGGTGTCGAGCACCTTCGGCAGCTCCGCCTCCACTTCGGCCGCGGACCGACCCTTGAGCTGCCCCACATAGAGGAGAAACTCGGCGACGGTCATCTCCCGGTACAGCGGAGGGTCTTCCGGCAGATACCCGATCTGGCTGCGAAACTCGGCGTTCGCTGCGACCAGATCGGTTCCGTTGACCGTGACGGTTCCCGCGGTGGGGATGATGAGGCCGGCCAACACCTTGAGCGTGGTGCTCTTGCCCGCGCCGTTGAGGCCCAGGAAGCCGACGATCTCGTTCGCGTTGATGTTGAACGAGAGGTCTTCGACCGCGCGACGTTCCCCGTAGTAGTGGGTGAGTCCTTCGACTGTGATCATCCGGAACTGTTCTCGGCTGGAGGTTGGGGCCGCGTGCTTATGTGAAGTTGTCGCCTTTGGCCACCGGCCGGCCGTTGATAATCGGGGCGCCCGCTACGCCACGGGGCTGGGGCCCTCTGCGGAGGCGATCCTCCGCATCCTCACCGACTTTCCGCGCCCCTTCACGAAGTGTTCCTCCAGTCCCTCGGTGGGCATCCCGGCGAGGAGGATGGTGTCTTCGCCCACCACGATGTCCCCACGCGCCGCGAGCCCCTGGATGCGCTTGGCCACGTTGATCGCGTCGCCGATCGCCGAGAACTGCACGCGGCTCTCGCCACCCACGTTTCCCACCACACACTCCCCGGAGTTCACGCCCACCGTGAGCCCCAAGGTGGGGAGCCTGCGCCGTGCCCGCTCCTCGCTGAGGAGCCCCACCACCACCTGCATGTCGCGGGCGCAGGCCACCGCCCGGGCCGCGTGATCGTCTTGCGGCAGGGGGGTGCCGAATAGCACCATGATCTCGTCGCCCATGAACTTGTCGATGGTGCCGTCGTGCACGTGGGCCACTCGCACGAGCTCGTCGAGGTAGTGCGTGAGCGTGGCCACAGTGTCTTCGGCGCTGGCCACCTCGGAGTACCGCGTGAACCCGCTGAGGTCGGCGAAGACGACCGTTACCTCGCGCTTGGCCGGCAACAGCGCGCTGGCGCCTCGCTCCGCCAGCACCCTGCTCACCTGCGGCGAGAAGTAGCGCGCGAACTCCGCAGGCACCTCGGACCTCGCTGCGCCCGCGTCGTTCGGCTCCGGCGGCAGGGCGCGCAGCAGGCTTCTCAGCGCGGATGGCGTGGACAACACGAGGAGGCAGTACGCAGCTGCCGTGAGCGAGAGGAGCATGCTCACCAGCGCGAGCACCTCGGCGAAGGACTGGGCCAGCCCTCCCGCGGAGGCCGCGGCGAAGCTCAGGCTCGCGGCGGCGGCCATCGCCCCTAGGAGCGGCGTGAGGGCTCGGGGCGCGAGCGCCAACAGCCTCGGGACCACATCCTTCATCGAGCGCCCGTCGTCCGGCCCAGAAGCGAGGCCGCGACCTCTTCGCTGAGGTCGTCGGCGTTCACCCCAAACTCGTCGAGCATCGACCTCAGATCGTCGGGGAGGGCCTCCGCGCCGCTGTCTGCCTCACTGTCGGCGCAGGGCGTGTCGCCCCCGAACCAGCACCACCGGTCGGCGAGCTCGCGGACTTCCGCGGCCGTGAGTGCCCGCGGTTCGGAGCGCGACACCAACGGCAGGCGGGCATCCGCCTTCAACCAAGCGTGCAAACCGGCCCGCTGCGCCAGCACCGTTTCGTGGGTGGTGGCTTCGCCGCGTGCGCCATGCACCACGACCCGCGCCACCGCGCCCGCGGGGAGGCGACACGGTCCGCGCACCTCCACCTCTACCGACGACGCGCACCCTTCGGGCGCCACCACCGCTGGCCCGAGCGCGCGACCATCCTCGCCCACGAACCCCACGGTGAGCCCGCCCACAGCGTGCCCGGCAGGGAGCGAAACCCGCACCCGCCACCGGGAATCCCGCCATGCCAGAAGCTCAACGTGCAAGGAACGTCTCCGGTCGTGCATATACTCACGGTCTCGCTCGAGACAACGATGCTGATTCTCTCCCTGTGGCTCGGCTGCGCCGACGACGCGCCGCCGGTTGCCGCCGGCCGCCGGGTCCACAACGCCGCCGTTCCCGGCGCGTCGCCGATCCTCGATGAAGACGTGGTGGACAACGGCACGCCCAGCATGGGGGCGCGCAACCGCGAGCCGGTCGTGCGGGCCATCCACGTGCAGCCCGCCCAGCCCACGCGCCTCGACACGATGGAGGTCACGGTGAACGCCACCGACCCCGAACACGAGAAGCTCACCAAGAGTTTCGAGTGGAGCGTGAACGGTCAACGGGTGTACGGGCCCGATTCGCCTACCTTTGCCCTCGGCGACTACGAGCGGGGCGACACCGTTTCCGTGACCGTGAGGGTGCGGGACCTCCTGAGCGAGGTTCACGCCACCAGCGAAGCCTACACCTTGGTGAACGCGAACCCCTTCTTCAAGGGGAAGCCGACGGAAATGCGGACGATCGAGGGGACCCGCCTGGAGGCCGTCGACCCCGACGGCGACCCGGTCACCTTCCGCGTGAGCGGAGCGCCACCGGGCCTCACACTGGACTCCCGTGGCACGCTCCACTACGCGGGCTCGGAGGCCGAGGCGGGCGGCAAGTACACCCTGAAGGTCGTCGCGGAAGACAACCAGGGCGGTTCCTGCACCCTCGAATTGCCGCTGACGTTGAGCGCGGGGAGCAAGGCCCCGGCACCCACCCCGCCCTGACCCTTCGGAGCTTCTCATGGTCGGCCGTCTCACTTTCTTTCGCGGAGAGCCCTCCGCTGCCGCCGAGCCGGTATTTGCCTACCGACTGCGCCCTTCCCGCACCCGAATAGGCCGCACGGACGACAACGACGTGGTGCTCCCCGACGACGCCGTGAGCCGCTCGCACTGCATCCTCGACGTACGGGAGGAGAGCATCGAGCTTCTCGATCGCTCCAGCAACGGAACCTGGGTGAACGGCAAGCGCACCAAGCGGGCCACGCTCACCCACGGCGACGTCATTCGGATCGGGCCATTCCACGCCCGTGTCGATCTTACGGGTGACGAGCTGGTGCCGCCCACGGAAGAAGCGCAGCCCGAGGCGCGGCACGAAGAGCTGGTGGACAGCACGCACGGACTGGCGGTGACCGAGGCCTTTCTCACGATCGTGGACGGCCCCGGCCAAGGCAAGCGCCTGCGGCTGCGTGGCGCCCGCCTCTCCCTCGGCGCGGAGGGCAGCAAGGTGGTGTTGGACGACCCCGGCGTAGTGCGTGACCACGTCCGGATCCGACTCAATCAGGGGCGCGTACTCGTGGAGCCCGCCGCCGGCGCGGCCTTCGTCGGCCCCACCCGGGTTCGGGACCTGCTGCCGCTGTTCGTGGGCGAGGAGCTGCGCATCGGCAACACCGTGGTGCGTGTGGACTGGGACACGCAGGTAGACACCCCCAAGGCCGACCGCTTTGGCGAGATGGTGGGCACGAGCGAGGCGATGCGGAGCGCCTTCGGGCTCCTCCGAAGGATGGCCGCCCAC
Organism: Deltaproteobacteria bacterium; assembly: GCA_947484175.1. Lineage (GTDB taxonomy): Bacteria > Myxococcota_A > UBA796 > UBA796 > SXON01 > SXON01. The sequence goes on from CANKOI010000087.1 coordinate 15,619, forward strand.
CACGCTCCCGTCTTGCTGATCGGCGAGTCGGGTACGGGGAAGGAGCTGGCGGCGCGCGGGCTGCACGACGCCTCGCCGCGGGCCGGTACGCGCTTTGTCGCCGTGAACTGCGGGGCCATCACCCCCACGCTGTTTGAGTCGGAGTTGTTCGGGCACGAGAAGGGCTCGTTCACGGGCGCGAGCGAACGCCGAGACGGCGCCTTCCAGCGCGCGGACGGCGGCACCCTGTTCCTCGACGAGGTGGGGGAGCTTCCCGAAGAGGCGCAGGCCAAGCTCCTGCGGGTGCTGGAAACGGGCGAGGTGCGCCGCGTGGGCGGCAACGACCCTACCTTCCCTGACGTGCGCATCGTCGCGGCCACGAACCGCCGCCTCCACGAAGCCGCTCGCGACGGACAGTTTCGCACCGACCTGTACTTCCGCCTCGCGGTGTTGGCCGTACGGCTGCCAGCGCTCCGTGAGCGCCCCGAAGACATTCCGGCGCTCGCAACCGCCATCGCGCACCGCATCCACGCTCAGATGCACGTCACCCCCGAAGCGATCCTCGCGTTGCAAGGGTACAGTTGGCCCGGAAACGCGCGGGAGCTGCGCAACGTGCTCACGCGCGCGTTCGTACTCTTCGGCCCGCTCGTGGAGCCGGCTCACCTGATCTTTTCGCCGTTGGACGCCGACCCCGGCCCGGGCGCCCCGCGCCGTACCATCGACGAAGCCGAACGCGAGGTGGTGACCGACGCGCTCCGCCGCGCCAAGGACAACCGAACGGTCGCCGCCCGCTTTCTTGGAATTCCCCGCTCGTCCCTGCTCTACAAGCTCAAGCGGTGGGGAATCGAGTAGGCGACCACGCCAGCGGCAGGTGACCGCGCTCGGCCATCGACACCCATTCTGCGCCCGCCACGACCAGGTGGTCGATCACCGCGAGCCCGATCAGGCCGGCGCCTTCGACCACTCTGCGCGTGACCAGCAGGTCTTCGCTCGAGGGCTCCGTGTCGCCGCTCGGGTGGTTGTGGGCGAGCACAACGCCTTGCGCCCCGGCCCGCAGCATCTCGCCGAGGATGAGCCGCACGTCGAACAGCGTGTGGTCGGAGCTGCCCTGGCTGAGTCGGCGAACGGCGAGGACATCGAGGCGGCGGTTGAGGAGCAGCGCGTGGAGCTCTTCGTGGGGGAGGCCGGCGAAGCGGGGGAGGAGCCAGCCGGCGGCGTCGGCGGCGCGTAGGATCCGGGCGCGGCGGGGCGGATCCGCGAAGGCCCGGCGAGCGAGAGCGAGCGCGGCGTGCAGCCGAACGGCGCGGGTTTGCCCGAGGTGGAGGGCCAGAGCCGCCGGCGAAGCGGCGGCGAGGCCGGAGGCGCTGCCGAATTCGTCGAGGACCCGGCGGGCGAGGGGGCGGTTGCCGACGATGAGCTCGAGCAGGTCGGTCTCCCCGAGTTGGTCGGGGCCGACGCGGGCGTAGTGGAGTGGAGTGGGGGTCATGCGCGGGGGCTTTGCAACGGGCGTGCCGCCCGCAGGAGCGGCCGGCCCCGCGCGTGGCGGGCTGTTCTGTCTCCGACACCTCTTCGCCGGCGACCGACGTCCGTCGCTGCGCCACCGACGCCGGTCGAGCTCGCCGCGTCAAGCCCAGTCCGGGACGCGAAGGGAGCGGTTAGCCTCGCCGCATGTGGAAGACCCTGTACAAGCCCGAGGGGAGTGAGCTTTCGATCAACACCTGGGGCGTTTTGGTGACCGTTGCGTTCGCCGCCGCGGCGTGGGTGGTGCATCACCGCACAAGGCGGGTGGGCATCGACCCCGACAAGATGGTGTGGTTGTACCTGATCGCGATCGTCGGGGGCCTCGCCGGTGCGCGGCTGTTGCACTTCACGATGGCCACTCCCCGCGAGTTTTTCGCCGACCCGATGATCTACTTTCGGGTGTGGCAGGGCGGTTTTGCCTTGTACGGCGGCCTGATCCTCGCCGGCATCGGCGGCGTGGCCTACGCCCTCGCGCGCGGCATCAACGCGTGGAAGATGACCGATGCGGTGTTTCCCGCCGTGCTTTTGGGCGTTTCGATTGGCCGCATGGGCTGCTTCTTCGCTGGATGCTGCCACGGCTCGATTGTGGAGCTGCCCGCCGATGCGATCGCGCTGTTCCCGGAGTCGTTTTCGGGCGGCCAACTGTGGTTCGTTCCGCACGCCCCGTTCCTGTTGGAGCTCACCCGCGACGGGGTGGGCAAGAACGGCGTCGTCGTGATGGCTACGCAGCTGTACGAGACGCTGGTGACCGGCGGCATCTTCCTCGCGATGTCGTGGCTCTGGCACCATCGCCGCTTCGACGGCCAGGTGTTCGGCGTGTCGCTCATGCTCTACGCCCTCTGGCGGCCGATCAACGAGATGATCCGGGGCGACGACGTGCGCGGCCTCGACCACTTGCTCTTCCTGCCGGCGAACTGGCCGGTGCACACCACCTCGCAGGCCATCAGCCTGCCGGTGTTCTTCTTGGGGCTGCTCATCGTGCTGTTCCGCTTCAACCGCGGGGTGGCGCCAGAGGTGCCGTTTGAGCCCACGCAGGAGGAGCTCGTGGAGGGGTCGGCGCCGCGGTTCTGAGGGCCCGTAGAGGCGCCGCTCAGGTCTCGCAGGCGAGGTCGGTCGAGGAGATGCTGCCGTCTTCTTGGCAGAAGCAGGTGTTGCAGCCGTCTTCGCAGAGCCAGCTGTCGCCGGCCACGTAGGTGCCGGTAGCATCGGCGCAGGTGGCGGGGCAGGCCATCTCGGTGGTCCAGATGCCGCCGTCTACATCGCAGCCGCAGGTGTTGCAGCCGTCGGGGCAGGTCCAGGTGTCGCCGACGTCGTAGGTGCCGGTCTCGTCGGTGCAGGTGGTACCGGGGCAGTCCTGGTCGGTGGTGGAGATCGCGCCCTCCTCGCAGCTGCAGGTGTTGCAGTCGTCGGTGCAGGTCCAAGTGTCGCCCGATTCGTAGGTGCCCGTGGTGTCGGTACAGGTGGTGGTGCTGCTCTGATGGGGGCACGCCATCTCGGTGGCGGCGATGGCGCCGTTGTCGCAGGAGCAGGTGTTGCAGTCGTCGGGGCAGGTCCACGCGCTGCCGGACTCGTGTTCGCCGGTGGTGTCGGTGCAGGGCTTGTCGAAGCAGGCGAACAGGAGGGCGAGGAGCATGGGCACACCGTAGCCCAGTCAGGGCCGAGACAGCGTCACGGTTTCGATGGCAAGGAGGCACTGAATGGCGCAGTGACCGTCGTCGCCGCAGAACTGGGTCTCGTAGGCCAGCGGGACCGTGGCGCGGGCCGCGAGATCGCCGTCGGGTGTGGCGACGTCCAACGCCACCGAGGGCGCCTCGGTCCACAGCACCACGCCCCCCGCGAAGCAGTCGACATCGCCGGGGCAGACAAACGTCATCTCGCCGCCTGTCGATGGCACTGCGGTGCCGGCGAACGCCTCCACCGGCGAGGATGTCGTGGTCTCCTTCACCCCGGTGGATCCGGGAGTGGGCGTGGGCACGCTCGTGGTGACGAGCGACGACGCGGACGAGGGGGAGATTCCCGTGCCGCTGGACAGCGAGGCCGACGGCTGCTTCGACCCCTCCAGTGCGTACGACGAGCACCCCGCCGCCGGGCTCGTCGTGACCGACGC
>CANKOI010000088.1 GCA_947484175.1 Deltaproteobacteria bacterium
GGCCAACCGTGGCCTCATTCATCGTTTCGCCGGACTGGACTCCGAGGTCGGCCGGGTCGGTGTTCACCATGCCGAGGCGGAATTCCAGCTCCGCTGCGGCCAGAGTGTCGGTGAACGCCGCGGCATGCTCCATCAGCGACGTGTGCTCTTCCGACATGCTCGCCGAGTTGTCGAGCACCCACAAAATGTCGACGGGATCGTCGCGTTCGGGCTGCGTCCACGCATCAAGCCGCTGAGAACGCGTGACAGCGTAGTCAACGCATGACACCATGCACAGGTTCAAGGTGAGGGCAAACGTGCGCATGGTCAGCTCAGCGGGTCGAGCGTACCACATTGTTGCGTTCCTGCTTGCCGGTTGCGCGGGAGCCGAGGAGGTCGAGGCCTCTTCGGGTGGCGACGTGGTGTCGATTCAGGTCGTGCCCGACGTGGTTCAGCTCGCCACGGCCAACGGCACAGTGGCCGAGCAACAGTTCACCGCCGTGGCAACGTTCTCGGACGGCGACACGGGCGAGCTTGATCTGGTGAGCTGGGAGCTCTCGAACGCATCGATGGGGAGCATCGACTCGCGGGGCAAGTTCGTGTCCGTCGACCAGAACGGGGGCGACGCAACCGTCACCGCGACGTTCCTCACGAACGTGGCCACGGCGGAGATGAGCATCGTCCACTCCGCGACCTACCTCGAGGAAGGGGTGGAGGAGGCCGCTGCCGAGGCGCTGGGCGAGGTGGAGTCGGGCGAGGCCGGGCTCGAGATCGTGTACCCCCGCGATCAAACTCGCGTGCCCCGCAACCTCGAAGGGCTGCGCATTTTCTGGAGCGGCACTTCGTCTACCGACGTGGTGCGCCTGCACTTCTCCAGCAGGCTTGAGAGCGTCGATGTGTACTGCACGAACTGCTCGAACTGGACGGTGCCCACGGCCGTGTGGCAAGCGGTGAGCGCCACGAATCGGAAGGGGAGCCTGTCCGTTCAGGTATTTGCGGGCGCTTGGGACGGCAGCGAGCTGACGTCGGTGCGCCAGAGCGAGCCGATCACGGTGACCGTGAACCGTTTCGACGCCACCGGGAGCGTGCTGTTCTGGAGCACGGCCGACGAGGCGATCATGCGGATCGTGGCGGGCGGCGGCACCGCTAGTCGCTTTTACCCGGAGGCGCGTGGCAGCGGCTGCTACGGCTGCCACGAAGTCTCAGAAGCGCTGCAGTGGATGGTGGTCACGCGCGACGGCGTGAACGGCGCGTACCAGGTGGTCGATGTGAGCGATCCCGCTGCGCCGACGTTGGTCTACGACGTGAGCGACAGCAAACGGATGACCTTCCACAGCCTCTCACCCGACGGTCAGTTCATCCTCGGGGTGGAAAACGGCGCCCTGAAGCTCTACGACCTGCCCACCAACGCCTACATCGGCGCGGTAACGCCCGACGGAAACCGCTATTCTCACCCCGGGTGGGCCCCCGACGGCAAGCACGTCGTGGCGGTGCGCGTGACGCAGAGTTTCTACTCCGACATGACGTTCCTGGGTGGCGAGATCGTGACGATGTCCTGGGATGGCGCGCGGCTCGGCACCCCCGAGGTGCTCGTGGCGCGCGAGACGAACGTGAACTTGTACTACCCGGCGTGGTCGCCCGACGGCGAATGGCTGGTGTTCAATCGCTCTACGGGCGACGCCTACGCCGACCCCGACGCGGAGCTGTGGATCGTGGCCGCGACCGGTGGAGAGCCCGTGCGGCTCGACAACGCCAACGGCGAAGGCCCCGTGCAGAACAGCCTCGCCCGCTGGGCCCCGCTGCCGGACGACGACATCCTGTGGCTCGCGTTCTCCTCCCGCCTCCCCATCAGCACCGACCGCCAGTCTGCCTCCCAGATTTGGGTGACGGCCGTGGAGCCGGACCTAGTGCGAGCGGGCCTCGATCCCACGAGCGCGCCGTACTGGTTGCCGGGGCAGAACACCAACTCTGACAGTCACTTGCCTGTGTGGTGGTCGCAGTGACGCGAGCGGGGGTTGCGCTGCTGTTCGCCGCTGGATGCGACGGCATTCCCCTCGGCGGCGCGGGGGGCGTCGTTTCGGCCAGCGACTACCTCGAAGGGGTGGAGTCGGCGACGTGGCGCGACAACGAGGACACCGGCGATCTCGACGATACCACCGTGCTGCGCGGCGTGGTCGACGACGAGGGCGTGATGGAGGTGCGCCGTGGCAAACGCTTTGTCGAAGGGGAGGCGGTGGGGAGCTTCACTTTTTCGCCGGAGGGGGAGGACCTCGTGCTCGCTGCGTGGAGCTGGGGCAGCGACGGCAGCGACAAACCCACGTACTTCTCGCGGGACGGCAGCCTGCCCGGTGAGGAGGTGAAGCAGGATGAGGGCTCGTGCCTGCTGGAGTCGACCGAGGCGCTCGAGACCTACTTCGGCACCTTCGACTTCGCGATCTCCAGCACCTGTGAGGGCGCGCCCGCGCCCGACGGCGTGTACTGGTTCGCGCCGGGTGTGGGTCTGGTAAAGGCCGACACGACCGTGTTCTTCCTCGATCTGGTCGCGCCACACTAAGTCTGTCGTTCAGGGCGCGGTGGGGAGGGCCACGTGGAGGGTGCCTTCGGGGTCGACGGGGGAGGGGGTGGCGCCGGCTTCGGCGAGCGCGGTGGACAAGCGTGCCACGGCATCGGCAGGCAGTTGTGCGCCGAGCAGCAGCAGGTGCCCGAAGCCGGCAGCGCGCGCCTCGCGCAGCGCGCGGGAGAGGTCGGAGGGGCGGCCAGAAGCGGCGGCTTCCAGCCCGTCGAGCAGCGAACGGTGGGGCCCGCTGGTGCCGCGATTCGGTGTCTCGCCTAAGGCGCGACCATGCCAGAGGGGGCCCAGCAGAACGTCGGCAACGGGGGGGCGGCCGGGCACTCCCCGATCGCGGCAGGGATACTCGATGACCGCGCCTACGTCGGGGTTCTCGGCGAGCGCCACCCACGCTGCGCGGGGGTGGAGCGTGCTCGCGGGGAGGGGCAGCGGGGTGGACGAGCGGAGCGAGGTCTCCGCGAGCGCCGCAACCGCCAGCCCGCCCAGCACCACGCGACCCCTGCCCCCGGCCGCGCGCCACGCGAGCGCGAAGGCCACGAGCGCCAGCGCTACGGCAGGAACGACGTACTGCGCGGGCTTCCACGCGTAGCGGGCGAGGGGGTAATAGCGCCAGAACAGCTCGTACGGCGTCAAGAAGTCTGTCGGCAGACCGCTGCCCCCGAGCCGGTTTCCCGCCGCCACGGCGGCGTACCCCAAGGCGAGAACCGCCGGAGCCCGCGAGGGGCGCCACGCCAAAGCCACCAGCACGATGCCGCCAAGCATCCACCCCGCTTCGCGCCGCGGGCCGGTCTCCGCCGCGCCCGGGTAGGGCGCGGCGTGCCGCACCACCCCGTCGTCGGGGAGCGGCGGCGGCGCGGCCACGCCCAGGGGGCTTGAGCGCGGCGGCGCGCTGGCCTGGGCCAGGTGCGCCTGCCGGGCGTGCAGGGCACCGCCTAGCTCGGTCTCGGTCGTGTAGAGCAGCGCTGCTGCGGCCACGCCGGCGATCAGGGCAGGAAGTGCTGCAGCCATCGGCAGCCGCCTCAGTAGCCACACGACCGCCACCACCACTGCAACGGCGTGCGCCGGGTAGGGCGCGCTCGCGAGGAGCGCCGCCCCCCAGAGCGATGCGCGGAGCGGGCGCGGCTGCTGGCCGAACAGCTCGCTGAGCAGCATGAGCAGCCAGCCTGCGGCCATGCCTTCGGTTTGGCTGTCGGCGAACGGCCCTAAAAATGCGGGTGCCGTAGCGGCAAGCAGGCCGGTGAGCAGCTCGGCCACAACGCCCGCGCCCGACCGCGCGGCCAGCTTCTGCCCCCCGTACACCAGCAGCGTGTACAGGAGGAACGCGAGCACATTGAGGGCGGCTACGGGGCCGAGGAGCGGGGTCAGGAGTGCGAAGAGGGCGTGGTTGAGCGGGTCGAGGGGGTAGAGCGGCACCCCGCCCGGCGTTCCCGCCCACGTGGCCAGCAGCGGCGACTCCCCAGCCGCCACCGAGCGCGACACGCCCCAGAGGACCCACAGGTGGTCGCGCACCTCGCCCTCCGGGCGGCCCACCACGCCCCCCGAGGCAAACACCCCGGAGAACGCGAACGCCGCAGTCAGGAGGGCGACGCCCACTCGGCGGAGACGGGGGAAAGTCAGGTGCACCATGCCGGGCGGGAGCGTAGCCCGTGCCGCCCGCGGGTTAGGCCGTGGCACCTGCATGGCCTTCGCGCACCTTCACGTCCATTCACAGTTTTCGGTACTCAACGGGGTGCCGGCGCCGAAGAAGTTGGCCGCGGCCGCGGCCGCGATGGGGATGACGTCGATTGCCCTGACCGACACCGCGAACCTCTACGGCGCGGTGGAGTGGATGAAGGCGTGCAAGGAGCACAAACTCCACGGTGTTCTCGGCGCGGAGCTGTGGGTCGATCCCCGCGGGATCGCCACCCGTGAGGGGGGGCTCGGCCCCGCCTTCAACGTGGTGCTGCTGGTAGAAAACGAGCAAGGGTACAAAAACCTCTGCGCGCTCCTGACCACCGCGATCTTCGATGGCGTCTACCATCGGCCTCGCATCGACTACTCGCTGTTGCGCGCCCATGCCGGCGGGTTGTTCTGCCTCTCTGGCAACGGCTTCACCGGAGCGATTCGGGCCGGGGGCAGCGACGAGCGGGTCGCGAAGTTGGCGGAGTTGTTCGGCGCCGACAGGCTCTTTGGTGAATTGCTCGACCATGGTGTACCGGGCCAGGACACCAGCAACGCGGAGGTGCGGCGCTTGGCGGCCGCCCACGGCTTCGGCACCGTCGTGGCCAATCAGGTTCGTTACCTCACGGCTCCCGACGTGGTGCGGCTCGACCTGCTCAACAGCATCGCCAACGGAGCCTCGTTGGCGGATGCCGCGCGCCCCCGCCAGCAGACCGATCAGCAGTACCTCAAAGGTGAGGCCGAACTGCACGAGTTGTTCCCCGACGACGTCGATGCCATCGAGCTCACCGAGAAGCTCGCCCAGCGCTGCGATTACCACTTTCCCTCGACGGTGCACTACTTCCCTGCCTCGGTTCCGCCCGACCGCGACGACGACACGCAGCGCAACTGGGAGTTCTTCCTCGCCGCCTTTCCGCCCCCGCAGGAATTCCCCATGCCGGCGGTCGCGCCCCCGAGCGGGGGTACCCTGCCCGGCTACTTCGGATGGTACAGCCGCGCCGGCCTCGACCAGCGGCTCAGGTTCGTAGGCGAGTCTGAACACGCCCCCTACCGCGAGCGCTTGGAGTCCGAGCTCACGATGATCGTGAAGATGGACTTTCCCGCCTACATGCTCATCGTGGCCGAGTTCATCAACTGGGCGAAAGATCGAGGGATTCCGGTAGGCCCCGGGCGTGGCAGTGCCGCGGGAAGCGTGGTGGCGTGGGCCATGCGCATCACCGACATCGACCCGGTACGGTTCGCGCTCCTGTTCGAACGGTTCCTCAATCCCGAGCGGGTGTCGATGCCCGACATCGACGTGGACTTTGCCCAAGACCGTCGCGAAGAGGTGATCGAGCACGTGCGCCAGAAGTACGGCTCGCCGCTCGTGTCGCAGATCATCACGTACGGCAAGCTCCAAGCGAAGGCGGCGCTGAAAGACGTCGCGCGGGTCTGCGACATCTCGTTCCAGGACTCCGATCGCATCACCAAGCTGGTGCCGGAGCGCCTGAACATCACGATCGCCGAAGCGGTGAGTGAGGAGCCACGGCTCCAAGCGCTCGTCAACAGCGATCCGAAGGTGCGACGAGTGGTCGCGCTGGCTCAGGCGGTGGAGGGGTCCGTGCGCCAGACGGGCGTTCATGCCGCGGGCGTGGTGATTGCCGACCGTCCGATCGTGGAGCTTGCACCGCTCTACCGCGATGGCACGGATGGCGGTCCCGTCGTGCAGTTCGACATGAAGTCCGCGGAGACCATTGGCCTCATCAAGTTCGACTTTCTGGGCCTGAAAACGCTCGACCAGGTGCGCGACGCCGTGGAGATGATTGAGCGCAACACCGCCGAGCGCGTCGACATCAGCCGCCTCCCCGAAGACGACGCCGCCACGTGGAGCATGCTCACCCGCGGCGATGCCCTCGGGGTATTTCAGCTCGAAAGCGACGGGATGCGCGGGCTGCTCGCCCGCCTGCGGCCGAACTGCCTCGACGATCTTGTGGCGCTCGTCGCGCTCTACCGGCCCGGCCCGCTCAGTTCCGGCATGGTGGATGACTTCGTGGACCGTAAACACGGCCGCAAAGCAGTGGTCTACCCGTTTGCCGAGCTTGAGCCGATTCTGTCGAACACCTACGGCACGATCGTGTATCAGGAACAGGTCATGCAGTGCGCGCAGGTGCTCGCCGGCTACCGGCTCGGCGAAGCGGACATGTTGCGTCGGGCGATGGGAAAGAAAGACGCCGGCGAGATGGTCGGACAGAAGGTTCGTTTTGTTGAGGGCGCCGTCACGGCCGGCCACGACGAGCGGAAAGCGAGTGATCTGTTCGACCTCCTCGCGATGTTCGCCGAGTACGGATTCAACAAGAGCCACTCCGCCGCCTACGGGTTCATCTCGTTCCAGACCGCCTGGCTCAAGGCGAACCACCGCGCCGAGTACATGGCCGCCCTCATGAGCATCGACTGCGGCAACAGCGACAAGGTGCTGCTGTATACGGGGGACTGCCGCCGCAACGGCATCGAGATTCTCCCGCCCGATATCAACGCGAGCGGCGCGCGGTTCGACGTGCCGGCGGCAAATCGGCGCTCGATCCGCTTCGGGCTGCAGGGGGTGAAGGGCGTGGGCGAAGGCGCCGTCGAAGCCATCGTGGAGGTCCGTGCACAGGGTCCCTTCACGGGGTTCTTGGATCTCTTGCGCCGCGTGGACGTTCGCCGCGTGAACAAGAAGGTGTGGGAGGCGCTCATCAAGTGCGGCGCCCTCGATGCGTTCGGACTCCCGCGTGCGCGCCTCGCTGCTGCCCTGGAAGACGCGATGTCCGCCGCGGCGGACGAGCAGGCACAGAAGGCGGCCGGGCAGGTCTCTTTGTTCGGTGGCAGCTCGGTGATCGCGCCCACCTTTCGGCTGCCGAACACCGCCGAGTGGACGGTCGGCGAACGGATGAAGATGGAGAAGGAGGCGTTGGGTTTCTTCCTCACCGGCCATCCCGTGACGGCCTTCCGCGACGAGATCGAGGCGTTTGGCTACAAACAAGTCGCGGACCTTGAGCACGTCGAGGTCGATCCTGGCTTCAAACGCGAAGAGCGGGGCAGGCCCCGGAGCGCCCCGAAAGAGCACAGCATCTGCGCCATCATCACTGGCAAGCGCGTGATTCGGAACAAAAAGGGCGACCCGATGGCCTTTGTGACCTTCGAAGACCCCACCGGCAGCATCGATGCCGTGCTGTTCAAGGACACTCTGTCGAAGTTCCAGCCGATGCTCGACCTGCAGAAGCCGCTCGCAGTTCGGGCTCGTGTGGAACAGCAGCCCGACAAGCCGCGCTCGCTGCGTCTCGAGGGCCTCGAGCTCATGGATGACGTGCGCGAACGCATGATCCGCAAGGTCGAGGTGGTGGTGAGGGCCGACGAGCTCGATGCTGCCGCGGTGGAACAGCTCAAGGAGCTGTTCAAGCAGAACCCGGGGCCCTGTCCTGCCCGGTTCGTCGTGGAGGAGGCCGGCCGCTTCGTGGCCCTCCTGCCGGTCGATCGCACGTTGCATGTCAAGGCCACGCCCCGGTTCGTGGACGGGGTACGTTCCCTGTTCGGACGCGCTGAGGCGCTCCGCCTCACCACCTGAGCCCCATGCTCCTGGCCGTCGCCGCCGCCTTCGCCTTCGACCCTGTGCTGGAGACCTTTTCCGAGGGAGTGGTGGACTGGACGAACTTTCGGCTGGTCGTTCATGCTTCGAGCTCGGGTGCCACTGGTGCGATGAACAACGTGGAGAGTGCGGAGGGCGATGCCCGAGCGCAGCTCGAGCCGCGCATCGAGCGGCTGGCGCGGGCCGTGCGCATCGACCGCGAACGGAGCGCTGGTGCGCTGCTCGACGTGGCCGATGCCGTTTCGGACCGGCTCGAACGCAGCCTCACGTACTGGGAGGTCTACGAGGCGCGGTACCTCTCTACCGGCGGCGTGGAGCTCGATGCTGCTCTTTCTCTTCAGCGGTGGCTGCGCCCCGCCATGGTGACGATGGCCACTACGCGCGAGCGCCCGCCGGTGCTCGGCGGCGCCTCGGGTCTGCTCGTCGACGCACGCCACTTGGAGGTGGAGTGCGCGCTCTCGCCGGAGTTCATGGACACGACCGGCTCGCACCTCTACGGAATCGCGGACATGACGCTGCATGCCGCGAGCCAGCGGCAACCGGTGGTGTACGTTCAGGATCCGGCCGACCCGGTGGCGGCGCGCAGGGCAGGGCTGACGCCGGTGCTGCTTCGCCCCGAGCGGGTGCAGTCCGGTACCGATTTGGTCTTCGGGGTTGAGGCGGCTGCCGCACTGAAGGCACTCGGCGACACCTCCGAAGTGCTGCGCAACGGCACGGTCGTGGTGGTGGTGTCTCCATGAGCCCCGGCGGAGCGAAGGCGCCCTCGCGGAGGCGTTCGCCTGCGCCAGCGGCGGCCTCGCGGGCCGGGCGCCCGCCGCTGGCGGCGGGGCCTGTCCACCGGAGTCGCACGTGGATCGCGTGGGCGATCGTCGCCGCGGTGCTCACGATCTCCATGCTCTACCTCACCCGCAGCGTGCTCACGATTCTCAGCGCGTCGGCGGTGGTAGCGTGGCTTCTGGACCGTCCAGTCACGGCGTTGCAGGGCCGTGGGCTCTCCCGGGAGCTATCGATCGTCGTCATTGGTGGCGCTCTCACGCTGGTGCTCGTTGCGGTGCTCGTGGGTGTGTTGCCCCATGCCACGCGGCAGTTGGCCGAGCTGGGCGGCAACATTCAACCCTACATCCAGACTGCGGCCACCCGGCTCGGACCAGTCGTTGAGCAGGCGGAGAGGCGCTTCAACGTGGATCTACCGGTCGACTTTCAAGAGCTTGGCAGGCTGGCCCCCACCTACCTGCAGAAGCTCAGCCCCGACGTCAAGGCGTGGATTCAGGCCACGCTGAAGTCCGCGGCGTCAGGCGGGCTGAGCGTGGTGTTGTCGCTGCTTTCGTTCTCGCTGCTGCCGCTGTTTACCTTTTTTCTGCTGCGGGACTGGCCCCACCTGGTTCGGTCCGGCTTGGGCCTCGTGCCGACGCGCGCACAGCCCGTCGTGCGTCGGCTCGGAGCGGAGATCGACGATCGACTCATCGGCTGGGTGCGCGGCCAACTCACCGTCGCGTTGGTGCTCGGGGTGGTCTACAGCGTGGGGCTCGTCATCTCGGGCATCGATCTCGCCGTGACGGTGGGCCTTTTGGGGGGTGTGCTCTTTCTCGTCCCGTTCATCGGCCCGTTGGTGACGGGGGTTTTGGCCGTGGCCCTGTGCGTACTCAAGTTCGGGCTCGATTGGCATGTGGTGGTGGTTTTGGCCACGTTCATCGTGGGTCAGGCGCTGGAAGGCTCGCTGCTGACACCTTGGCTGGTGGGCGACCGGGTGGGGCTGCACCCGCTGGTGGTGATGGTCGCCGTACTCGTGGGTGGCAACGTTTTCGGGATCATCGGCATCGTGGTCGCGGTGCCGCTCACCGCGGCGCTCGCGGTCGTCGGCATCTGGCTCCTTGGCGAGTGGCGCCAGAGCACCACGTTCACCGGCGGCTGAGCCAGGCGGGTGCGGGCAGAACCGCGAGCGCAACGCCGGCAAGGGTGACGAGGCCGCCGATGAGTTCGCTGCGGCCGGGCTGCTCGCCGAGGGCGAACATCGCCACCCCCGTGGCGGCCACCGGCTCCAAGAGGATGACCGCAGCTACGACGGCGGCGGAGAGTCGACCCACGGCGTAGTTGAAGCCGAGGTGGCCGACCAGCTGGGGGCCGAGGGCGAGGCCCAGCGCGACCAGCCACGTGCGACCGTCCAACGCGAGGAGTGGGGTGCCGGAGAGGGCGGCCAGCGCGAGGAGCCAGAGGGCGCAGAGGAGGCAGGACCAGGCGCCGTAGGCACGGATCTCTACGCGGCTGCGCACGGAGCGCCCGAGTGTGAAGTATGCGGCGCCGAGAAAGCCGCCGAGGACGGCCCAGCCGTCGCCAGCGAGGCTCGCGGTGGCTCCCGCTCGGTCCCCGCTCACCATCGAGCCCACCCCGAGGAGGGCCACGCCCACGCCGACTGCGAAACGCAGCGTGGGCCGGGCACCGAAAAAGGCCCACTCGAGCGCGGCGCACCACACCGGAGTGAGGCATACGAGCAACGTGCTGCGCATCACAGTGGTGAGGTGCAACGAAATGAACCACGCCCAGAAGTGGAGCGCCAGAAAGAGGGAGCCGAGCGCGGTGAGGAGCAGGTCGCGGTGGCTGAGGCGGCGGATCGCCGGGGCGAGCACGCAGGCGGCGATCAGGGACCGCCAGAACGCGAGGGCGAGCGGCGGGGCGCCGGGCGCCAGTCGAACGAGGGTGCCGGCGATGCTCACACCGAGGACTGCCGCGGCGAGCACGGCCGCAACGCGGCGAGCGGAGGGCGGCGTCATTGGAGGAGCGCCTGCATGCGGCCGAACCAGGTGTCGGCACTGTGGTTGAGCTGCACCCGCTTGCGGGCACGCGCGCCCCGCTCCCGCGCCGCAGCCCGGTCGTTGAGGACGCTCCTGACGGCGTCGGCCAGCGCCACGGCCTGGCCGGGCTCCACGAGCAATCCGTCTCGCCCGTGGTCGATGAGCTCGGGCACTCCCCCCACCCGACTGGCGACCACCGTTCGGCCTAAGAGCTGGGCCTCCAGCACCGCGTAGGGTTGGTTCTCGGGCCACAAGGAGGGCACCACCACCGCGCCCGCTGCCGCGAGCGCAGCGTGTACCGTCGAACGGGGGCAGTTGCCGTGGAGCACCACGTTGGCCACGCCGGTTAGGCGAGCGCGCTCCGGGCCGTCGCCGTACACATCCACCCGGACATCCGGAAGGAGCGCCGCCATCGCGGCCAGCGGTGCGATCCCCTTCTCCTCGGTGAGTCGGCCCGCGAAGACCACGTTCCCGCCGAGGTCTCCCGGTGAGGCGCTCACCTCCACGAGGTTGGGGACGTGTTCCACCAGGGCCTCGTCGAGACCGTCTTCGATCAACGAGTCGGCGAGGAAGCGCGACGGACACACCAGCCGATCGGGCAGGAGCGCCGGCCGCAGGGCGCGATGGGCGAACTTTTCGCCGGCAACGGCCAGACTGGCGGCCACGCTCCCATCCTTGCATCGGTGCCGAACCGCCTGAGTGTACTGCCCTCCGCGGCACCGAAAGCATGGCGCTCCCTCGGTGAAGCGCAGTCCGTTCGGGCACACCAGCTCGTGATCGTGCAGCGACCAAGCCGTCCGCACTCCGGCGCGGCGGAGCACCGGGAACACGCTTGGGGTGAGGTGCCGGTGCAGGTGGTGGATGTGCGCGGCCTGGGGGCGAACGTGGCGCACCAAGCCCTCGAGAGCCTTTGCCGCCTCGTGGTTGTAGACGCCCACGACTCCGGCCCGTACGCGCTCGAACAGCGTGGCCGCCGCCCGGGGCGACCGCCAGCTCGGAAAGCGCGACGACCACGGCGACACCAGGTTCTCAGGGTGCCGCATTGCGAACGGAATCACCTCCACGCCACGCGCCTCCCAGCCGCGCCACTCCTCGTAAAACAGCGTGGTATCCCCACCGCGGGGGTGGAGGAAACTGTTCACCAGCAGGAGCTTCACGGGCCCGCCCGCGCCCGGAATCCGAGCCCGAGCACGAGCGCGAGGATCGCCCAGTGGGTCTGCGAGAAGGTCTCCGTGGAGAAGAGGAGGTTCACGTGGAGTGCCAGAAAGGCGGGCCAGAGGCCCTCGCCCACCCGATGTCGCCGGCCGAGCGCCAATCCCAGCGCCCCGATGGTGGCGAACAGGCCGCTGAGACCGACCACACCGTACTCGGAGCCCACCTTTTGGATGACGCCGTGTGCGTCTACGCCGTTCACCCGGTAGTCCGGAAACGTAGAGACCTCGGCGCGCACGGAGGCTCCCGGCCCGGCCCCGTGGAGGGGCGACTCCACCCAGAGGCTCCAGGCCCGTTTGTCGAGGCTATGCCGCGACCTCAGGGCGTCCTTCTGCGCGAGCGACCCGGTGACCCTGTGCCCGTAGGTAGCGGCGAGTACGCCGATGACCAAGAGGGCCGGCACTAGCCCGCGGAGCGCGGCGAGCGGGCGACCCCGCCACATCACGAAGAAGGAGGCTGCCACCGCCGCGCTGATCCACGCCGTGCGAGACATGCTCGCCACAAGGCCCAGCGCGCCGAGCGCCACGACGGTCTTGGTGAGGCGGTCCGGCACGTGCCCCGGCCATCCCCAGAGGAGCGGGAGTGCGGGCGCGAGGGCGACGGCAAGCGTCTTGTGGTTGTTGGTGAGCCCCTGAACGTCTTGAAACCAGAGGGTGTCGCCCGCGAGGATGCGGCCGGCGCTGGTTACGAGGGAGACGGCGGTGCACACCGCCACCGCCACCACGAGCCCCCGGCGGGCCGCCTCCGTCCGCTCCGTGGTGAGCATCCAGCCGGCCACTCCGACTCCATACACCAGCCCGAAGAACAGCGGCTTTCGGACCCACTCGTGGAGTGCTGCGGCCGCCTCGTTGGAGACCAGCGCTCCGACCAAGCCTGCCGCGAGCAGCACGGCGTAGCCGGACGCCGCCAGCATCAGAGGGCGTCGCGCCGAAGGCGGGAGGCCTACAGCGAGGAGCGAGAAGGCGCCGAGCGGGGCGAGGAGCAGTGCGGCGAGATCCGCGAGGGGCGCGTTGAAGGCCCACCGGCCGATGGGCGCGGCCAGCTCGAGGTCGATGTAGGGCCACACGAGAAGCAGGAGCCCGAGAAGGATCGCGCCGATCAGGGACACCCAGCGGTTCACGCGGGCCGCCTGGCCAGTCGGGCGCCGAGCGCGAGCAGCGCCACCAGCGGGAGGGCAGCTGCCCAGAGGCGTGCGTCCGTGAGGTCTGTGATTCGCACAGGGAGCAGGGCCAGCGCGAAGGCCGTGCTGCCCGCCAGCACCGCGAGCCCATCACGGGCGAGGCGGGGAGGGGACTCCCCGGGCGCTCGGAGCAGAATCCAGCTCACGAGGCTCACCAAGGCCGTCGTTATCGAAGTGGAGAAGGCGAGCCCCACGAGCTGGAACCCCGGCGCAAGCACGACGTTGAGCGCCGCGTTGGTGAGCATGGAGCCGGCGCCCAGGGCCAGCACCAGACGGTAGCGCCCGTCGATGATGTGCGCCTTGACGAGCAGCGCCCCCACGAGCGAGGCGAAGATGCCGGGTACCGACGCGCCGAGCGCGTCGGCGCACGGGCGCACCCCCGATGCGGGAAAAGCCCCGTGTCCGAACAGCACCGCTATGATCACCTCCCGCCCGATCACCATCCCCGCGAGCACGGGGGGGGCCAGCAGGAACACCCAGCGCAGCGCCTCTGCGACCCCCCTCCGCTGCTCCTCGCGGTCGCCGCGCGCCCGCGCCGCCGCCCACGTGTTGAACGCCACGACGAGCAGGCTCGACTCCAGCAGGCTCTGCGGGATCACGCGGGCACGGTCCGCGTACTCCAGCAGGGTGACACTCCCCGACGGCAACGCGGTGGCGAACCCTTTGTCCACCACGAGGTTGAGCGCGACCATCGCCTCGCCCACGAGTACAGGACCCACCGCCGTGGCCGCGGCGCCCAGCTCGCGGGGCCACACGGGCCAGGAGGGCGACACGCCCGCGTGGTGAAGCACACCTGCGAGCCACGCAAACTCGGCCAGAGCGCCGAGCACCATCCCCAGCGGGAGCGCGTCGGGCCCGATTCCGAAGGTAAGGCCGACGGCGAGGAGGTTCGTGCACGCGCGGGCCACGGGCGAGAGGCTGGCGAGCTTGAAGGCGCCGCTCACCTCGCAGCCCGCCCGCACGACCGCTAGGGCCGCCACGAGCCCCACGAAGGGCAGCAGCAGCCACGTGTGGCGCACGGCGAGCGCCGCCGTGTGGGCATCGAAGCTGGAGAGGCGCGGCAGCACCGACGGCAGGGCCAGCGCAAACACTGCCCCGGTGGAGAGGGAGACCGCAGCGGCTGCCGCGGCGGCCCCGGCCACGACGCTGGCGAGCCGATGAGGCTCACGATGCTTGAGCAAGGCGAGGTGAGGGACAGCTACCGTTCCCATGGCGTTGCTGGCGAGCACCAGCAGGAAACTCGGCACACTGAGCGCGAAGAAGAAGGCGTCTGTCTCCGGGCGAACGCCGTACCAGCCGGCGATCACCAGCGGCACCACGAAGCCGGCGCCCCGCGCGAGGAGCGCGAAGGGGACAAGCCAGAGCGCGGTGCGACCGACAGACATGAGGGGCGGCCTACGCGTTGGGGAGCACGATATCCGGCTTCTTCTTCCGCTTGCGGTAGAGCACGATCACATGCCCGATCCGCTGCACCAGAATCGCGGTGCAGCCCTCGGCGAGCGTGGTTGCGATGGCGGCCATCCCTTCCTCTGCGCCCTCACCCACGCGTACCTTCACCAGTTCGTGAGCGAGCAGTTCGAGGTGAACCTTCCGCACCACGGCTTCGCTCGCTCCTTCCTTGCCGACGAAGACCACAGGGTTGAGTGAGTGCGCCAACCCGCGGAGGTAAGCCTTCTGCTTTGCGCTGAGTTCCATGGGCCGCGTGGCTAACGTGGACGAGGGGAAGGGGCTCGCTCCGCCTCCCCTGCCGGTATAAGCGCGGCGCCATGCGCATCCTCGTGTCGGGTGGGGCCGGATTCGTTCCCAGTCATCTCTGCGACCTGTTGCTCGGCCGTGGGCATGAGGTCGTGGCCATCGACAATTTCGTCACCGGGCACCGTCGGAATCTCACCACTTTGCAGGAGCACCCAGGCTTCTCGTTCGTGGAGGCCGACGTGAGCCGGGAGGTGCCCGTCTCAGGCCGTTTCGACCGCATCTTCCACATGGCCTCTCCGGCGAGCCCGATCGACTACGTGGAGCTCCCCTTTGAAACGCTCTACGCAGGAAGTGATGGCACTCGGCTGCTGTTGGAGCGCGCCCGCGCCGATGGTGCCCGGTTCCTGCTCGCCAGTACCTCGGAGGTGTACGGCGACCCCGCAGTTCATCCGCAGGTGGAGGGCTACTGGGGAAACGTAAATCCCATCGGCGTGCGCAGCGTGTACGACGAGGCCAAGCGGTATGCGGAGGCCCTCACGATGGCGTTTGCTCGGTACCATCAGGTGCAGGTGAGGATCGTGCGCATCTTCAACACCTACGGCCCCCGGATGCGGCCGAACGACGGCCGGGTGATGCCCGCCTTTTGCAGTCAGGCGCTCCGTGGTGAGCCGCTCACCGTATTCGGCGATGGCCAGCAGACGCGCAGCTTCTGTTTTGTGAGCGATCTCGTGGAGGGCATCTCGCGGCTGATGGAGAGCGATCTCGCAACGCCGTGCAACGTGGGCAATCCCCACGAGATGACGATGCTCCAGCTTGCCGAGTACATCAATCGTTTCACCAACAACGCCGCGGGCATCGTGTACCGGCCGCTCCCGAAGGACGATCCCACGCGGCGCCGCCCGGACATTTCCCTGGCGAAGGCGCACCTTGGCTGGGAACCGCAGGTGGAGTTCGAAGACGGAGTTGCACGCACCGTGGCCTACTTCCGTACGCTTTGAGCATGCCCGCCCCCTCGCCCCAACTGCGCCCGACAAGCGCGAGTATCGATCTCGCCGCGTTGCAGGAGAACTTTCGGGTGTTGCGCGAGCGTGTGGGGCCGCAGGTGAGGGTGCTTGCGGCGGTCAAGGGTGATGCTTACGGGCACGGCGCGGTTCCCTGTTCCCAAGCACTCGAAGCGGCCGGCTGTGAGGCCTTCGGAGTGGCGCTCGTGGAGGAGGGTGCGCAACTGCGTGACGCTGGCGTGCGCGGGATGGTGCTGTGCATGGGAGGGGTGGGGAGGCATGGCGCCGAGGAGGCCGTGGCGAGGGGGCTCACACCCGTCGTCTACGACGAAGGAGATGCACACCGACTCAACGCAGCCGCCCGAGCGGCCGGCCGCCGCTTGACCGTGCACCTGAAGGTCGACACCGGTATGGGCCGTTTGGGGGTGCCGCTGCCGCATTGGGAGCGCTTTCTCGACCGGTTCGCCGCGTTCGAGTGGCTCGACTTCGCCGCCCTGATGACCCACTTCGCGCAGGCGGATGGCCACGAGCAGGTCTTCACTCGCGAGCAGTTGCGGCGTTTTCGTGGTGCGGCCGCGAGTGCCCAGCGGCGTGGCTTCACCCCCGGCTTTCTGCACGCCGCCAATTCCGCTGGGCTGCTCGCGCACCCCGACTCGTGGTTTGGGATGGTGCGGCCGGGCATCGCGCTGTACGGCGAGCCACCGGTGCCCACGCCGGGGCTCACGCCGGTGATGCGTGTGGCCACGCGCGTACTCTTCGTCAAAGACCTTCCGAGGGGAGCGTCGGTCAGCTACGGTCGGCGCTTCGTGACCACACGACCCTCCCGAATCGCCACGCTCCCGGTAGGGTACGCCGATGGCTACCCGCGCGCACTGAGCGGCCGCGCCTCCGTGCTGGTTCAGGAGCAGCGGTGCCCGGTGGTGGGCACCGTGTGCATGGACCTCTGCATGGTGGATGTCACGGATGTGCGGGCTCCGGTGGAGAGCGGCGATGAGGTCGTGCTCCTCGGGGGTGCGCCGGCGGCTCGTATCGGCGCTGCGGAGCTGGCTGACTGGGCGGGCACCATCCCCTACGAGGTGCTCTGCGGCTTCTCCACGCGCGTTCCGCGGGTGCATGGGGGGCTGCTGTGAATCCCATCTCTGCGGTCGGTGCGTGGGTGCTGGGGGCTGTAGAGGAATTCGGCCAGTACACCGTGTTCACCGCTCGAGCCCTGTGGGGGATCGTGCGGCCTCCCTACCGGCTGCGAAACCTCTTTCGCCAAATGGAGTTTGTGGGCAACCAGTCCCTCTCCATCGTCCTGATCACCGGCGCGTTCACGGGGATGGTATTCGCGGTCCAGACCGATTTTGCGTTCGGCCGTTTTGGCGCCCGGGGGCTCATCGGGAGCACCGTCGTTCTGGCGCTCACCCGCGAGCTGGGGCCCGTGCTCACCAGCCTCATGGTGAACGGCCGCGTGGGCTCGGCCATGGCCGCGGAAATCGGCACCATGAGGGTGACCGAGCAGATCGACGCGCTGGAGTCCATGGCGGTCGACCCGGTGCAGTACCTTGCGTCACCGCGGATCGGCGCTTCGATCCTGATGCTCCCGATCCTCTGCGCGGCCTTTGATCTCGTGGGCGCGCTGGGCGTTTCTTATGTGGCCACTCAGGTGCTGGGGGTGAATCCGGGCCCCTACTACGCACGAATGGAGTGGTTCGTAGATCCGGACGACATCTGGGGCGGCATGCTGAAGTCTTCGGTATTCGGCTTCATTATCGCCAGCGTGGGGTGCTACCGAGGGTTCACCGCGAGCGGCGGAGCCGAGGGGGTGGGCCGGGCAACGACCCGCGCGGTGGTGGCCAGCGGCGTGGCGGTTCTGGTCGTGGACTACTTCATCACGGTCATTTTGGCCCCCATGAGCGTGAATCGAGCGTGAGCGAAGGCTGCATCCGGCTTGTGAACCTCCAGAAGCGCTTCGGCGCACAGGAGGTGCTGCGCGGCGTGAATCTCGATGTGCCGATCGGAAAGATCACGGTGGTGATCGGGCGTAGCGGCACCGGAAAGTCGGTGCTGTTGAAGATCCTGATGGGTTTGATGCGGGCCGACGAGGGTCAGATTCTCATCGGGGGCGCCAACATCACGCGGTTCGGTGACCGGGAACTGTTGAAGGTCCGCAATCGGTTTGGGATGGTGTTCCAGCACTCGGCGCTCTTCGATTCCATGAGCGTTTTCGAGAACGTGGCCTTTCCACTCCGGGAGCACGAACGGCTCCGTGAGCGAGAGCTTGCTGCACGGGTGAACGCGGCGCTGGCCAGCGTGGGGCTCGTGGAGCATGGTCACAAGGACGTACACCAGCTCTCAGGCGGGATGCGCAAACGCGCCGCGGTGGCGCGTGCGTTGGTGCGGAAGCCTGAGTTCCTGCTCTACGACGAGCCAACCACCGGCTTGGACCCCATCATGACCGCGCACGTGGACGAGTTGATTCGCAGCACCCAGGACAGCACCCCCGGCCTCACCAGCCTCGTGATCAGCCACGACATGGCGGCTACCCTCCGAATCGCCGACAAGGTGGCCATGCTGCACGAAGGCGCCGTGATCTTCGAAGGTACGGCCGAGGATTTGCAAAACACCGACCATGCAGCGGTGCGGCAGTTCGTGGAGGGGCGCCTCGACGGGCCCATTCACCTCTGAACGCAACACGGGGGCTGCACCGTGCGGTGCAGCCCCCGTGTGGGTTCGCGGGTCGCTGCGCCTTAGGGCGTAGCGGGGGCAGCCGGAGCGGCCGGAGCCGCCTCGGCCGCGGGAGCGCCCTCTGCCGCCACAGCGGCCGGAGCCTCAGGAGCGGCTGGCGCGGCCGGGGCGGGGGTGGGGGCGTTCGCCTCCTCCTCCTTGGCCGCTGCCTTGTAGTCCTCCTGGAGCGCGACTTCGGACTCCTCGACGTGCGAGCTGACCAGCCCGAGCCATGCCACGAGGAGCTCGCGCTCCCGAGGGTCGCCACCCTGCTTGTTCATGATCTTCAGCTGGGCATCGATCTTCTTGAGACCCTTCAGAGAAGACCCGATGCGCTGACGAGGGGTGATGCCGTCGGCGTCTTCATCGGGGAGGTCCATGGCGTCTTGCATGATGGCGTCCACGCGCGCTACCGCAGCGTCGGCGCCCGCCTGGAGCGCCTCCGACGAAGTATCGGTGGCTGCAGGCGCGCCGCCCTTGGTGGCGAGGCTGCTCACCGCCGCGTTGGCCAGTACCACACACACCTCGTCGATCACGGGGCCGATCTCCTCCTCCAACTGGGCCCGGTACAGGGGGACCATCGCGAGGATTTCATCGGAGCCCATGCGAACGAGATCGGGCGCGCCGTCGATCACCAAC
>CANKOI010000089.1 GCA_947484175.1 Deltaproteobacteria bacterium
GAGCGCTTCGTCGGCGTTCTGACCCTCCTCGACGGCGAGCAGCACCCGGGAAGCCGCGATCCGACCCGCGTTCGCACGAGACCGCGGGCTTGCCTGCGGGCGGTCACCCACGGTCGGCGAGCTCAGCCTCGATGATGCGCTCGAAGAATTCGGGCGGCTGCGCTCCCTTCACCTTGTAGCCGTTCACAAAGAACGAGGGCGTCGAGCTGATCTTCCACTTCTCGGCACGGGCCACGTCGGCCGCCACGGCAGCGTCCACCTCCGTGCTCTTGCGGGCCGTCTCCCACTTCGACAGGTTGAGGCCCACATCCTTCGCGATGGCCACGAGCTTGGCCTCGTCGAGCCCCTCGGCGGCGAACAGGGCGTCGTGGTACTCCCAGAACTTGCCCTGCTGGTCGGCCGCCATGGCCGCGATCGCGGCCGGGCGCGCCATCTTGTGCATGGCCAACGGCTGGTTCATGAACACGATTCGGAGCCGGTCGCCGTACTTCTCTTCTAGCGCCTTCATGCTCGGCTGCGCTTTCTTGCAATAGGGGCACTGGTAATCGCTGTACTCGACGATGGTGACCGCGGCGTCAGCCTTGCCCTTCGACGGCGAATTTCCGGGATCGAGTGGCACCCACGGCTGGCTGAACTCGAGGCTGCTCCGCATCTCGTCGGGGGAGCGCTCCTCTCGCGCCAGCCGCACGAGGCGCTTGCTCAATGAGGGTAGATTCGCGCACACCGACTTGTCGAGAAGTTTGGGCGCTCGCTCGATGCACTTCCCGAAGCTGTACTGCTGGTCCATGCAGGGAACGCAGCTCCCTACGATGTTGTTGAAGGCATACAGCGCTTTCACCTGCGCCTCGCCCCCCAGCCCCGCAGCCTCGGGGATGAGCGCGTTCATCTGCTCCACGGTGTACTCGGAGGGCGCAAAGACCGGCTTCTCCTTGTTCGATCCCCCTCCCCCTTCGGCCGGCGCTTCCCCTCGAGCGGGAGCCGCCTGCGCCGCGGCCACCAACGCGTCCTTCTCCGCGAGCGTGACACGGGCCTCCAGCGTGGCCCGGTCGTAGCCCATCCGATACCCCCCCCAACCGACACCGCCGGCCAGAACAAGGGCGAAACCAAGCAGTCCGAAAATCGTGGCGTTCTGCGACATGCGCCGCCCCTAACCAACCGCGTGCGCCCGCGTGGCGGTCGGGTTGGCTCCCCTGTCTCCCCTTCCCCCTTTCGGACCGCAGCGGACCGCAGCGGACCGCACTACACTGGCCGGATGTTGCTGCTGCTCGTGGTCGCCGGCTGTTCCACCACTTCGGTGATCTCGCTCGGAGGCGGGGGCGGGGGCGGGGGCGGCTCCACCGACACCGGCGTGGTGGCTGAGATCGACACCGACGAGGAGATCCTGCCCGGCGACACCGACACCGCCGAGGACACGGCTCCGCCGGACGATCCGGCTGCCAACCTCGCTTGGCAGGAGGCCTTCTTTGTCGACACCGTGATCCACGAAATCGAGATCACGCTCGCCGAAGACAGCTACCGCGACCTTCGCCGCGACGGTCATACCTACGTTTCCGGCGACCTCACGATCAACGGCGACACCGTCAGCAACGTCGGCGTTCGCCTGCGGGGCAAGATCGGGTCGTACCGCGAGCTGTACGGCAAGCCCAAGTTCAAGATCGACATGAGCGAATACAGCTCCGGCCAGCGCATCCACGGGCTGAAGACGGTGCTACTCAACAACGCCGTGGTGGACTGCAGCTACCTCAAGGAGAACATCGGCTACGCGGCGTTCCGCAACGCCGGGATCACCGCCAGCCGCACCTCGTTCGCGCGGGTGACGGTGAATGGCGAGGCGTATGGACTCTACGTGGTGGTCGAGGCCCCCGACGGCGAGTTCCTTCAGGACCGTTTTGAGGGCGCCGAGGCCGAAGGGAACCTGTACGACGGCAAATACCTCTACGACTGGAACACTGGAAACTACACCCTGCTGGACTTCGACAGCGGGGTGGACCACCTGTTCGCCCTTGAAGAGGGGGTAGACGTAGCCAACGCCG
Source organism: Deltaproteobacteria bacterium (assembly GCA_947484175.1). Lineage (GTDB taxonomy): Bacteria > Myxococcota_A > UBA796 > UBA796 > SXON01 > SXON01. The sequence continues at coordinate 2,034 of CANKOI010000089.1, forward strand.
ACATCGCGGCGATCAGCGACGCCGCGCACGATGCGGGGTTGGGTGAGTTCGCTGCCGCCATGGATCCGTTGCTCGATTGGGAGCAATGGCGACTTTCCTGGGCCGTCGAGCAGTGGACCGGACATCTGGACGGCTACCAGATGAACCGCAACAACTACCGGGTGTACTTTCGCCCCTCCGACGGCAAGATGACGTACATGCCGTTTGACTTCGACTACGCCTTCCTCGCCGACGGCGGCTGGGGGGTGTGGTGGACAGGGCCCAGCGGCAACCTCGCCAGGTCATGCATCTCCGAGCGAGCCTGCCGCGCCGAACATGTCGCTTCCGTAGAAACGATGCTCAGCCGCATCGACGCTCCGGGGCTGCGCACCAAGCTTGATGAGATGATGGCGCTCATTCACGACGACGTCGCCGACGACCCGCGCCGAGAGTGCAGCGCGAGTCAGGCGTGGTCGTATCAGGACGCCCTTGCTCAGTGGATCGACGGGCGCGAGGCTACGGTGCGCGCCACGTGGGGGCTCTGAAAAGCCGTCACCTCCCCATCCCGCGCCTCGCCGCGCTCACGATCCGCTCGCACAACACAGCGTTCTCCTTCGAATACCCACCGCACGCCCCCTCCACGAGCAACAGCGCCTCCCCGTACTTGCGCGCCTCCACGAGGGAAGTGGCCGCCGTGAGCTTGGCGGTCGAGCCCGCTGGCAACTTTCGGGCAAGGGCTTCCACGGCGTCTGCGCGACCGCCGCGTGCGTAGAGCGTGAGGGCAACGTGCACGGCGAGCGGGTCGTCGGGCAGGAGCGGCGTAAGGCGGCGCTCGGCTTCGTCGAGGCGGTTCGCCTCGAGTAGGAGCTTCGCGTGTTGGGCCTGCGCCCGAGTGTCGAGACGAACGCCACGATTGGCAGCCAGCGCGTCGGCCTGAGGAAGGTCACCGGCGGCGGTCGCGCAGCGGTAGGCGAGAGCATCCCACGCGGGGCGGTCGACGGTAGGCACGGAGGCGCGAGCCAAGCGCTCCACGCATTGACCGGCCCGGTCGGACTTGAGGAGGCCGAGCAGCACGTTCATGCGGGCGGAGGTGCGGCCGCGGGCCATCACGGCGTCGATGAGCGGTGCCGGTGCATGGGGGGCGTCAAGAAAGGCCATGCGGCCGATCTCCTCCAGCACTTCGAGGTCTTCGGGGTGGCGATCGAGGGCGACCGCGGCAGCAGGCCAAGCGCCGGTCGCCCCGTTCTGCACACTCTCGACCAGCAGTGTGGCCGCCGCCAGCTGCCCACACTTCCCGAGCAAGCCGTCGAGCCGGCTCAGGGCCTCTTGCGCCTCCTCCAAACTCTTCGCCGCCACCATCGCCCGCACGAGACCCGCACCGGCGTAGCGCGCCTCCGTGAGCAGTCGCTCCGCGTCGGCCCTGTAGTCTCCGCGCCGCTTCACCAGCAGGTTCGGGTCGTAGGGAGCGCCCACGACGTAGAGGCTGGCGAGGTCATCGCGTGCGCCTTCGCGCTCGGTTCCGGTGTAGCGGCACAGGTCGAGGGCCAGTCGGGCGCCGAGGTCTTCGGCCTGCGCGTCAACGCGCCGGCGAAGGCTGGGCTCTACGGCCGGGCACTCGCCCGCCACGGCACGGATCACCGAGTCGTCGAACAGGGGATCCAAGGGAGCGGAGAGCGCAAGCAGGGAGAGGAGGAGCACCGCGGGAGTGTCGCACATCCCGCGCCACCGAAGTAGGAACAGCCCACCGGAGGCCCCCCATGCGGTTTGCCCTGTTGTCTCTCCTTGCGGGCTGCTCCACGCCCACCGCCGGTGTGTACGGCGTCACTGTCACCAACACCGCAACGAGTTGTCCCGACGACTTCTTCCCGTTGGCCGCCCCTGTAGACACCCTCGAGATCGAGGTGGCCGTGAAGGTGCCAGAGGTGGTGCTGCAGCTCATCCCCGAAGAGCACTGCCCTCTCGACGGCATGGCGTTTTCCTGCGAATACGCGGGGCAGGACGACGAGGTGGACTACAACGCCGACGGCCTCGACGCGCTAACCACGACCGACGCGGGCATCCGCGGGGAATGGAGCGATGACGACTCCCTCACAGCGCTCACCAGCCTGTCGAGTGTGTGCGAAGGCACTCAGTGCGCCGAACTTGCTGAGACCGGCAAACCGGAGTGCACGGTGGTTTGGTACTGGGAGGGGGAGCTCGTGGAGGGGTGAGCCCTACGTCTCGCCTGCTCCGTACTTGTGCTGGCAGTCGACGATCTCGAAGGCATCACACTTCGCCTTCACGATGCATTGGGACTGCGGCTCGATCTTCCCGCCCTGCTCACGTTCGTAGGCGCAGCCCTGCATGCAGCTCTCGTACGAGGGGTAGGCATCGTACTCGCAGGTCTGCACCAGCTCCTGACACATGGTTTGACACACCTCGTCGACGTCAACCTCGTCGGCACATGCAGCGAACAGGAGAATGAACCAACGCATAGAGAATCCTCAGTGGGCAAGCACCCCGGTGCCGAGCACACCGAAGGTGACGAGGGTTTCGACGGTGCTGCCGTCGTCGGGGCGGGTGAAATCTGCCGTCGCGTATCGATACATCCCGATCACCAGCAGCCCGCCGTCGGGGTAGCCCGAGAGCTCCGACACGGGGATCCGAAGGCTGCCAGAATCACTGTCCAAACAGAAGAGTTCGCCGAGGAAGGCACCGGTGTTCGGGTGATACACGTCGACGACCACCGCGAACGCCGCTGAGCTGCCGCTCGAGCCCCAGGTGAAGTCGGCTCTTGAGGAACGAATCACGGCGGAGAAGGCCTGCCGCGGCTCGGTGTACAGCATCTCGGCGGGCGTAAGCTCGCTGATGGAGTCGGGAGTGAAAAAAGCCTCGCTCACCGAGAAAGCGGGCACGTCGGAGCCGCCCTCCACCTCCACGCGGTACCCGGCCGTGCGCACGAAGTCGTCGGCGCTCAGCCCGTCCCGGCTGTACACCCCGGAAGCATCGGGGCGCAGCTCCACGCTCACCTCCGGATGGTCGTCGGGGCCGTACTCGAACCACAGGGAGCTCCCGGCGTCGAGAAAGTCAGCGCTTGCCGGGCTCGGGGCGGGGTTGCTCACACACGTGCCCTTCGCCGGCAGCCACCCGAGCCAGCTCCGCTCCGTCGCCGCGTGCAGACCAGCCGTAGCGACCACCTGAAGATCGCTGGTGTAGTTGAGGCAGCTGGGGCACGCGATCTGGAGGAGCTGGAATTGCACGAGCCCGCCCACCTTACCGGCGCCGCTCATGTCGCCGGTGTCGCCCCCTCCCGTGTCGACCGGCTCCTCGTAGGCCCACGTGAAGCCGTCCGCGAGCGTGGCGGTGCCGGCGTCGGTGGTGACCGTCACGTCCACCACCGTCTCGATGCCCGCGGCCGGCGCCGTCACGATCAGCGTGGCGTCGTCCACCACGCTGGCGTTCACCGCGGCGCGCCCGAACTCCACCACGACGTTGCCCGAAAACCCGTGCCCCGTGATCGTCACCGCGGTTTCTTCGTCCGGCAGGCTCCATGCCGGGTCGAGGCGCTCAATGCCCACGGGGCCCTGCTCTCCGGCGCTGTCAAGCACGTCTTCGGCCGGCGGGCGCGTTTCGAGACCCGAGCTTCCGCAGCCGACGAGCCCCAACGACGACCCCAGCGCCAAGCGTAAAAGCCTACTCCGCCGCCGCATCTTCCTCGGCCGCAAAGTCGGGGTCGTAGAGGAAGTACCCGATCGCCTGCGTCGGCTCGCCTTCGATCTCGTAGGAATCGGTGATCCAAAGGTGGATCCGATTGCCCACCCGCAGCGCCTCCACGCCGCTCACGTCTCCCGTTTCGGTGAGGTTCAGCGGGAGCGGGTCATCGTCCTTTACCCACTCCCCTTGATTTTCGTCATAAGTGGCGACGCCAAGCTTGCTGTTCGTGGCCAGCACGTAATTTCCCTGTTGTGTCCACTTCTCAAACCCCACATAGTACATCAAGCGGGTGCCGCCGAGCGTGGCGATGGACAGAGAAATCATGCCCGTAGCGTCCCATGTTCCGCGCGCCCCGACGGGGAGTACCACCTCGTCGGAAGCCGCCCAGTCTCCAAGACTGCTCGCGTTTATCCTGTAGACTTCACATACGTTCGCCCCATCCGAGGAGCCGGACACATAGCCCGTGTACCCCGAGACCTCCCCCAACGTGAGATCGAGCGGCCAGCAGTAGTTCACGTTGCGCGCGGCGTCACTTCCAAAGTCGAACACCGGATTCTTACCTAGCCGGGACCACTTTCGACCATCTGCCGAGGTAGCAACTCCCAACCCGTTGAGGATTTTCGTGGGCTGGGGGTCGTCGTGGATGCCCTGCCAGATCATCACGTACTGCGCGGTCTCAGGGTCCCACACCACTTGATTGCCAGACATGTAGTCGGAGTCAAACTCAGCGGGCTCACCCTGACCCAACACCGGGTTGTCCTCGCTTGCGCTGAAGGCGGTGCCGTCGGGAGAAACGGCGTAGCCCATCGCGTAGGGCGGAAAATCGCTGCCGTCGTCGATGAGCCCGGTGTACCACAGCTGGTAGAAGGGGTGACCCAGCACTTCCGTTACGTTGAACGCCGTACTTCCGATCGCATCGGCCCACTCTTCGCCCGTGCTGGTGAACACCGGGTTGCAGTCGTAGCGGTAGTAGGCCGTAGACTCCACGCGGGTGAAGCCACACTCCGTAACGTCAGCAGGGTCGACCTCGGGGGCAGTGGGGTTCACCGCGTAGTCCTGCTCGCAGGCCAAGAGGAAGCACACGAGGGGAAGGAAGCGCATGGGGCCACCATAGCTCAAGAAAGGGGGCAATGCCGGGGTGCCCGGCAACTCGTCGAGCGAGAGGCGTGCGGCAGCGCAGCGCCCCGGCGATGGCGCCGACTGGGGCGACGGATTAGAAGCCGGGCGCGAATGCAGACCCCGCCGAAGCCCCTGGACTACGCCGCATTCGCCGCCGAGCTCGACGCTCTGCGTGCCGACCTCGATCGTCGCATCGGCATCGAAGCCCACAGCCACCTTCGTCGTCAGGCGCTGTACGGTCGCCTGTGTACCGCTCTGGGGTACGCCACCGCCTGGCTGGGCCCGAATCCGCTCTCCGCCGGCCTGATCGCCCTCGGAATGTCGGCTCGGTGGACCATCGTGGCGCACCACACCTCCCATCGCGCCCTCGACCGGCTGGTTGGCGTGCCGCGGGTGGAAACGAGCAAGGGCTTTGCCCAAGGCTGGCGCCGCTGGCTGCACTGGCCCGATTGGCTGGAGCCCGCAGCCTGGGACTACGAGCACAACAAGCTCCATCACTACCACACGGGCGAAGCGGCCGATCCCGACCTCGTTGAAGAGCAGTTTGAGCAGATGCGCACCAGCCGCGCGCCGTTGTGGCTGAAATACGTCGTGATTGCGCTGCTGACGGTGTCGTGGAAATTCGTCTACTACGCACCCAATATCTTCACTCTTCACCGCCGAGAACTAGCCCGCAAGGCCGCGCTGGTGGAGTTCGACCCTACGGCCACGCAGGCCGACGTGAATCTCGTCCGTGCTTGGAGCCCGTTCGGGGCCGAAGGGCGAGCCTTCTGGGGCCGTACGGTGCTGCCCTACGTGGGCCTTCGTTTCGGCCTGCTCCCTGCCCTGTTCTTGCCGCTCGGCACCGAGGCGGCGCTCTTCGTCCTCCTGAACAGCTTCTTCGCGGAGCTGCTCACCGGCGCCCACACGTTCCTCATCGTGGTTCCGAATCACGCCGGCAGCGACGTTCACCGCTTCGACAGCCCGCCCACCGATCGCGCCGAGTTCTACGTGCGCCAAGTGCTCGGGAGCACCAACTTCCGCACCGGCGGGGAGCTGAACGACTTCCTGCACGGCTTTTTGAATTACCAAGTGGAGCATCACCTATGGCCCGATGCGTCCCCGCTCCTGTACCAGCAAGCCGCTCCCCACGTCCGCGAGATCTGCGCACGGCACGGCGTGCCCTACCTCCAAGACAGCGTGTTTCGGCGCTTCGCCATGATGTGCCAGATCGCAGTGGGAACCCGCTCCATGACTCGGTCTACCACCCTCACCAAGGCCGAGCGGCGCCAAAGCGCCATGAACTGGCCCGTTGCCTCTCCGGGCACGATGGAGGCCACCCACGCCATGAGCGCCGGTGCCGGATGACCGCTCTGCGCCCCCATCGCAGCGCCTGACTCGCCTGCACGAACGGCTGCGCCGGATCGCCATCCGATTGGGGCTCGGTGGCGGAGCCACAGCGTTCACCCGCGTGGCGTACACGGTCCCACGCCAGATCGTGGTGGTTACGGCTCGCCACGGGGAGCAGGAGGCGCTCTGGCCGGTGGACTGGCACATGCCGGTCTCGCTGGAGCCGCCGATGTACGCGTTCTCCTGCGAGGCGAGCGGGCACGGGTCGGAAACGGTACTCGCCGCGGGGTTTTTCGTCGTAAACTTTGTGCCGGCGGAGCTTGAAGCGACCGTGATGGCGGCGGGCAGCATGAGCGGGCGGGACGGCGACAAATGGGCGCGGCTGGGGCTCGAGTCGGCGGAGTGTGCATTTGTGGCCGCGCCCCGCCTCCGAGAGGCCGTCGGCTGGCTCGAATGTGCCGTCGAGCGCCACGAACCGTGGGGCAGCCGGCAGCTCGTCGTGGGGCGCATCGTACATGCCCACGCGCCGGCACCCGGCCTGCGTCTGTTTCACGAGTGGCGGCCGTGAACGGGGCGCGAGAGGCCTACGACGCTCTCGCCATCGCGTACGACGGCCTCTTCGTGAACGCCGGACGCGGCCCCTGGGAGGAAGCGTACACCCCGTTCCTCGGCAACGGAGTGAGGCTGCTGGACGCCGGCTGCGGGACGGGTGCGGATCTGGCGCGCGCGGTGCGCGGTGGCTGCGTGGCGACCGGGACCGACCTCTCGCCGGGGATGCTCGGGGTGGCCAGAGAGAACCTGCTGCGACAAGCACTCGAGGCCAACTTGGTGTGCGCGGACCTCGGCGACCTCGGCGACACCTTTCCACCCGCGAGCTTCGACGTCATCGTATCGGGCTTCGCTGCGCTCAACACGGCTGGCGACCCTTCCCGATTCGCGAAGGCGAGCGCCGGTGTCCTCGCGCCGGCGGGGATGCTGCTGCTGCATTTTCTCACGCCCGGCGGCCTCTACGACCGCGCCGGCCACCTCACCCGCGGGCGTTTCGCGGAGGCGCTTGGGGGGTGGGGCGGCACGGTGCGCAGCGTTCAGGTGGGGGACCATGCGGTGGAACACCAGCTCTACAATCCGGTGTCGCTCTACCGGACCCACTTCGAGCGGCACTTCGAATGCCTGCGAGTGGGGCAGGTGGGGCTGCTCACCCCCGACGACGGCCCCAGTCGGATGCCGCGGGCGCTCGCGGGCGCTCTGGGCCAGGTGGAGGCGGCGGTGCGCTGGACGCCGGGGCTGGGGGGACTCGGGAGGTTCGGGATTCTCGTGCTGCGGAAGCGGTAGAGGGGGGCGGTGAAGAGAAGGCCCGCGCTCACTCCGAGGCGCTCCACGGCGGGCAGGTCAACACGGCGACGGTGGCGCCAGGGAGCGTGCACACGGTGTCGCAGCCGCACACGACCTCACCCAAAACGCGCTCGGTGGGCACTTCGGCCGCGCCGGGCGGGAGCAGCAGGTCGAGGCGCGCCGGAGCATCGTGGAAAGTGCCGGTGACCGGTGCGGGCGGGATCGAGACGACGCGCACGCTGTACGGGCCGCAGGCAGGCCCCGCGGGAACCGGCACCCGGCAAAACACCCCTCCGCAGGACTGCTCCACCCCGTTCACCCACACCGCGATCTGGGAGCCGCCCGAGCGGCCATGCCATGCTCCATCGGGAGGACGGTCATCGAGTTCAGCTTCGATGCAGAGCGCGGGAACGACGGTGACGTCGGCGGAGGCGGACTGCCCCCCCACGACCGCCTTCACCGCCGCGTGCCCCGCCCGCTGGGGCGTGAGCAGCGAACCGTCGACAGCCAGCACGGAAGGGTCGGACGACGTCAGGGAGAGGTGGAGTGCAGGGTCGCGAATCTGCTTGCCGAACGCATCCAGCACCGAAAACACCTCCTCGCCGCCGACCCGTGTTCCCACCCGCAGCTCCGCGGCTGGCTCCCGAGGCCCCAGCTCCGCGACAAACTGGCAGTCCGCGAAGTAGCTGGCGAAGAGCTCACCGAGGCGCAACTGTACGATCGCGGCGCCGGTGCCGTCGCAGAGCAGATGGTCGCCGTCGACATGGGCGGGCCCTTCAACCAGCACGTCGAGCGGGGGCTGCCGAAGCCGGTTTCCCGCGGCGTCGAGCACTTCCACGGAGAGGGCGTGCGGACCCCGACCCTCGAGAGCAACGCGCAGCGGGGCGCGGAGCGATGCCGGCGCCGCCTCGCGCTCGCAGCCCGAAAACAGCAGCAGCAGCGCACCCACGCTACCCCCCATACGACGCCGTGTACAACCGTTCGTACACCTCGGCCGCGCGCCCCCACCCCGAGTCGCGCCGCATTCCGTTCTGCTGGAGCTTCGCCCACGCGTCGCGGTGGTTCCACCAGGTGTGCAGGGCCCAGCCGATGGCTTGGACGAAGGCCTCCGTGGTGAACTCGCGGAAGGCCCAGCCGGTGCCCTCGCCCGAGGCGGGGTCCCAGGTGGGAACGGTGTCCGCGAGCCCGCCCGTTGCGTGGACGATGGGCACCGTGCCGTAGCGCATCGAGTAGAGCTGGTTGAGGCCGCAGGGCTCAAAACGCGAGGGCATCAGAAACAGGTCCGCGCCCGCCTCGATGCGGTGCGCCAGAGGCTCGCTGAAGCCGACGATGCCCCGCGCACGATGGGGGGCCTCACGGGCCAGGCGCCGCACGAAATCTTCGTAGGCCGCCCCGCCGCTGCCGAGCACTACGAGCTGTACGTCTTGCCGCAGGAGCCACGGGGCCGCGCCCATGAGCACGTCGATGCCCTTCTGGTGGTCGAGGCGCGCCACGACGCCGAACAGCGGCACCTCCGGACGCACGGGCAGGCCCAACTCCCGCTGGAGCGCCGCCTTCTGGAGGGCCTTGCCCGAAAGATCGTCGGCCGAAAACGGGTGTTCGAGGTGCCGATCGGTGGCTGGGTTCCACTCCTCGCCGATGCCGTTGAGCACGCCCCACAAGTCGCGCGCACGGTGGGCGAAAAGGCCCTCGAGCCCAAAGCCTTGGTCGAGGCAGAGCTGCCTAGCGTACGTGGGTGAAACGGTGACCAGCTTCGAGGCGAGTACGAGCCCCGCCTTCAGGCAGCTGAGCCGCCCGCCCATGTCGGCGGCGGGCCACCAGCGCGTACTCACGTCGAGCCCGGCAAACTCGTGGGCGTCGAACGCGCCGTGGTGGCCCGCGTTGTGGATGGCGAGCACCACGGGGGTGCGGGCGTAGCGGCCGGCAGACCGGTAAATCGCCTCCAAGAACAGCGGCAGGAGTCCCGTGTGCCAGTCGTTCGCGTGAAAAATCACGTCCTCGCCGAGCAGCTCGCCGTCGAGGGGAACCCGCAGAGGCGCTTCGAGCGCGGCGCGCGTGAGCAGCGCGAACCGAAAGAGGTTGTCGCCGTACACGCCCCGCTCGTCGCCGTAGATGCCCGGCCGCCGGAAGCTGGGGTGGTCGATGAACAGGTGGTGCACGCCGTTCTGGGCGAGGTGGAAGTAGCCGACCTCGTGGGTGTGCCCGAAGAGGTGGATCCGAGCGCGAACGCCGGTGTCCCAGGCGCCGGGGTAATCCTTGTACCGGGGAGCGATCGCCAGCACGCGATGCCCCCGGGCGGCAAGCGCTTGCGGAAGCGCCCCGCACACATCGCCGAGGCCACCCGTCTTCGACCACGGCGCCAACTCCGCTGACACCTGAACAATGTTCATGGGTGCGGCTAACGCGCCCGCGGGAGGCTACCATGGCGCGATGCCCCGCCCCCTCTGGCTCCCCCTCGCCGCCGCTGCCTTGATCGGGTGCGACACGCCTGCTCCCGACACCTCGCCCGCTCCGGTGGATACCGCTCCCGTCGACACCGGCACCGTGGACACCGGGGAAGGCACCGAAACCGGTCATACGGCCGAGACCGCCGACACGGCGCCCGCAAACGCGCGACCGTCGGCACCGACCCTCCACTTCGAGCCCTCCGTGCCCGCTCCCGGGGTGGCGTTCGCCGCCGTGATGGACACCCCGGCGGTCGACCCCGAGGGCGACGAGGTCACCTACGTGTGGGCTTGGATGGTGGACGGGGTCGATGCAGGACTGAGCGACGGCACCGTGCCCGCCGAACGCTCCGTCCTCGGACAACGCTGGGAGCTCACCGTCACGCCATCGGATGCCGGAGGGAGCGGCGAGCCCGCTGTGCTGGTGGCCACCGTGGGCAACGAGCCCCCCAGCGACATGCTGCTCCACCTCTCCCCCGAGGAAGCGGTGGAGGGCGACACCTTGGAGATCGTGATCGACGCCGCGCCGGTCGACCCCGAAGGCGACCCCATCGTATACACCGTGAACTGGACCAACAACGGCGTGGACGAGTACTGGTTCAAGGACGAATGGGACGTGGACGGAAAATACGTCGAAAATCACGACACGTGGACGGTGGTGGTGACGTGGAGCGACGGCTACCACACCCCCGGCTCGGTCTCCTCGACCGTCACCGCCGAATACACCTGTACCAACATGCCCACCGAGGCCCTCTCCGACACCAACCTCAGCGACGCGCGGGCCTACCACGGAATCGCCTTTGCAGACAGCGACGAAACGCTGGTGGGGTGGGACGGAAGCAGCCTGATGAAGAGCACCTACGGCGGCTCTCGCTCGCTTTATGTTCCAGGGGTGGGCAACGCGGAGCAGATGGACCGCCTCCCCAACGGCGACATCGTGTACGCCGATAATGCCAACGGCGCGTTGGTGCGCGTGGAGCCCTCCGGAGCCACCTCCAACATCGCCACGGGACTCGGGAGTATTTACGGCGTGACCGTCGGCCCCGACGGCATGGTCTATGTCACGTACAACTCGATCACCCGGGTGGACCCCGACACGGGGGAGAAGACGACCATCTACGACCCGGGATTTTCCGGTTCGATCGGCACCGCGCACGCCGTGAACTTCAACCTCGACAGCACCATCCTCTACATCGCCACGATCGGGGGGGGGCGGGTGTACCAGATGGACCTCGACGCCAACCTCGACCCGGTTTCAGACCCCTACGTGTTTGCGTCAGGAATGGGCTCCTGGATGGACGGACTGGAAGTGGACACCTGCGGCAACCTCTACATCCCCAACTACTCCGACAGCACCCTCTGGCGGGTGTCGGCGGACGGCACGACGACGGACATGATGATGGCGCCCTCGTCCACCGACTACGGCCACGGTGTCGTGTGGGGAACCGGAGTGGGAGACTGGGACGCCGACACGCTTTACCTGCCCCAGCCGTACAACGGCTACACCGTGCGGGAGGTGCGGATCGGCTTCGGGAGCGGAGACACGGTGAGGACGTGGAATGGGGTGGCGGTTCCTTACTGAGAGGGAGACGGCCCCCACCGCATGCTACGATCCGCCCCCCGTGTTCCTTCTCCTCTCCCTCGCGCTCGCCTGCGCAGCCGACCAGATCGAGGAGGAGGACTGCTTCGCAGAGGAGCCCGTGGCGCGGATCGGAGGGGGCGCCGTTGACTTCGAAGAGCTCGCCGCCGGTGACACGATCGACATGGTGACCGGCTCGCAGGGCGGGGAGCACATCTACGGCAGCCTCCGCTTGTGGAACACCGACGAGATCGTGGTGATCCACTACACCATCGCCCGCGACGACGATGGCTCCTTGATCTCCGATCAGACCTACCGGGTGGCCATGGTCGAGGACGAAGCGTGCGGCCACGTCTACGCCGGCATGTACGGCTACCTCGGGTTCACCTCCGACTACACGGTGGCTCTGCAAGGGGTGCAGGTGACGCTGCGCATCGACGCAACCGACAGCGAGGGGCGGGCGGCTTCGGACGAGGTCGCGGTGCTGATCGGGACGGACGGATAGCCTTCAGGGCCGCACGGTCACCCGGCGCCGCGCCTCGATCGCGGTCGCACCTATCGTTGTTCCATCTGCCAACGTGACGGAGAGACGGTCGATCGTGGACACTTCGCCGAGGCCGAAGTGGAGCCGCGCCGGGCGATGGGATTGGTACCCCGCGTCGACCTTTACCCAGTTCGTCTGCGTGCGCCCGCCGACTTCCACCTCCACGACGCTGCCAAGCGGAGCCTCCACGTCGACCCACGCCGCTTCGGTGCACCCGTCCGAAAGGTAGAAGAGCGGCCGGTCTTCGATCTGGGTGAGCAGCAGGTCCTCGATGCCGTCGTCGTTGAAGTCCTGCACGGAAACGGCCCGGAACGAGCCCAGCGGGGTGAAGCCAAGGTCGGGGCCGACGTCTTCGAAAACGCCGTCCTCCTGCCGGAGCAACTTGATGCCCACTTCCACGCGGGGATGGTCGTCGCGCACATTCCAACGGTCGCCTTGCGCGGGAAAAAGGTCGCGCTGGCCATCGTTGTCGTAGTCGAGAAAAACGCCTCCCCAACCGGTGGCGTCGGCGTCCACCGCACCGGCGTTCACGGTCACGCTGACGTCCACCCAACTGCCATCGTCCAGCTGTTCGTACAACGTGTTCTGTGGGTTTGCGGACACGTAAATGTCGGCGCGACCGTCCGCGTTGTAGTCGTCGACGTCGACACCCTTTGCATTGAACAAGGCGTTGCAGTAGCAGGTGTCCTCCGCGCTGTTGAGCACACCTTCGTCATTTCGGAGCAGCATGCTCGAACCCTGCAGCATTCCGAGGTCATTCACCACATAGACGTCCTGATCGAGGTCGCCGTCGGCGTCAAACCACAGGGCGTCCAGGCCGTGGCGGAGTCCCACGTCGCTCGGCACCGCGTCTTCGTCGTAGGCGTAGTCCAACCCCCCACCGACCATGAGCAGGTCGTTGTACTGGTCGTCGAAGTCCGCGTGGTTGTAGGTCATGGGCACGTAGAACTCCACGACGCCGTCGCCGTCCAGATCGCCAGGGGCGATCTCGTGCGCGAGTACATCGGGGCCCACGGACGCCGAGGGGAGGACCGGGAGGGCCGCTTCCTGCGAAAACGCTCCGCCCTCGTTGAGGAGGATGCGCGGCTCGACCCCCCCCATCATCAGGTCCAGATCGCCATCGTCGTCTGCATCATGGAGGAGGATTCCCATGTTCAAACGGATGAGCTGAGTGATTTCGGTCACCTCGAAACCGGTCCCGGTTGAGCGGTAAACGTGCGAGCGCCCGTTGGAGTTGACGATGATCAGGTCGTCGAGGTCGTCGCCGTCGATGTCGCCCACCGCGATGCTCGGGCTCTCCTCGTGCTGGTCCGCCGCATTTTCGGGGTGCCGCAGGCCCCAGGGCTCGCCCGACTCGGTGTAGCTCACGCTGCCGGCCGGCGAAGCGCAGGTCTGCACTTCGGCGAGCTCCACCCCCTCGTCGACATGCTCTTCCACCGCCGCGGAGTCAGCAGGGGCGCAGGCCAGCAGGAGGAGCACGCTGTCAGCCTACCCGCGGCGGGAGCGCCGCGCCCGTGGAACGATCACTGCGCCGCTGGCATCCCACCGAGACTCTTGCTACGTCAAGAGCTGTCCCCCGGGCGCCTTCATGCTCCTCCTCCCCGCACTCGCCCTCGCTGTCGACCTCACCGCCCTCGCTCCCGGCGCCTTCGACGCTTCGCTGCCGCTGCCCGCCGCAGCGATCACCGCGCTCGGAGCCCGAGAGCACGAAGCCGCGGCCACCGCGCTGCTCGCCGTCGACCGGAAGCGCCTCTCGGCAGCCGTGGCCGACGACCTCGCGTTTGTTCTCGCATGGGAGCTGGTGCATGCAGGGCGCGGGGGAGAAGCAGTGCCGCTGCTGGAGGCCGCCTCACGCGCGGCCACCCCACCCCCCGACTACGTTGCCCTCCTGCGCGGCGAGGTGCTGCTCGCCTCCGGGAAGCCCGTCGATGCCGCCGCCGTCCTTGAGCCCGTAGGCGCGACCGAGAGCCCCATCCAAACCCGTGCCCACCTTGCCCTCGGCGACGCTTGGGTGAAAGCGGGCCGCGATGCCGACGCGCGCAAGGTGTACGAAGCCCTCGCCGCCCGTCCCGACCCCACTCCGGGGAACGAGAAGGCGCTCGGCTGGTTGGTCACGCGCCTCGGCGTCACCTCGTCCGAAGCATCGCCGCTGGTGCGCCGCCTCTACCGCGCCTACCCCGGTACCGCCGAGGAGATTGCGGCGACGGGCAAGTTCACCCCCACCGTCGAGGACCGCGCTTGGCGCGCCGACCGGCTGCAGGAGCGCGGCCAGTTCGGGCAAGCGGTCGGCGTGCTCGCCGACGTGATCGAGGGCACCGCCGCCGACGACTGCGTGGCCCGCTACTCGTGGGGCCGCGCGCAGCACAAACAGAACAACGTGACCCTCGCGGCGGCGATGCTCGACCCGTTGGGCAAGGCCTGTCGCACCAAGGACCCCGACCGCGGCGCCAAAGCGTTGTACCTCGCAGGGAAGAGCTACGAACGGATCAAGCAGTCGGGAAGCGCGGCCCGGGTGTACGCCTCGATCCCCGAGTGGTACCCCGAACACAGCATGGCCGACGATGGCTACGCGTTGGGAGGCATTGCGCGCCAGGAGAGCGGCGACCTCGACGGGGCACGGAAACTGTGGGCCGCTGGGATGGAAAAGTATCCGAACGGTGACCTCGCCGCGGAGGATGGGTGGCGTCTCGCTTGGGGAGCTTCGCTCGCAGGTGACGTGAAGGAAGCGATCCGCTGGGCAGACACGACCGCCGAAAAAATCCCACTCGCCTCGGCGCCGACCGATGTTCTCGCGTGCATGTACTGGGCCGCCCGCTGGCGTGCGTGGCCCAAGGACAACCAACTCTCGAGCGATCCGGAGGCGCAGAAACAGGCGGCGGACCGCCTCGAGGCCGTGGCCACGCTCGCACCCTGGCACTACTACGGCGGCCTCGCCGCGGCGCAGCTCGCCCGCCTCGACCCCGCGCGTGCCGCGCGCCTGCCCAAAACCGTCCTCGACTCCGACGACTCGCCTTGGCAAGTTCCCTCCACCTTCGTGAGCTCTCGCGCCGGGCAGGCCTCGCTGGCCTTGGCCCGCCTCGGCCTCGTTCGGGAGGCCCTCGCCGAGCTCGATTCCGCTCCGGAGCTCGAGCAGGACGCCGCTCTCGCGGCCATCCACATGCTGCTCGAGACCCGCGCGGGCGCGTTTCTCGCCGGGCACGACCGCCTCCGGGCGTGGCTCAAAACGCATCCCCCCGGTGCGCTCGGCCCCAACGCCGGCAAAGTGCTGCGCGTGGCCTACCCCAACACCTGGTGGCCCGAAGTGCAGGCCGCCACCAAGGCGTATGCCTGGGACAGCAGGCTCTTCCACGCGTTGGTGCGGGAGGAGTCGAACTTCAACGAGAAGATCGTGTCGCACGCGGGCGCGAAGGGGCTCAGCCAGCTGATGCCCGGCACGGCCAAGATCGTGGCCAAGCAGATGGGCCGCGCCTACTCCTCCGGGCAGATCACCGACCCTGCAACGAACCTCGCCATCGGCGGCTACTACCTCGACTCACTGATCGACGACTTCGGCAAGAACCCGATGCTCGCCCTCGCTTCGTACAACGCCGGCCCCGGCAACACCAAACGCTGGCTGGAAGCGCTCCCGGTCGACGCGCCCGTCGACACTTGGACCGAGACCATCACCTTCCGCGAGACCCGTCACTACGTGAAGCGCGTGACCAGCACCTGGCTCACCTACCGGATGCTGTACGGCGACGGCACCCTACCTGACTGGGGTAAGTTCGTGCAGGATGCGAAGCCGGGATAGCCTCGCCGGGTGACGCGCCCCGAGCTGCCGCCCTCCATCGCCGCCTTCGACGACGCCCAAAGCCGAGCGATCGCGCTGATGGCCGACGTCTGCTCCCGACTCGAAGCGGGCATGCACGCCCGCGACGTGGAAGACCTCGCCCAAACGCGGCTCGGGGAGCACGGATTCACCACTTGGTACCACCCTCCCGAAGTGGAGATCGATGCCGACGTCGGCCGTAAGCGCCTGCTCCCCCGCATCGGCAAGGGCCCTGCGATTCAGACGGGCAGCCTCGTGGCGATCGACCTGGGGCCGGCCACGGCCGACGCCTACGGAGATTTTGGCGTCACGCGCACGTTCGGTGGCGGCGAGGAGCCCTTCGTCGTGAATCAGGCGCGCGAATGCACCCGCGCGGCATGCGGCTACGCCAGCCGGTTCAAGACCTGCGGCGAGATCTTCATCGTGAGTCAGGCGTGGGCGGTGAACAACCGCCTCACGTTGAGGAACGAGAACGCTGTGGGGCACCGGATGCTCACGCGCGATGGGCTCATCGACAAGGGATTTCCGCGGTCGGCGCATCTGGCCACGCTCCTGCCGCGCAACCGGCTCCACCGCCTCCATCCGGTGCGCTTAGACGGGATGTTTGCGGTGAGGCCGGTGCTCACCGATGGCAAGCAGAGCGCGTCGTTTGAGGAGGCGCTGTATATCCACGAGGGGATCAAGATCGTGTTGGGGCGGGCGTCGTTGGCGGATGTGGGGTCGCTTCCCGTTTGAGGTGGCGTGGCGTGGCGTGGGGGCGGTTTCGCCGCGCAGGACGCTGCGCCATGGCGGCGAAGGTCCGTTGGCGGCCGGGGCTGGTCGTGGACGAGCGGGGGAGCGAAACAGCCGGTTGGCGTTGGGTCCTGCCACGGGTGGCCGCCCCTCCGCTCGCCCCGCAGCGGGACTCGGTCAGGGCGGCCACCTGTGTCACTGCGCCGATCACGGCAGTGGCTCCCACTGCCAACCGCAGTGACGGAACCAACCTGGCGCATCGCCGTCAAGGCCGATGATGTCGGCGGCGAAGGCGATGGCGGTGTCGAGGGACTCCTTCGTGCGCGCCTTGGCGACCTTCAGAA
>CANKOI010000090.1 GCA_947484175.1 Deltaproteobacteria bacterium
GCAGGACACTCGAGTCTACGCCGAGGACGGCTCCTGGAGCGGCGCGATCGGGATGTCCTTCGTGCCGGCGGATTTCGTGATTCTTCGCCCCGACGGCACGTCGCTCCTGGGCGCAGGGAACACCCGGCTCTACGAGCAACGGGACAGCACGCTGGCCGAGTGGGTACTGGTGTTGACCGGCACGTTCAAGGACGCGGCGTCGTCGTCGCCGTGGTTGTCGAGCGGGTTTTCGGCCGACCTCGTGATCGAAGGGAGCATGAACGTGGGCGGGACGGGTGGCACGGTGAACGGGGTCCTTTCGGTGGGCGCCGCCGCGGTCCTGTTCATGAACGTCGCGGTCCACTCCGGCTGCCCGAACGGGGCGCTCGGGGGGGTGATCGGCGTCCGCCAGCCCGACGCCACCTGGGTCGAGATCGTCTTGTCGGATGCGTGCTCCGCGTGTGGCGAGGCGACTTGGAACGGCACCGAGCCGATTGGCGAGGTGTGTCTCGACTTCGCGCCCATCTTGGAGTCCCTGGTGCCCGAGGAGGTGCCGTGATCGGCCTTCTCGCCCTTCTTTCATGCGCCCCGGAGACCGCCGCTCCCGAGTTCGTCCCGCTGGAGGGCCCCCTGCTCGCTCGTCGGCTCAGCATCGACCTTCGCGGCGTGCTGCCAACCACCGCGGAGCTCGACGACGTTGAGGCCCACCCCGGCCACATCGACGACTTGCGGGAGGAGTGGCTGGCGGACCCCCGCTTCGAGGAGCGTCTCGTGGCGCTGTACCAGGAGCGCTGGCACACCGCGTTGGACGAGTTCCGCGGCACGATCTGGGACTACGGCCTAAGCGAAGACCAGAACTACACCTTCAACCGCACCGTCGGGGAAGAGCCTCTCCGCCTCCTCGCCCACGTGGTGGCCACCGATGGCTCCTACGCCGAGGTCGTGACCGGGGATTGGACGATGGCTACCCCGCTGATGGGCGAGATCTGGCCCGTGGACTACCCCGCGGGCGAGAGCGGCTGGCAGGTGGCGCGCTACACGGACAACCGGCCGGCGGCCGGCGTGCTGGCAGTGAACGGGCTGTGGTGGCGGTACATCAGCCCCATTTTCAACGAGAACCGGGCGCGCGCCGCTGCCATCTTCGACTTGCTGGTGTGCTCCGACGTCCTCGCGCGCCCGGTCGACCTCACGGGCTTCTCCATCGCTGAGGGCGACGCCGCCGAGGCGATTCGCACGGAGCCCGCCTGCCTCGCCTGTCACGCGGCGATCGAACCGGTCGCGGCCACGCTCTACGGGTTCATGCCGGCGGACGACCAGAGCGCGGCGGAGATGCAGACCTACCACCCCGAGCGGGAGCCCATCGGGCCTCTCAAGTTGGGGGTGGAGCCGGCGTGGATGGGCCAGCCGGTGAGCGGGCTCGAAGAGCTGGGAGCGGCCATCGCCGCCGACCCCCGCTTCGTGGATTGTGCGGTGCAGACGGCGGCGGAGGGGCTGCTCCGCAGGAGGACCGACGGGGGGGACGTGGTGCTGCTGCGGAACGCCCGCGAGCCCTTCGTGGAGGGGGGGCTGCGCCTCAAGGACACGATCCGCGCGATCGTGGAGAGCGAGCCCTACCGCGCCGGGGCCTTCACCGAGACAGCGACCGCCGAGACGGTGGACCGGGAGGCCACGAGCCGGATTTTGGTGACCTCCCAACTGCGCTCGGTCCTCGCTGAGGTCGCGGGTCTGACTTGGAGCATGGGCGGTTACGATCAGTTGGACAACGACACCTACGGCTACCGCGTGTTGGGAGGCTCGGTGGACGGGGTCAGCCTGACCTCCCCCCAGCGCACCCCGGGCCTCACGTGGTCGTTGACCGTGAAGCGCGCCGCAGAGGCGAGCGCAGCGCTCATCGTGGACCGTGATCTCGGGGCCGGCGCCGACGCGGAGCTCCTTCTCGGCGTCACGGACACGACCACCCCCGCCGACGCAGCATTTTCCTCGGCGATCGCCGGGGCGCACTGGCGCCTGCTCGCGGTGCGCGCGTCGCGCGACGACCTCGCAGCGCTCACGACCTTGTGGGAGGCGGTGATCGCCGCCGGCGGTGCTCCCTCGGATGCGTGGAGCACCGTCCTCGCCGTGCTCCTCCGCGACCCCGCCTTCGTGAGCTACTAGATGCGCCGCCGCGACCTGCTCCAGATGGCGCCCTTGTCCTTGCTGGCCGGGCTCGGCATCCCCCGCCTCGCTCGCGCGGGCGTGAGCGCGAACGACCGGAAATTCCTGTTCGTGTTCGCTTCGGGAGGCTGGGATCCCACCTGGGTGTTCGCCCCCGAGTTTGACAACCCCTTTGTGGACATGCCGCCCGACGACTCCCAGAAGGTTCAGCAGGGCGGCCACACGTGGGTTTCCAGCGCGAGTCGGCCCTCCGTCGACAGCTTCTTCACCACCTTCGGGCACCGCACCTGCATGGTGAACGGGCTGGTGGTGCCGTCGATCGCCCACGAACGCTGTCGTCGCTTGTTGTTCACGGGGGGCTCCTCGGCCGACACCAACGACTTTCCGATGCGCCTCGCAATGGGCGCCCCCGGGCACCTGCCGCTCGCCAACGTCGTTTTCTCGGGACCGTCTTACGCGGACGGGACCGGCAGCGGCGCGGTGCGCATCGGCACCAACGGGCAGTTCGGGGCCCTGCTCGATGGGTCCTGCGTTGCGGGGTCCTTGCCGCCGCTGCGTCTTCCGAACGCGGCCATCGGCGCCCTTGAGGATTCCTACGTGCTCGATCGGGTGCAGCGCGCAGCGGCCGCAGCGCAACGCGGGGCCGCCAGCCGCATCGCGGGCGCCTACGCGTCGGCGGTCGCCGACGCGACGGGGGTCGCGGCGATGTCCGACCTGCTCACGGTGGGCGCGGCCGACTCGCGGAACCAGCTCCTCGACGCCGCCGATCTGCTCGCCAGCGGTGTTGCGCGCTGCGTCACGGTCGCCGATGTGGGGGTCGAGGGCGTGGATTGGGACACCCACTCCGAGATCACCCGCCAAGCCCTCAACTACGAGTCGCTGTTCGGCAACCTCAACGTGCTGCTCGCCTTCCTCGAGTCGAGCGCCGGCACCACCGGGGGCTCGCTCGCCGACGAGGTCACCGTGGTGGTGTTCTCGGAGATGGGTCGGTATCCGCGCTTCAATGTCTCGATGGGCAAGGACCACTGGACAACCACCTCGATGATGCTGATCGGGGGCGGAATCCAAGGGGGCCGGCTCATCGGCGGCTACGACGACAACATGGGCGGCGTGCCGGTGATCCCCTCCACGGGGGAGTCGGACCCGACGGGCGCGTCTGGGGGGGTCGTACTCCAGTCCGTGCACCTCGGCGCCACGCTGCTTGCCTTGGCGGACATGGACCCCGTCGAGGCGTTCGGCAGCGACGTAGAGCCCCTCACCGGAGTGCTCCAGCCGTGATCGTACTGCTGCTCATCGCCTGCGCTGGCGAGGTGGACAGTGGCCCCGGGTGCGAGCTCGACGAAGGCGGCGGCCATCCGACGTGGTCGAATTTCGGCGAGGGCTTCTTCCTCACGTACTGCCAGGCCTGCCACGCCGTGGACTCGCCGAGCCGCTTCGACGCTCCGGACTCCGTGACCTTCGACACCGAGGCCGAGGTCGTGCCGCTCATCCCGCTCATCCGCGAGGTGGTCATCGACGACGAGACGATGCCGCTGGGCGGCGGGCTGCCCGCGGAGGATCTCGAGCAGCTCGGGAACTACTTGGATTGTCGGGAGGGGATGCCGTGAGGTTCGTCCCCCACCCCCGGCACGCCGCCCCCCATCAGGCTACGCAGCGCGGAGAGGTTCAGATGAGCGAAGCCACGACTCGCGGGGTGAGGGTGACGGCGTTCCCCGAGTACCTGCCCAACCAGAGCAACCCTCGGGGCGGGTTGTGGGTTTTTGCGTACCACATCCGCATCGAGAACGACGGTCCCGACCCCGTGCAGCTGTTGTCGCGGCACTGGGTGATCACCGACGCGAACGGCCAGGTGGAAGAGGTGCGCGGCCCCGGTGTGGTGGGCGAGCAGCCGCTCATCGGGCCCGGTCAGCAGTACCAGTACAGCTCCGGCTGCCCGCTCCCCACCTCGATGGGAACGATGCACGGCACCTACCAGATGGTCACCAACCGCGGCGAGCTCTTCGATGCCGCCGTGGGGCCGTTCACGCTCGCCGAACCCTACGCGATGAACTAGGAGCCACGATGCCCGACGATAAATCCCCAGCCGGGCGCTTAGGTCGCCTGGGCCGGCGGCTGATGGGCGAGGAAGGGGAGGGGAGGCCCTTTCGGGTAGACGCCCGAGAGGTGCTTCAGAGCGTGCTCGAAGGGAGCGACAAGGCCAAGTCGGAGATCGTGCGCGTCGTGGCCCGCGAGGTGCGTTCCTACTTCGAGGAGTTGGGGCTGAAAGACGACCTCCACCACCTGCTCACGAACTACTCCTTCGAGATTCGCGCCAGCTTAAACCTGCGGAAGCTCACCGAGGTGGAGAAGGGAGAGTCGGCCGTGCCGAGGGCGGAGGAAGGGGAAAATACAGCGCCCGCACCCGCACCCGACGCGACGGAGCCGCCGGGGGCGCCGCAGGAGTAGCGGCGGTCGCCGGGCCTGCGCCGGCTCGCCCACCAAACGGTTAGGGCCCGCCCAAAATGCGGTCTCCGCGCGCCGACATCATCGTTCTGGGCGTCTTGTTCGTGGGCGTGCTGCTCGTGCGCGGAGCCGCGGCCGGCGCCACGCACGACGTGGGCATTGACGGCGGGGTGTACCTCGACGTGGCTCGCCACGTGCGCGACGGTCACGGCCTCTCGGCGAGCCTGTCGCCCTACAACGCGGGCTACCCCTCCTTTCCGCACCCGAGCCCGCTCTACCCGCTCTGGCCGTTGATCCTCGGGGTCGCCGCGAGCGTGATGCCGCTCCGCGAGGCGGCGCACTGGCTGCCGTTCTCGTTCTACCTCGCTGCGGGCGTGGCCTGGTTCTTCGCGGGCCGCCGGCTCGCTGGCGGACCGTTGCTGGGAAGCTGGACGGGACTGCACGGTGGGCACGCCGCGGCGCTGGTGATCTGGCTCAACCCGGTCTTGTCGGTGTGGTCGGTTCGGCCCTACACCGAGCCGCTCGCCTGGCTCCTCGTGGGCATCGCGGTGTGGCGCTTCGCTGCGCTCGCGCGTGACCCGCGCCTGCGCAGCGCGGTGGAGGTGGGTGTGTGGGCCGCGTTTCCGTACTTTGCCCGCGCCCAGCTGCTCATCGTGCCGCTGGCGCTGTTCTCCGGTTTGCTTCTCTGGGTCGTTCTCGGCCCCGACCGGGCTCGGCGCGCGCGATGGGCCGCAGCCGCGCTGGCGCCGACCGTCATCCTGCTCGGGGCCTGGTACGCGCGGCTCGCCACCTTTCTGCACGACCCTTCGCCCGCGGTGCTCCTCCGTTTCGACAGCGCCCAAGCCACCGACCTGCTCCCCCGACTCGCGGTCGTCGTGGACACCGACGGGCTCTGGGGCCTAGTCGCGGACCGTGCGGCTGGAATCGAGATCGCGTGGGGCCGCGGCGCCGACTCGTGGTGGGAAATCTTCTTCGGCCTCCAGTATTTCTTGCCGCTGGCGATGGCGGTGGGGCTCCTGCGGCTCGCTTGGCACGGCGCTCCGGCGGTGCGAGCGGGGTGGGAGCGCTTCCGCTCCGGGGAGGGAGCGCTGCATGGCACGCTGTGGGCCCTCGCGGCGGGGGGGCTCTTGTCGGTGCATCTGGTGCACAAGCAGTTCTCCAGCCCCTGGTACTTCGACCAGCGCGAGGGTCTCGCCGCGCTCCCCGCCTTCCTGTTCCCGGCGCTGTGGCTCCTCCGGGGGGCATGGCCCGGTCGTGTTCTGGCCGGAGGGTTGCTGCTGTTCACGTTCTACCACGGCTGGGGGCCGTTCCTGCGCGGCGCCACACTCGAGGACAGACCGGCCCCGCGCACCGCCTACGATCGGCTCGCTACCTGGCTGAGCACTAGGGCGGCGGGCCGGCCGGAGCCCCTCGTTGTGGCCGTGGAGGAGGGCCTCGCCCAGCGCACCGCGTGGCAGACCGAGAACGTGGGGGTGCACTGGGTGTCGACCCGATCGAGCTACGCGTCGGTGATGACGATGTTCTCCGGGCTCGGCGCGGAGCTGCTGGTGTACGACAAGCCTCGGGACAGCTGGCCGTTCCTCCGCGCAGGCGGCCGCGTGCAGGCGCAGTTCGAGCGGCTCAAGGGAGTGCCGGCCGGCTACACGGCGCTCACTCCACGCGCGGTGCCGCTGACCGCCGCCGCGCCACGGCAGGTGCTGCTGATCGGCACGGAAGGCAAGGCCGGCGGGCTGGTCGGCTACGCCCGCTTGGAGCTGGCCCCCACCCAGGTGCCGGGCGCCGAACGCTGGCGGGTGGCCTTGTCGGGTCGGTCGGACGGCGGGGTGACGGTCGACGACTGGGCGGCGTCTCGCGGGCTCGTGGTGGATGGGGGAGGCTGGGGGAATGCAGCCGCGGCGGCGGCCTTCGACCCGGCGCTGCCTGCCATGCTCACGCTTCGTACCGTTCCCGATCTGGCCTCAGCGCGTGTGTTGGCGGAGGCCGTCCCGGAGGAGGTCACGGTGCTGGTGCTCCTAGTCCCCGACGCCACGGCTCCCGGCGCCTTGCTGCTGAAGGGGCCCGACGTGCCTCCGGTTCAGGCCTCGCGCGGCGGTCGCCTCGGCGATGTGGCCCCCACGGTCGCGTGGCTGCTTGGGCTGCCGGTGGCTCGATCGTTGGGCGGCGAGGTGCGCGCCGACCTGTTGAGCTGGGATGCGGCGGGTGCGCTCGGGCGAGCGGACGTCGATGTGTGGAGCGAGAGCGCAGAAGCCCCAATCCGGCGTTGACGGAGGGCGGTCGCAGGGTGTAGTTTGCGGCCGTGGCCCGCCCTCGCCTTCCTGGTGGTAGCGTGTATGCGTGGGTGGTGCTCATGCTGCCGACGGTGGCGTGTAACGACTACAACCTGTTCGACTTCCTCAATCCCGATGTGCCCTTCGACACGGACGGCGATTACGACCCCGAGGGCTCGGGCGACAAGTCGCGTGCCTGTCCGGACATGGACGAACTGCCGGGAACGGCACCGATCGACGAGTCTTGTGACGCCGTTCCGGACACGGGACTGTTGCTCGCCCAACTGGAGTGGGAGCGCACCGACTTCGGCGTGTGGCCAGAATACTCGCAAGTGGTGGTGTCGCCGCTCGTGGGGCAACTCACCGACGACGACGGCGATGGCGCCATTACTATAGACGACCACCCGGACATCGTGTTGGTGGCCGACGACGACGGGGCCGACAACCCCGATGGATTCGGGCTCCTCGTGCTGCTCGACGGGGTCACCGGCGAAACCACGAACGTGATTTTCCGGTCCACCTTTGGCGACGCAGAAATTCGCCCATACCGCTACGCAACCCCCGTGCTCGCAGACTTGGATGCCGACGGGCAGCCGGAGATCGTTACGGTGGTGCGCGTCGGCTACCCAGCGGAAGAGGAGGAAGAAGAGGGTGAGACCGGCGAACAGGTGCCGGACACCGCGGCGGAGGAGGGTGCGCCGGGCGACTCTGGGGAAGAGGACGCCAACACGATCGGACCTCCGCAGAACCCCAACGAGTGGTGTACCGTGGCTGCATACCACCCAGACGGCGAGGTGCAGTGGCTGTCGGACCAGCTGGTGGCGTGCGCGGGGCACCTCCTCGCCGCCGCTGACCTCGACGGCGACGGCACGGGCGAAATCCTCGTGCAGGACATGGTGCTGAGCTCCGACGGCAGCCTGCTGTGGCCGATGCTGGGGGTGTCGAGCGCGGCCGCTTACGCACAGATGGGCAGCGACCCGGTGGCGATCGACCTCGACGGCGACGGCGCGCCTGAGGTGCTCTCCGGACGCGCGATCTACGCGGGCGACGGCCGTTTGCAGTGCGAGATTCCGGCCGACCACCCCGACGGTTTTCCGGCGGCGGCCGACCTCGACCTCGACGGCCTCGGGGAGTTCGTTCTCGTTGGCGAAGGCGAGGTGCATGTGTACCGCCACGACTGCGAGCCGCTGGCGTCGTGGGCGCTCGTGGGCTCCGGGAACGGCGGCCCGGCCGCCATCGCGGACTTCGACGGCGACGGGGCCCCCGAGATCGGGCTCGCCAACGCAGAGTTCTACGCGGTCTACGAGGCCGACGGCACCTTGTTGTGGACCCACGCTTGCACGGACGAGTCCTCGCACGCAACCGGGTCGAGTGTGTTCGATTTCGACGGCGACGGGCGCTCCGAAGTGCTGTACGCAGACGAGATGGCCCTGTGGGTGCTCGACGGCAAAACCGGTGCCGTGCGCCTGCAGGACGATCACCACACGTCGCGCACGCTGCATGAATTTCCGATCGCCGCGGACGTCGACGGCGACGGCGAGACGGAGATCGTGGTGCCGCAGGGCGGGGGCCACTACGGCACAGAGAGCGGTGGCGTCTATGTTCTCGGCTCGGCCGCCACCCCTTGGCGCGGCGACCGGCAGGTGTGGAACCAACACGCGTGGACGCTCACCAATATTCGGGACGACCTTACGCTCCCCTATCCCGCGCCCCCCAACTGGCCCTTTTCCAATACCTTCCGGTCGGGCGATCTGAGCGCCTCGGCCGGTGGGGCTCTGCCCGACGCCCTCGGCGTGGTTCAGGCCTGCTACGACCCCTGCCTGAACGATGAGATCGGCGTGGAGGTGCGGCTGTGGAACGGCGGCATGGCGCCGATGCGGTCGGGCGTGGCTGTGACCGTGTACACCGAGCTCAAGGGCAAGGAGATCGGGCTGCAAACCTTGCGCAGTACCGACGTTCTGGAGCCCGGTTCGGCTACCCCCACCTTTGCGTTCAAGATTCGGAAGTCGCTGGTGCCCGAGGGGGTGCTGGTGGTGCGCGTCGACGACGACGGCCTCGGCAACGAGCAGGTGGCGGAGTGCCACGAGGACAACAACGGGTACCGCCTCGAGGGCGTCGTCTGCGAGTGAGGCAGGCGGCGCCAAACGGGTGCGTAGGCGCGCGGCGCGACCGAAGTCGCAGGGTGGCGGCTCACCCATCGACTTCGGTCGCATTTTTCGGACCGCCCACGCGGTGCGCATGAGAGTTTTCGGCGTTTGTCCGTGTCGCGCCCACGCGAAAGGAGCCAAACAGGCGCCAAACGCGGCGGGATCGCGACCGAAGTCGCAGGGTGGCGGCTCACCCATCGACTTCGGGCGCATTGGCGGCGACTCCACGCCGTCGGCCATCAGGCCGCCAAGAGACTTCTCGAGGCTTGCAGCTACGCCGCAGCACGGACCGCGTTCGCGCGTGCATCGCAGTCCGTGATTCACCTCATCACCTCCGAGTTCCCGCCGTTTCCAGGGGGCGTAGCCACCTGGAGCGGCGCTGTGGCGCGGGCGCTCCACGAGGCTGGGCGGCCGGTGCGCGTGTACGCCCGCTGGGGGGAAGGGGACGGCGTCGTGCCGTTCACCCGGTTGTGGGGGCGGAGCTGGAACCGCGTGGGGCATCACTTCACCGCGTGGCAGGTGCGACCGCGGTTGCGGAGCGGCGACACCGTGCTCGCCAGCACTTGGCCGCTCGCGGCGGCGCTACCGGCGGGACTCTCGCCGCTGGTGGCCTGGCACGGCTCCGATCTCACGCGGCCGGCCGCGATCGCGGGCCGCGAGCGCGTGCGCGACGGCGCACGGAACCTCGTGGTGTCCCGGTTTCTGGGCGAGCGGCTCGGGGCGGCGGCTACGTGGTTGCCCTTCCCGATCGAGCCGATGACCCCCGTGGTGCGGGGCGAAGCCCTGCTGTCGGTGGCGCGCTTGGTGAAGTCGAAGGGGGTGGACCGGGTGCTGCGCCTCGGGGCGCGGCTGGGACGGCCCGTGGTGGTGGTGGGGGAGGGCCCGGAGCGCGGTGCGCTCGAAGCGCTCGCTGCCACCTTGCCGGTGCCGGTGAGCTTCCTCGGCGCCACCCGCGAGGTGCCCTGGGCGGGAACGTGGGCGCTCGCGCTGCTCTCTCGCCCGCACGAGGAGGGGGGCGGCGAGGAGGGCTTGGGGCTGGTGCTGCTTGAGGCGGCGGCCCGCGGAATCCCCACCCTCGGCAGCGCGGTGGGCGGCATTCCGGAGGCCGCCAGCGTGGTGCTCGCCGACCCCGATAGCGACGCTGTCCCCACGTTGCCCGGCGCGTCGGAGGTGCAGGACTGGCTGCGGCGCACCCATGGGACAGAGCGGTTTTTGGAGGCGTGGGAGAGGGCGCAGAGCCTTGCGCCCGAAATCCAAGTCGAGTAGAATTTATTCAGTCCGGAGCCGTCGATGGCCAGCACGAGTGTTCACCTCCCGGCCGCCATCGTCGAAAAGCTCGACCGACTCGCGGGGCATCAGGGTGATTGGCCGACCGGCTTCTTTGAGCCGCCGCTCCGGCCGGACGAAGTCGAGGAGCTCCGCGCCGGGGGTCGGGAAATGGAAGAAACGATCCTCGCGGCTCGGCGCGAGCGTGACGTCCCGCCGCTTTGAGGCTCCTCCTCGATACGAGCTCCTGGCTCCCGGCTCCCGGCGCCCGCCTCCCCCCCCCCCTACAACCCCAAACTCAACGTCGAAGCTCCGCTGTACACCGCCCCGTGGAGCACGTCCGGCTCGCTCACCCAGTCGGTGAGCTGGCCGTCCTCGTCGAGGACGCCGGGCGTGGGGAGCACGCCAAATACGTGGCCTATCCCCCCCCGCAGTCCCAGCACGAGCGGCCCTACGTTCAGCTCCATGGCAAACGAAGCGCCGGGGACGAGCGCAAATCCCGTGGCGTACACCGGAAGTTGGTCCGCGTCCGCGCGACCGGGACGGCACGCCATCGGGCTCCCTCCGAGCGTGCAAGCCAACTCGAGGCCGGGAAGCATTCCGCCCGCTAAGCTCGCGCCGGGCGCGAAAACCAGGGCCTTGCCGATTTCCAAGGGCATCCCGAGCCGCAGCACGCCCCCGATCGTGTAGGGGCTCACTTCGTGGCCGAGGTCCACCCCGGAATAGCCCCGGAGCGCCCAGGTGGCGGCTGCGCCGATGCGCAGGGTGCCGAGCGGCGCCGAAAACCCCAGCTCGGTTTCGAGGCCCGGAAGTTGGTTGGCCAGATCGTGTCCCGAGAGGGCCGCCACCCCCACGCCGAGGTCCAGCCGTTTTCCGCGAGCGGCAGCGGACGGGAACCGAGAGGGAGGGAGCGTGAGCAGGCTGGTGCCGCCGGCTTCCACGTGTACGCGCTCGCCGTGGAGCGTGTAGTCGCCGGCGGGGAGGGCGAGCCGGGAGGGGAGGGGGAGCCCCTTCCGAGCTCGCTCGCCCGCGCCGGTCACGGCGGCACGCAGCTCCTCATCGAGCAACAACGACGTGGAAACGATCGCGGCCCTCACCGACCCGATACCGGCTGGCCCACGAACCTCCACGAACCCGAAGTTTGACCGGAGCCAGGCTTCCGCTTGGGACAGGGCGGCGCGGGCGTCGAGGTCTCCCGTGTCGGCGGCCGCACCGGCGGAGGCGCAGGCGAGGGCCCGCTCGATGTCTCCCTCGCCGCGGGCAAGCTCCACACAGAGCGCGTTGAGCTCCACATGCGCGGGGTCGAGGAGCAGGCCGGTCCGCACCTCGGCGTCGGCATCGTCCAGCCACCCACGCTTCAGGAATTGGCGTGCCTGCGCGGCGTGCCACGCGGGCGACTCGGCGGCCAGCGCGGTGGCGAGGAGCAGGATCATGGCTGGGTTCGGGGGAGGAGGTGGGACGAATGGAGCAGCGCCCTCGCGGCGGGGTGCTGGACCGAGGACAACTCCTCGATCGGCGCGTCGCCCACGAGGCGGCCGGCGTGCATGAACACCAAGCGGGTGCAGGCGTGGCTGGCGAGGAGCAAGTCGTGGGTGACCAGCACTAGAGCGCGGTCGGGGCCGGCGTGGTCGAGGAGCAGCGTGAGCGCGTCGGCCTTCCGAGCCGCATCGAGGCCCGCGGTCGGCTCGTCGGCGAACACGAGGCGGGGGGAGGCGAGCGTGAGGGCGGCGAGGGTGACCCGGCGCTGCTCCCCGCCGCTGAGTGCCTGGGGGAGGGCGCCGGCGCGGTGAGCGAGGCCGTACCGGGCGAGCACCTCGTCCACCGCTTGGGCTTCACCGGGCCGGTGAACGCTGGCCGACTCCACGAGCCACTCCCGAACGGTCAGGCCCGGATTCAGCGAGGCGCCGGCGTCCTGCAGGAGGAGCTGCACACCGCGGGGCGGGCGGCGGGCGATCGCAGGGTCCACACCGAGCAGGTCCACGCGACCCGCCGAACGCGGGGCCAGCCCGCACAGCGCCCGCACCAGCGAGGTCTTGCCGCAGCCGCTGGCCCCGACCAGACCCACGCGCTCGCCGGCTCGTAGGGTGAGCGACACCTCCGCGACGGCGAGCACCGGCGGTGCCCAGCTCAGCGGGCGCCGGTACTCCACCGAGAGCCCGACGGCGGCGCACAGCACGCTCATGGCGCCGCTCCGAGCCAGTCGGGCGGGGCGATCGCGGCGGTGGCGTCCACCAGCACCCGCCCCACGCCCTTGAGCGCGGCGATCGAGGTGGCTTCTTCCACCACGCGCCCCTCGTCCATCACCAGAATTCGACCGGCGAACCCGGGCAGCAAGCGCAGGTCGTGGGTGACGAACAAACAGCCGGTGTCGCGGAGGCCGCGAAGCTCCCGAACGAGCGCGGCCTGCACGGGTGCGTCGAGGCCCGTCGTGGGCTCGTCGCAGAAGAGGAAGCGACTTTTGCGGGCGAGGGCGAGCGCGATGGCGGCGCGCTGGGCCATGCCGCCTGAGAGTTCGTGGGGGTAGCGGCGCGCCGCGGCGTCGGGGTCGGGGAAACCGAGGCGTGCCAACAGCTCCGCGCCGGGTGCGGGGGCCCGGGCGAGTCGAGCGGCGTGCTGCAGTTGCGCCCCGAGGGTGCGCAGCGGGTCGAGGGAGGCACGGGCGTCTTGGAACACCAGGCCCACCTCGCCGCGCAGGGAGGCACCGGAGCGGAGCGCACCGTCCACCCGCACCTCGCCGCCTGTGCGGCCGGGGCGGAACGGGAGCAGGTCGAGGATCGTGCGCAGCGTGAGAGTCTTGCCCGAGCCGGAGGCGCCGACCAACGCCACCACCTCGCCGATCTCCACGTGCAGGCCGATGTCGTACAGCAGGCGGCGGTCGCCGGCCGCCGCGCTCAGGCCGCTGACTTTGAGCACGCTCATCGCCGCACCCCGCCCGGCACCGTGGCGCTCAGCGTGACGAGCACGGCTGCGACCGGAGCCACCCACGCGAGGGGATTCGCACAGCCCGTGCGCAGCGCGTGGTCGATCATGTTGCCCCACGAGGGCGTCGGCTCCTGCACGCCGAAGTGGCCCAGGTAGGAGAGGGTGACTTCCAACACCAGCACCTGACCCACCGTGGCCAGCGCCTCGCGGAGCACCAGCGCGCGCGTGTTCACCCACAGGAGGTGCCACACGAGGATGCGGGCGTCGCTGATGCCGTGGGCGCGCGCGGCGACCACGAACTCTGCTCGGCGCAGGGCACCCAGCCGATCCGCCACGCCCTCCGTGAACGCCGGGAGCGCGGCGAGCCCCGCGCCGAGCGCGAGCCCGGCGGGACCGGCGCCCGTGGCCATCATCACGAGCAGCGCGAGTACCAAGGGTGGCACCGCCCGCAGCGCGCCCATGCATCCCGTCACCACGCCTTCCACGAGCCCCCCGAACCACCCCGCCAGCGCGCCGAGTCCCACTCCGAGCCCACCGGCGATCACCGCCGCCCCCACCCCCGGAATCAGGAAGGCCCGTGCCCCCGCGAGCACGCGGCGGAAGACGTCGCGGCCGAGGTGGTCGGTGCCCAGCAGGCGGGAGAGGCTGGCGGGGAGGTCCGGAGCGGCGGCGTTCACATCGGCGAGCGGCGCGTAGGGCAGCGCCGCGCCTGCGGCGAGGAGCAGCAGCGGTACCACCCGTACGTTCACGAGAGCGCCTCGCGCTCGCGGGGGTCCACGATCACCGCGACGGCGTCAGCCACAAACCGCGCTGAGGTGGCGGTGACCGCCGCAACGACGGCGAGCCCCACGGCGAGCGGCCAGTCGCGCAACCCGCAGCTCTCCCAGAACAGGCTGCCCGCGCCCGGCATGCCGAAGGCCCGCTCCACCACGATCAGCGCGCTGAGCAGCGCAGGCGCCTGCGCGGCGCCGAGCCGCGCTGCCGGCGCCGCGAGGTGGCGCAAGTACAGAGGCACTAGCGGGCCCCCGCGAGCGCGCTCGGCCACGACGAAGGTCTCTTGGCCGAGCTGGGTGAGGCTGTCGCCCGCCCGGCGGAGCATCCACAGCAGCGACGCGCTCGCGCCCGCGAGCACGAGCACCGCGAGGGCCGAGCGCACCGCGTGGTCGGACTCCGGCAGCGCGAACCACGCCGGCCGCTCCACGCGTCCGGCTTCCATCAAGCTCCAGGTGCCCGCGTTCACCCCGTTCACCACCGCCAGCGCCGCCAGCACCGCTGGCACCGCGGAGAGCGCCGCCACCGCGCGAACGAGCAGGCGGCGCCACGCCCCGACGGGGCGTTCCGCGCCGTCGCCGGCGAACGCCGCCCCGAGGAAGCCCGCGAGCAGCGCGAGTGCAGCGGCCGGCAGGAGCAAGGCCGCGGAGCGGCCGGCGGCGGAGGCCGCGAGGGGGAGGACGGGGGCGCCGGGGCTCACGGTGAGGGAGTGGCCGAAGTCGAGGCGCGCGGCGCGCGGGAGCGCGTCGGCGAGCCGCTCCCCGAACCCTCCCGCGAGGCCCCACTCGGCCTCCAGCTGCGAGCGCAACTCCGGACCGTTCGGCAGCGCGTCGATCGCGTCGCCGGGCACCGCGGAGAACAGCGCCGTGACCACGAGCACGGCGCCCGCCGTGGTGGCAACGAAGGTGAGGGCGCGGAGCGCCAGCGCCCGCAGAAGGAGGCGCATCGGCCCTACTTCATCGACCACTGCGGCGCGAACGTGAAGAAGTAGAACGGGTGGACCACCACGTTGCGTACCTTCACGGCCATCGCGGCGTAGCTGTCGAGCGTCCACAAGAAACACATCGGCTGGTCGCCCGCGATCAAGCGGTGCACGTCGCGGAGAGCGGCCTTGCGTACGTAGGGGTCGGTGGAGTCGCGCGCCTTGTCGAGCAACGCATCGACCGCAGGGTTCGAGTAGCTCACGAAGTTGCGCGATCCATTGGTATGGAATTGCTCTCGAATGTCCTCGTTCCGGTCGAAGCTCCATTGGCTGAGCATCAGGTCGTAGTCGTGGTCGCGCCACACCCGCTGCTTCCACGCTGCTTCGTCGAGGAACTGAACTTCCAGACGGATGCCGGCGGTCTGGAGCTGCGATTGCAGGTTGATCGCCACCTCCTGAACACTCTCCAGCGATTGGTGGGCCACCGCCGTGAGCACGACCGGTTTCCCGCCCTGGGTCCACGTCTCCTCGCCGCGGGAGTAGCCGGCCGCGGTGAGCGCCTTCTCGGACGCGTCGGCGTCGGGCTCTGGGAGCGCGACGTCGTGGTTGTAGTAGGGGCTCGAAGGAACGAAGGGGCCGCTGATTCTCGCCCCGGTGCCCACCGGAGCGAGGAGACTGTCCACGTCGACGAGACCGCTCAGGGCACGGCGAACCGCAGGGTTGCTGAGCCCGGGCCGCTTGTTGTTGTATCCGAGGTACCACCAGGAGTTCGTCTGGTAGGGGTACAGCTCCACCTTGCGGTTGTTCTGCAGGATGGCGAGATCGCGCGGCAGCACCCTCACCAGTGCTTCGAGGCTCTCGTAGAGCACCAGCTTGGCTTGGTAGTTCTTGTCCGCCACCTCACGCAGCGTGATCTGGTCCACACCCACGGGGTTGCGCCAGCTCGTCCACTTGTTGAAGGTGATGGAGTTGTCCTCGTTGAACTGGCTCAAGGCCCAGGGGCCGGTGCCGATCGGTTTGGTTCGGAACGCGTCGGTGCGCTTGAGCGGAAGGGCGCCGAACGCGTGCTTGGGCAGAATCTTGAAGTAGAGCTTG
Source organism: Deltaproteobacteria bacterium (assembly GCA_947484175.1). GTDB lineage: Bacteria > Myxococcota_A > UBA796 > UBA796 > SXON01 > SXON01. Next base: position 15,966 of record CANKOI010000090.1, read on the forward strand.
TCCTCCGGCCGCCCTTCGGCGCGCACGAACGTGAGGTTCACCGTGTGCTCGTCTACGGCCACGGCGTCGCGAATCCAGGCCACCCGGCCGCCCTCGGTGCTGGCGGTGCCTCGGTCGAGCATCGCCTTGATGGTGAACACCACGTCTGCGGAGGTGAACGGCTGCCCGTCGTGCCAGTGGACGTCGCTCCGAAGCGTGACCAGCGCGGAGAGTTTGTCTGCGGCCAGCTCTGTGGAAAGGGCGAGTGCCGGAGTCGTCGCCAGCTCCACGTTGTCGGTGTACAGCCCCTCGAAGGCAAGCTCATTGGCACGCGCCTCGGCCATCGTCGAGCCGTAGAGGGGATGGATCAGCGCGGGCGCTACATCTTCGGCGTAGCGCAGGTTTTCTGCGTGGGCCGCAAGCGGAAGGAGCAGGAGCAGGGGGGAGAGAGCGCGCATATAGGGCCTTCCGGGTTCACTCACGGCTGTCGCCGCTGCGGTCCATACCTTCGAGCACGACCAGCGTGCTCAGGGTCTCGTCGAGGCCGGCGACTTCCGGCCAGTCGGTGCGGAGGACCTCGATGGCATCGAGCGCCTCGCGGGTGCGGCCGGCGTGCAGCTGCGCGCTGGCCACGACGGCGAACAGGGTGGGGGAGTTCACCACGCCCACGACGCGGGGCGATTCGTAGTCGATCGCCATCTGGCCGTACGCCAGGGCGCAGGAGGGGCGCTCGGCGGCTAGGGCGGCGATGGCGAGGTCGGTCAGCGCGCGGGCCCGGGCTCCCTCCACGAGCCGTAGCTCGCTGAGCAGCTGGCGGCCTTCGGGCGAGGCGGCGGAGCCGGCGGTGGCGCGCCAGCCGTCGAGGTCGGCGTCGAGGTCGCGCACCGTGGCGCGGCAGGCGTCGCCGTCTACCGCAGGGTCGGGTGCGACAGTGGGAAGGTCGCGCGGCTCGCTCAGGTGGCCCGAGAATAGGTCGCGCTCCAAGGGCGCCACCGCGCTGGCAAGACGGTCCTCGGTGTGCGCCAGCGTGCGCAGCAGCCACGGATCTGCGAACTCCCGCTGCCCCTCGGCGGCCGTCTCGCTGGCCACGACCCGCGCGCCCGCAACCAACCCGGCCGCCAACGCGGAGCCGCTGCGCACCTCGTCGTGCAGTCGCTTCCGCTGGGCGAGTCCCTCGGTGGGGGCCGTACCGCTTGGCCACATCGAGGCCTCTTCGTCGCGGCCCGCATCGCTGAGCGCCGTGCCCACCAACCAGGGCAGGAGCGAGGAAGCAGGGAGGTCGCCACGGCGCTTCCACGTCGTTCCCGTTCGGGCCCAGGCCTCGGAGTCGAGCCCCGCCAAAACGCGGTAGAAACGGGCGAGCTCTTCGTGGGCGCGCGCCGCCGGGTCTCCCCCGGACTCCGCAGCCGCTCGCCAGTCGTTCCGATGCAGCGCACTCCATCCTTCGCGTGAGGCCTCGATCATCGTACCGAAGCCGTCAGGATTCTTGACAATTCGTTCCAGCCAACTGCTGCTGAGTGCTCCACCCGTCGGGAGGGACTCTTCGTCGGAGCCCGTGCAGCCGGAGAGGACCAGCGCGAGTCCCCAGCTGGCCGAGATTGCCACCTACTCGCCCTCGTAGCTTCCGCCGGCTTCCTGACCTCGGTCGCCGAACTTCTCCGGATCGAACTGGGTAGGCGTGGCGGCAACACGAACGGTGTCTTCCGAAAGCGTGACCGGGTCGAGCACGAGTTCGCCATTTTTGAAGTAGAACGTTGACTTCTCCACGTGGTAACCCACCTTGAAGTACTCAACCGCGTACTCGCTACGGCGGGTGAGGCGGGTGCGAGTGCCCTCCGCATCTCGTAGATAGTCGATGGTGAACCGGCCGTCGTCGTCGGTGATGAGCTCTACGTTGCCGGGAACGAGCGTGACGTTCGTCCGCCCGATGGGTTTTCCGTTGCGGTCGACGACCTGCCCCATGATGGCGTGGTGCTTCACGCAGCCGACTGTGAGGACGGCGAGCAGGAGGAGCATTTTCATTGCAGGCGGCCCTCGATGTCGGCCAGTTTGGCCAGCTCGTCGTCGGCTCGTTTCGCGAGATCGGTACGGTCGCGGGTGGCCACGTGTGCGCGATACTTCTCCCAGGCCGCAACGGCCCGTGCGAGCAGCTCCAAGTCGTCTTTCGACTTGTAAAAGCGGCCTTGGGTAGCCGCGGCCTGAATCTCGTAGATTTCAGCCTTCTTGCTGAACACGAGATCCGAAGGCAGCCGCGCCCAATGGCGTTCGGCGCGGGAGGCCTTCTCCACCGCACGCTCGTACTCGCCGTGGTTGGCGTGCCAGCGGGCGTAGTCGGTGAGGAAGACGGGGTTGTATTGGTTCTCTGAAAGCACCATGAGTTCGTCGAGAAACTTCTTCACTGCGGTGTCGTCGGAGCGCTTCTGTGCGTCGACCAGCAGGAGCGCGCGCGACCGGGTGTAGCTGGGGTCGGTCGTGGCCACCGCGGAGAGCGAAGTCACTGCGTCGGAGTCCAGTTTTCCGGCGCGGGCGGCGCTCACGAAGCCGTCGAGGTTGGTGGACGGGGGGGGCTCGACGACGGTGAGCCCGGCGTCGACCGCGGGCGCGGCCTTGGCCGCCGCTTTCGCAGCCGCGGCGGCCTTCGCATCGGCCTTGGCTCGCGCCTTCTCGTCGGCAGCCTGTGTCGCCGCCGCTGCCGCGGCGGCCTTTGCATCGGCCTTGGCTCGCGCCTTCTCGTCGGCAGCCTCTCTCGCCGCCGCTGCTGCCTCGGCCTTCGCCTCGGCTTGCGCTGTCGCCGCAGCCCGCCCTTCGGTCTTCGATTTGGCTGCCACTCGCGCGCGCTCCGCGGCCTCGGCCTTCGCCTCGGCGCTCGCGCCTGCCTTCTCGGCGCTCGCGGCCTTCGCTTCCGCTGCGGCCCTCGACCGCTCTTCGCGGCGGGCCGCC
>CANKOI010000091.1 GCA_947484175.1 Deltaproteobacteria bacterium
ACCCAGGCACCACCGCCCACCAATGGGTGCTCGACGAAGTGATGGAGGATGGCATCGTCACCATCGATGGCTACAGCTACCCCGACGTTCCGCTGCTCACCCTGCCCGGGCCCGTGCTGACGGCCTTTGAGGTACGGAACGACAGCGAGATGCACCACCCCTTCCACCTGCACGGCAACCGTTTCCAGGTGGTCGACGTCGACGGCGTCGCGCCCGACTACACCGGCTGGAAGGACACCTTCGACGTGCCGCCCTTCGCCACCGTTCGCATCCTGAGCGAGTTGGACAACCCGGGCGAGTGGATGTACCACTGCCACATCCTCGAACACGCGGAATTGGGGATGGCGGGCTTCATGACGGTGGAGGAAGTGGGGCGCCCCTGACGGACGACCGCCGCCTCTGCCTAGGCTCGCTCATCAATCCGCGAAAATCGCCCGCAGCTCGGTGTCCCCGGCAAGCTCCACCGTCCGCGCAGCGCCGTCCTCACCGTCCTCCCAACCGACAAAATGCCACCCCGCGGCGGGCACCGCCTCCAGCCCGACAGGAACGTCTTCGTAGTAGGTTCCGCGGAAGCCCGACTCCACGTCCACCACCGCGAGGCGAAAGTGTCCGCCCGCGGCGGGCTCAGCCGTGAGCGACAGGGTGTGACGCGAGCCCGGCGCGAGGTGGCGAGCGAGCGCGGCCTCCACGTACCCGGCCCGCTCCTCCGCGAACCACTCCGCATAGGCAATGGAGGACTCCCACGCGGGCATGCTCGAGCCTCCACACCAACGCTCTCGCTGCTCCCCCATCACCGGCCGAACCTCCGCGGCCAGCTCGCGCACTCTCGCCGCCGCTTCCGCCCCGCGCAGGGTGGTGTTGAGCCAGTCGGCGTGCACGTTCACGAAGCGCTCGCGGAAGTCTGGGTTGCGCAGGGCATCGCCGATCGGCAAGGCCGTCCAGCTCCCGCTGACGGAGGTCGCAAGGTGGTCGTAGCTCGGATCCGTCCAGCCGTGTCCGAAGTCGTACACCATCCAGCGCCACCGCCCCTCCTCGCCACGCGGCTGCCACAACCGAATGTTGTTTCCCCACCAGTCGGTGTTGCCGATCCACCCCTGCGCCACGCTGGCGCCGATGAAGTTGTCCACATCCACCATGGACTCGAAGGCGGCGTACGCCTCGGCATCGCGGAGGTCCTCGGCAGCCACGAGGGCTTCGAGAGCGTCGAAGGCCTCCCAGTCACCGGCCTCGATCGTCCAGTTGGCTTCGTGCGTCCACCCTAACTTCACGAAGTCGACGTCGTCGGGGGCGGCGCCGCGATGCGCGGCCATCCAGTCCTCGTCCAGCCGTTCCTTGAGCTCGTAGACTCCCCAGAACTCGCCGTTGAGGTACACCAGCGCGGGCTCGTAGGCTTGAGCGTCCACGGAGTCGGCCCGCTCCCCCGAGTCCGTGCGAAACAGCGACTGCACCACGCCGTCCACCAATTGGGTCCCGCACCAGTCCCCGCCGTTGCGCAGGTACAGCCGCTCGAAGCGCCGCCGCGACTCTAAGTGAAACAACTCGGCCTCAAACGCATCGGGCCCGTACGCGCTCCGGGCGATCAGCTCGAAGTTCCGCTGGTCAAACGCTCGACTGTACCCGCCCGCGATCTGGATTCCTGCGTCCTGGCTCGCCAAGAGTTCGCCCGCGGGGCCGAACAGGTCTACGTGCACCGGGCGCTCCCACAACTCCCAGAAGTTGGCACCAAAATAGGGGTAGTTTCGGTCGTAATCGGGTCCGTACTCGTAGATGCCCGTGACCGGGTCGAAGAGGGCGTCGGGAGCGAAGGTGATGGCAAGTACGCGCACGCCGGCGTCGAAACGATCGTCGGCCTGCACGTACGTGGCGGTGGCCGGGCGGCTCGGCCAGAGTCCCTCGACATGGGCCACAGCCCTCACCGGCACCACATCGCCGGATGGAAGCTCGAACGGCGAACGATAAACGGTGTCGTCATCTTCGGGCGGTTCACCGTCGGCGGTCCAGGTCACCACGCCGGCGCCCTCGATCGTGATCATTTGTCCGGCCGGCACGACCCCCGATGGCGGCGAGAGCGTGGGCGGATCGGCAAACCCAGTGCGCCCCTCCGTGCTGTTCGCGGCCTCCGGGGTCGGCTCCACGTAGAACATCCACGCCGAGGTGTCGTCGCGCCCTTGCGACACGTTGGCGTAGGTGCGCGGGCGCTCCACATGGTCGCCGACACAGCCCTCGGCCGCGAGCAGGAACAGCTCGCCCCCGGCATCGTCCAAGCGAAAATCGGCGTGCCACTCCGCCGTCGTCCGCGACTTCTCGGACGCGAAAACGAGGGTGGGCCCTCGCAGCTCCGCCTCGGGAAGCGGCCACCCTCCCGCCGGAGACTCCGACAACCGCCAGCCCTCCAGGAACGTCGGTCCGGACACCGGCATCAGCTCGATCCAGTCCGAAGTGTCACCATCCTCGTCGGCGAGACCATCCACGTTCGCGGCGAGGAGCTCGTTCAGCCGCAGCGGCGCGGGGTCGGTGCAGGCCTCCCACATCGGCGGGTCGTCGGGCAGAGCCGTGGGGCCGCTCGGCTCCGCGCTGTCAAGCAAAGACGCTGAGCGCGGAGCGCAGCCGACAAGGAGGAGCAGGAGCATCGCGGCGAGTGTAGCTCGGGCCGGGAGGGTCGATGGCGATCCGGGCGCCGGCAAGCGGCTGTAAGGAACCTCACCACGGAGGCAGTCCCCACCGGCCCCGCTCGTCAAGGGCGCCTATGGTGGTGCCGATGGAGCCTGCTTGTCCCTCTTCGACCTGGTCGGCAACACGCCGCTGGTACGCCTTTCAAGGGTTATAGGCCAATTATCCTCGGGTGTTGAGGTATGGGCGAAGCTAGAGGGGGCGAACCCCGGCGGCTCCGTGAAGGACCGTGCGGCCAGCCACATCCTGCGCGACCGAATCGCCCGCGGCATCCCCGCGGGCGCGCGCCTGCTCGACAGCTCCTCCGGCAACACCGGCATCGCTTACGGGATGTTGTGCGCCGAGCTCGGGCTGCCGCTCACGTTGGTGCTCCCCGCCAATGCGAACCGCGAGCGGAAGCGGCTGCTCCGCGCGTACGGAGTAGAGCTCGTACTGACCGACCCCCTCGACGGGAGCGACGGCGCGATCCGACACGCGCAGGCCCTGTGTGCGGCGGAACCCGACCGCTGGCTGTACCTCGACCAGTACAGCAATGCCGCCAACCCGCGCGCCCACGAGCTCGGTACCGCCGAAGAGATCTGGCAGCAAACGCAGGGGCGAGTGACCCACTGGGTGGCGGGTCTCGGCACCACCGGCACGTTCGTCGGCACGACCCGCGGCCTGCGGAAACACCGGCCCGACCTGGTTTCAGTCGCCGTGCAGCCCGATGGACCGTTCCACGGCCTCGAAGGGCTGAAGCACCTCCCCAGCGCCATCCGTCCGGCGATCTACGACGAAGCCGCGGCGAGCCGCCACCTCTGGGCCCCCACCGAGCCCGCCTTGGAGTTGCGTCAGCGCTTGGGACGTGAGGAAGGGCTGCTCGTGGGCCCGTCTTCCGGCGCCGCGCTCTGGGGGGCGCTCGAGGTGGCCCGCGAGCTGGAGTCTGGCGTGGTCGTGACGCTGTTTCCCGACGGCGGCGAACGCTACGTTTCGGAGGACCACCTGTGGGACTGACGCTCTCGCCAGCCGCCCGCGCCGCACTCCTCGCCCACGCCGAGGCTGGCTACCCTCACGAGGTCGTGGGCATCCTTGCCGGAAGCCGCGCCGACGGCGTCGTGGAGCGCGTTGCCGCACTCGTGAACGAACGCGCGGATAGCCCTGCCAACCGCTATCAGGTGGGTCCGCTCGCGCTCGCCCGAGCGGAGGCCGGATTGGAAGCAGAGGGCCTCGAAATCGTCGGCTACTACCACAGCCACCCCGACCATCCCTCCCGCTACTCCGACTTCGACCGCGATCATGCCCTCCCCGCCATGAGCTACGTGATCGTGTCGGTCGTGTCCGGCCGCGCCGCATCCCTACAATCGTGGCGATTGCGTGACGATCGCAGCGCCATGGACGAAGAAACCCTCCACCCCAGTGCCCCATGAACGTGACCATCCTCATCCCCACCGCCCTGCGGAGCTTCGTCGGAGGCCAGTCCTCCGTGCTCGTCCACGCCGTCACCGCCGGCGCCGCCCTCGACGAGCTGGTGTCCGCACACCCGGCCCTCGCCCAGCACCTCCGCACGCCCGAAGGAAAACTCCGGTCGTTCGTGAACGTCTACAAGGGAGACGAGGACATTCGGCACCTCCAGAAAGAGGCCACCCCGCTCGTGGCGGGTGACATCCTCACCATCGTTCCTTCCATCGCCGGCGGCGCCCGGTGACACCGCTGAACAACGAAGAAATCGCTCGCTACTCGCGGCACCTCATCCTCGACGAGGTCGGGATGGCGGGGCAGACGAAGCTCAAGAATTCAAGCGTGCTCTGTGTCGGTACCGGCGGCCTTGGTTCGCCGCTCCTGCTCTACCTGGCGGCAGCCGGTGTGGGGCGCATCGGGATTGTGGACTTCGACGTCGTGGACGCGTCGAACCTCCAACGGCAGGTGATCCACGGCACCTCCACGGTGGGCCAACGGAAGGTGCTGTCGGCCAAGGCACGAATCCACGACCTGAACCCGCATGTGCAAGTGGACGTGTACGAAGAGGCCCTCTCGAGCGAAAATGCCTTGCGCATCCTCGGGCCCTACGACGTGGTGGTGGACGGGACAGACAACTTTCCCACGCGCTACCTCGTGAACGACGCCTGCGTGCTGCTCGGCAAACCCAACGTCTACGGAAGCATCTTCAAGTTCGAAGGGCAGGCCAGCGTGTTCTGCCACGGAGACGGCCCCAATTACCGCGACCTGTACCCCGAGCCGCCGCCGCCCGGCCTCGTGCCTTCGTGCGCCGAAGGCGGCGTGCTCGGCGTTCTCCCCGGAATCATCGGCACGATTCAGGCGACCGAAACGATCAAGCTGCTCCTGGGCCAGGGGGAGTCCCTCTCCGGGCGGCTCCTGCTCTTCGACGCGCTCACCATGCGCTTTCGGGAGCTGAAGCTGCGTCGTGACCCCGAGGCCCGCCCGATCACCCAGCTCATCGACTACGACCAGTTCTGCGGCATCCCCAAACATTCCGCCAGCAAGGAGCTGGCCCCCACGCTGAGCGGCGACTTCGCGCGGCTCTCGGTGGCCGAGATCAAGGCGAGGCTCGACGCGGGCTGGGCACCCTTCGTGCTCGACGTTCGGGGCGCCGCCGAAGCGCTGATCGTGAAGCTCGCCTTCGCGGACACCCTGATTCCGCATACGCAGGTGGCGGAGCGACTCTCGGAGGTACCGGCGGACCGAGAAATTCTCGTCCACTGCAAGCTCGGCGGCCGATCCTCGCAGGCCTGCACGGTGCTGGCGGCGGCCGGCTACCGCGTGACCAACATGGAAGGGGGAATCACGGCGTGGGCGAGGGAGATCGATTCTTCGTTGCCGACGTATTGATCAGCCCCCGCTACCGGCACGCCCAATAGGCGTCCCCGTCGTTCATCTCCCAGCAGTCGCCCGAGTCGTTGTCCCCGACGAAGTAGGCCAAGTGGCCCGTGCTCGCGATGGTAACGTTCAGCAGCGTTGTCGAGTTGGCCATCACATCGGTCGGGCGGGTCACCGTCACCAACGAGAGCCCGGTGCTGCTGACCCCATCGTGGCAGATGTCGTAGGTGCCCGAGTTGGGACCGGGCCCCGCGACACAGTCCTCGCCGTACCACCCGTTGTCACTCTCCTCGGCCATGCCGAACGAGTAGGTCCCTTCGCCACCGGTGATGGAGAGCGTCACGCCCTTCGCATCCCACGCAACGGTGAACGAGATGTCGACGACGGCGCCGGTGTCCTCGCCTGTGTCCTCGCCGGTGTCCTCGCCGGTGTCGACGGCAGTGTCGCCCGACGTGTCCGTATCCGACCCTGAACCCGTATCCGTGTCGGTGTCGGCGCCGGTGTCCGTGTCGGTGATCATGTCCGTGTCCACCGAAGCGTCGCTGTCGAACCCGCTGTCGGACCCCGAGCAGGCGGTGTCGCGGCATTTGTAGTCGCTCGCGCAGCCGGCGAGCAGCAACATCCCGCAAAAAGGAGGGAACGTTCGCATGGACATGGCACAACTCCAAGAGAGGGGCGATCCGCGTAACCGCGCCCACCGAAAAATCCCTCCGTCTCCCTCTCCCCGAGCCGCCCTCCAGCCGATCACGCGAGCACTCCTGCAGGCTCGTGCTCTCGCACGGGCCAGCGCCCTCCTACCCCGGTGTGTCGATGCGCTCCCTGTAGCTACTCCTAGTCCTCGGTTTCGTCGCATGCCGTTCGGAAGGCTCCACGGGCTTCATCCCCGACGCCGACGGCGACGGCATTCCGGATGAGGAAGACTGCGATGACGCTGACCCGAGGATCGGCTCCACCGTGACCTACTACACCGACGCCGACGGCGACGGGCACGGCAACCCCGAAGCGGGCGACTCGGGCTGCAACCAGCCGGCGGGCACCTCCACGATCGGCGACGACTGCGACGACGCCGACCCCACCAGCCATCCCGATGCCCCCGAACTTTGCGACGGGCTCGACAACGACTGTGACGGCACCGCCGACGAGGACGCCGCTGGGGTTTCCTGGTACACCGATGCCGATGCAGATGGTTTTGGTGATGCAGACACGCTGGAAACGGGCTGCGAAGCCCCCGTAGGCAGCGTCGCTTCGGCCGGCGACTGCAACGATGCCGACCCCGCGATCCATCCCGAAGCCGAGGAGCTGTGCAACGGGCTGGACGACGACTGCGACGGCGAGATCGACAACGGCGCCGACACCGTTTCCGTGTACGGCGATGTGGACGGAGATGGCTACGGCGACGACGCCACCGTGCGTGAGGTGTGCCAGCCCGGCGAAGGGGAAGCCACGACGGGCGGCGACTGCAACGACAGCGAGTCGTCGATCCACCCCGGTGCCGAGGAGACGGACTGCTCCGACCCCGTGGACTACAACTGCGACGGCGCGGTCGGCTACACCGACGGCGACCTCGATGGGTACGCGGCCTGCGAAGAGTGCGACGACAGCAACGCCGCCGTGAACCCCCTCGGCTTTGAGGTGTGCAACAGCATCGACGACGACTGCGACACCGCGATCGACGACGACGACGACTCCCTCGACACCGCCACCGCCTCAACCTGGTACGCCGACCTCGACGGCGACGGCTTCGGCGACCCCTCCGCACCCCTCGCCGCGTGCGATCCCGGGGCCGGGTACGTGCTCGATGCAACCGACTGCGACGATACCCGTGCCGACATCAGCCCGGCCGCGCTTGAGGTGTGCAATGGCTTCGACGACGACTGCGACACGCTGGTGGACGACGCCGACCCCAGCGTAGACGCGAGCGCCGGCGGCACCTGGTACACCGACAGCGACGGTGACGGCTACGGCGACGACTCCACTGCGGTGTTCGCCTGCGACGCTCCTGTTGGCCTCGCGAGCGCGGGCGGCGACTGCGACGATGCCGATGGGGCCTACCACCCCGGGGCCGATGAGTCGGACTGCGCCGACCCCAACGATTACAACTGCGACGGCTCTACCGGCTACACCGACAGCGACGGCGATGGCTACGCAGCCTGCGAGGAATGCGACGACGCCGACGCGGGGGTGAGCCCCGCGGCGACCGAAGTGTGCGACGGGGTGGACAACGACTGCGAAGGCACCATTGACGGCGCCGACGCCACGGGCACCACCACCTGGTACAGCGACAACGACGCGGACGGCTTCGGCGATGCCTCCACGGGGGCCGATGCGTGCAGCGCTCCGGCCGGCGCCGTGGCCGACGCCACCGACTGTGACGACAGCAACGCATCCGTGAACCCCGCCCAGGTTGAGCTGTGCAACGGCATCGACGACGACTGCGACAGCGCGGTGGACGACAGCGCCGTGGATGAGCTGCCTTACTACACGGACAGCGACGGCGACGGCTACGGGGATGAGCGGACCGCGGCCAGCGCGTGCGAGCTTCCGGCCGGTGCCGTCGTCGTGGGGGGCGACTGCGATGACAGCCTCGCGGCCGTGAACCCGGCAGCCACCGAGTATTGCGACGGGATCGACAACGACTGCGATGGCGCCACCGATGAGTCCTCGGCGGCCGATGCTGCCACTTGGTACGAAGACGCTGATGCCGACGGCTTTGGCGACGCCTCCAGCACCACCGCGGACTGCTCGCCCCCGGTGGGCTACTCGGCCGACAGCAGCGACTGCGACGACGGCAATGGCGGCGTGTACCCCGGCGCCGTCGAGACCTGCGACGGCGTGGATGAGGACTGCAACGGCGTAGTGGACGACGGCGCCGTGGGCACCACCTGGTACGCAGACAGCGACCTCGACGGCTACGGCGATTCGAGCGCGTTCACCGTCTCCTGCTCCGCCCCCGCGGGTTTCGTGGGCGCCGGCACCGATTGCGACGACACCGTATCGGCCGTGAACCCAGGTGCAACAGAGCTCTGCAACGGCTTCGACGACGACTGCGATGGCACCGTCGACGCGGGGGCGGCCGACGCCCTGACTTGGTACAGCGACGCCGACGGCGACGGATTCGGCGACTCCGCGAGCTTCGTCGACTCGTGCGAGGGGCCCGCAGGCACGGTCGCCGACAGCACCGATTGTGACGACGCCGACGCCACCGTGAACCCCAGCGCGACCGAACTGTGCGACGGGATCGACAACGACTGCGACGGCACCGCCGACGAAGGGCTCTCGAGCTCAACCTGGTACACCGACGCCGACGGCGATGGATACGGCGACTCCGCCGCCTCGACCGCCGCGTGCGCCGCCCCCGCGGGTACCGTCGCGGACGCCACCGACTGCGACGACGGGGACGCCTTGGTGAACCCCGCCGCCACCGAGGTGTGCAACGGCGAGGACGACGACTGCGACGGCGCCGTAGACGACGGCACCTCCGCTGTCGACTGGTACGTCGATGCCGACGGCGACGGATACGGCGACGTGGGTACGTCAACCTCCTCGTGCAGCGCTCCCGCCGGGTACGTCCGCTCCTCCACGGACTGCGACGACGGCGACAGCAGCGTGAACCCCGCGGCCAGCGAAGTGTGCGACGGGGTGGACCAAGACTGTGACGGCGTCGTGGACAACGGGGTGTCGACCAGCACCTGGTACGCCGACAGCGACGGGGACGGCGCGGGCGACGCAACCAGCGGCGTGGTGGCGTGCGCCGCTCCCGCCGGCGCCGTGTCGACGGGGACGGACTGCGACGACACCGACGCGGCCATCTACGCAGGCGCGACCGAGACCTGCGACGGAGTGGATGAGGACTGCGACGGCGTGGTGGACGACGGTCTGGCCGGCACCGTGTACTACGCCGACGACGACGCCGACGGCTACGGTGACCCAGCGGCGGGTGTTTCGGCCTGCTCCGCGCCGGCGGGCCATGTGTCCTCCGCGACGGACTGCGACGACCTCGACGCTGCCGTGAATCCGGCCGCAACGGAGGTCTGCGACGCCGCGGACAACGACTGCGACGGCCTGACCGACGAGGGGCTCTCGTCCACCTGGTACGCCGACAGCGATGCCGACGGCTACGGCGATCCGGGCTCAGCCACCGCCGCGTGCACCGATCCCGCCGGGTACGTGGTCGGCAGCTCCGACTGCGACGACACCGACGCCGCCATCAACCCCGGTGCCACCGAGCTGTGCAACGGCGTGGACGACGACTGCGACGCGACTGTGGATGAGGGGCTCAGCGGCCGGTACTACGCCGACGACGACGTCGACGGCTACGGCGACGCCTCGGACAGCGCCACCGACTGCACCGCGCCCGCAGGCTACGTGTCCGACGCCACCGACTGCGATGACGCCACGTTCACCACGCACCCCGGCGCCACCGAACTGTGCAACGGAGTGGACGACGACTGCGACGGCGCCATCGACGACGGCGCAACCGCCGAGGTGTACTACGCCGACATCGATGGCGACACCTTCGGCGACGCGGCCGACAGCACCACCGGCTGCGGCGCCCCTGCGGGCTACGTGTCCGACGGCACCGACTGCGACGACGCCGACGCCGCCATCAACCCGGCCGCCACCGAGGTTTGCGACACGATCGACAACGACTGCGACGGCACCGTAGATGAGGGCACCGGCTCGACCTGGTACGCGGACGTCGATGGCGACACCTACGGTGACGTGCTCGACGCCACCCTCGCGTGCTCGGCACCCGCCGGGTACCTCGCGGACGCCACCGATTGCGATGACACCGATGCCACCATCAACCCCGCCGCCCTTGAGGTCTGCGACACCCTCGACAACGACTGCAACGGCGTAGTGGACGACGGGGCCGTCTGCCCCTGCGACACCGACGAGTACGACGGCCACGTGTACATGTTCTGCGTCACCGGCACGGCTTGGGCCACCGCCCGCACCGACTGCCTCTCCTACGGCTACGACCTGGCGGCCATCGGCGACGCGGCCGAGGACGCGTGGGTGCTCGACGCGGTGCAAACCTACATCGGCGGGAAGGCCTGGCTCGGCGGCAATGACCGCACCTCCGAAGGCACGTGGGAGTGGTCGAACGGCGAAGCGATGTCCTACACCAACTGGGGGCCTCGCGAGCCCAGCTCGGCGGGGCCGAACCAGGACTGCATGAAGACGAACCACCTCCGCTCGGGCCAGTGGAGCGACCACAACTGCACCAGCGGCTTCGGGTACGTGTGCGAGGAGTAGCGGCCGGGGCCCGGCACGCGGGATAGTGGCTGGGCAACCTCGGACGCGCCATCCACCGCCATCTGCCCGCGCCCCTCGCCCTCTGCTTCGTGGCGTGCGCCTGCGCGCCGACGGGGCAGAGCGAGCAAGACGAGGCCGCCGGCGAGCGCGACGACGACGCCGGAGACACCGGCGGAGCCGACTCCGACTCCGGTCGCGAGTCCGACTCCGACTCCACCAGCTCCGACCCGCAGATCGAGGTGTCGAACTTCTCGGGTGAGTCGATCGTACGCGCGTGGGCCGTCAGCCCCGAGGGCGTCGGAAGCGACCCCCTCGGTGGCTCCGGCTTGGCCGACAAAGAGACCACAACTTGGACGCTGGCGGTCGGAGAGTGGTCGCTGGCGGCCCTCAATGCTGAAGACGCCTGCGCCGAGCTGACGTCGGTGAAGCTGTCACCCTCCAAGCTGTACTACTGGAAGATCGACGAACTCGCCGCGGACTGTTCCGCGTTGCCCGAGTAGGCACATGGCGGTGCATGCATCCCGCGAGGGCACCATCGGTCGGCTCACTCTGGATCGCCCGAGGCGCGCCCATGCCTACGACGCAGCGACGCTGGCCGCGCTGCTCGAGGGCGCCACCGGGCTAGCGGAGGACTGTGTCGTCATCGTGCTCTCCAGTACGGGAGACCGAGCCTTTTGCAGCGGCGCCGACCTCACTGAGCTGAAGCACGCTTCGCCGCTCGACGCGCTCAATCTCCGCAGCCAGCAGGTCTTCACCACGATCGCCCGGCTGCCGGCCATCGTGATCGCTGCGGTGCAGGGTGCGGCCGTCGGCGGAGGCTGCGAGCTGGCGCTCGCCTGTGACCTGCGCGTGCTGGGGCCCCTAGCCAGCTTTTCACTGCCCGAAACGAGCCTCGGCATCCTCCCGAGCGCGGGGGGTACCACCCGGCTATCCCGCCTGATCGGAGTCTCGCGCGCGAAGGCCTTGATCCTCGGAGGCGAGCGAATCTCCGCCTCTGAGGCGCTCGCGGCAGGGCTGGCGAACCGGCTGGCGCGCGATCCGCTCGCCGAGGCCCTCGCTTGGGCCGAGACGATCGCCGCCCGCGATCCGGCGGCGCTGCTCCTCGCCAAGGCCTGCCTCGACGCGGACGAGAGCCCCGCCTCGCTCGCCCGCGAGCGCACCGCCGAAGCCATCCTGTACAGCCTGCGCTCTACGCGCTGAGCTGCCCCATCAGCGCGTGGCTCACGAGCCAGGCTACGCCAATAAAGCCGACGAGCCCGAAGTAGCTAGCAGCCACCAGCACACGTTGCCACGGCTTGGCCTCGAAGTACCGGCGCACCTCGGGGTCGTTCCGGTCCCGGAAGCTCCGCCACACCCGCGGGAGGCTGGCGGCCACGATGATCAGCACGAACAGGCCGGGGCCGCTGAGGCTCATCAAGATGAAGGGCACTAGGATGCAGAGCCCCACGATCCACAACCACGGGGAGATCGCACCCACCACGCGCCCGCCATCGAGCGGGATGATCGGCATGAGGTTGAACAACTGCAGGAAGAAGGTCGCGCTGGCCAGAGCGTACATCAGCGGGCTCTGAAGCAGGAACCCCGCGATGAGGCAGCCCACCCCGCCCACGGTTCCGAACAGCGGGCCGCCGATCCCCACCACCGCCTCGATCCAGGCGTTCTTGGGCGCCTCCTTCAGCGCGATCGAGGCGCCCAAGAAGGGGATGAACACCGGCGCCCCCACGGGAATGCCGCAGAGGCGGGCCGCCACGAGATGTCCGGCTTCGTGCACGAAGATGAGGAGCACGAACCCCACGGCGAAACGCCACCCGTAGATCAGCGCGTAGGCGCCGATCGAGAGCAGCATGGTTCCCCCTGTCTTGAGGAAGACGGGAAAGAACTTCAAGAGCGGCCCACCGAATTTGAACAGCGCCCAGCCCGCAGCGAGCACCGGTGCGAAGGCGTTGCGCCACAACGAAGTCGGAGCAGGCGCCTCCGGAATCTGGGTGTATCGCTGCCGAACCGGCGGGTCCGAAGGGTTCATCGCCACCCCGTATCCCGGCGTCAATCGGCGATAGAGGCCTCCCCCACTACGATGTACGTCCAATCGACGGCGTGCAGGCGCGACCACGCCGCGAAATGCTCCCCCACGCTCGCTTGTCCGCCCTGCACACCACGCACCGCGGCCAGTACCTCCGGCCACGGAAAGGGGGTGACGCCCTGTTGGGGCGAGTTCTCGCCGCGCGATCGGACTACGACGCCACCGTCGTCCGCCACCAAAAACCCCTCGGCGTCGAGCTCGCCCGGGGTGAGCCAGCGGTCCACAAGGCCGCGCACGGTCACATCCAAGCCGGCCACACCCGCAGCGGGCCGGCCATCCACGCGGATCGCCATCCCGCAACTGATGAGCAGGCCCATGCCACTCTCGTCTTCGTAGGGGCGGCTCCACGCCGGCGCGTCATGCACCACTCCGGAGAGGTACCACGGCCGGAGGCGCGGATCGTAGTTGGCCGGGTAGGCACCCGTCCCGGGAAAGCCGACCAGCGCGCCGTCGTCGGTGGCTACGTAGGTCCACACGACGGGGGCGCCCTGCTGGAGCACGAGGGTGCGCGCCGTTTGGTCGTCGGCCGGCACAGGGTCGGCGCTGCCGATAAACGCCGCCGCTAGCTCCGGCCGCAGCGAGGACAGGGAGGAGAGGCGTGAGGCGCCGGCTGCGAGATCGTAGCCAGGCGCCAGAGCGATGTCTACGTGGGCGAAGCTCGCCATTCCGCCGTACACCTTGCTGTGCACGAGATCCGAAGGGGCGCGGGTGGGGTCGGCGAAGTCGCCGGCGAGGTAGACGCGCGCATCGACCGAATCCACCAGCGCCCGCTCCGACGCCGCAGCGAGCCCGCGGAGGCGGCCCTCGTGGCCAAGCAGGGCGCGGTCCAGACCCCGTGCGCGTTCGCTCACCAACTCTCCGAGGGTGAGCCTTCTGGCCTCGCGAGAGAGAGCCCGCTCCCTGTCCACCTCGCGAACGGTGAGCGCCCCCGCCACGGCCAACGCGATGCCAGCCACGCCAAGCAGCCCGGCACCCACGAGCGCCACGACCACGCGCTCGCGGTGCCGGGCCAGCCCGCGCGCGACACGCTGGAGCAGGGCGTCGGGCGCCGCCTCCACCGCCTCCCCTCGCAGCACGCGCCGCACGTCTTCAGCGAGGGCGGCCACGTCGGCGTAGCGCTGCTCCGGCCTCAGCGCGGTGGCCCTTCGGATCACCGCCCGAAGCTCTCGCCCCACGGGCTCCGCGAGAGGGGAAAAGGGGTCGAGGTGCCCGCGGGCTGCAGCCAGCAGCATGCCCATTGCGCCCCCGGGAATGGTGGCGCGCGCCCGCCGCAGACTTGCAAGTTCGTAGAGAATCACGCCCAGCCCGAACTGATCACTCGCGGCCGAGAGGGTCGCGTTCTCGCCCCGGGCCTGTTCGGGCGACATGTATTTGGGCGTGCCCACGATTTCGCCGAGGAGCGTGCCGCCCGATGCCTCGGCGGTCGTGCCCGATGACGACCCCTCCCCCATGCGAACTCGTGCCACACCCCAGTCCATCACGAAAACTGCACCGTACGCGCCAACCATGATGTTGTCGGGCTTCAGGTCGCGGTGGAGCACACCGCGGGCATGCGCATACGCCACAGGCTCGCAGAGCTGGCAGAACAGCTCCAGCCGAGCGGCAAGCCGCAACGACGGCGGGAGCGGCTCGCCTCGTTCCACGTGCCCACGAGCCTCCGTCATGACCTCCGTCAGCGTTTGCCCGCGCACCAGCTTCATGGCGTAGGAGGGAGGCTCACCGAGAATGGTGTGGATGGTGTGCACAGGCACGATGCCGGGATGGTCGAGCTGCGCGGTGAGTTGGGCCTCGACGACGAAGCGATGGAGAAGGCTGGGGTCGTCGAGGAGGCGCGGGTCGAGGCGCTTCAGCGCCACGGTTCGGCCCAAGCGTTCGTCGCGGGCGAGCAACACCTCGCCCATCGCGCCCCTACCCACCTGCCCGAGCACCCTCAGCCCGGCGTCGGGGACGATCCAGCCGTTGTCAGAAACCTGTACGGGCGCGCCAGCAGCGCGCGCGAACCGCGCGAGCGTCTCCTCGGCGACGGCGCCGCGAGCATGGAGCCAGCTCACAAAATCGGCCGGCTCGCTGGGCCCGCGGGCTTCCCAAGCGCGGAGTAGGCCCACGATCTCGTCCGCCGTGAGATCGGGGAGCGCAGCGCCCAAGAGTTCGATGTCGAGGGTCACGCGGGGAGCTTAGCGCAAGAGCAGAGCTTGGGCGTGAGCCACCGCCTTCGCCGTGCTCGTCTGGCGAATCGGATGCTCCACGAAAACGTGGTCCTCACCCAGGAGCGCGAGCAGCCCCGTCCGCTCAAACACCTGAAACAGGTCGCCGCGTACGCCGCACAGGAGCACATTCAGCCCGCGGGCGTGCAGCCGGCGCACGAACTCGTCGAGCATGTGCGTACCCACTGCATCGGGGGTGCGGGCACGCTTCACGCGCAGGAGTACGACGCGAGTCTCGCGGGTGACGCGTCCTTCAATGGTGTCGAAGTGCGCCTCCAGCGAGGGGCCCGCCGCGAAGAACATCTCGCCCTCGAGTCCGAAGATCAGCAGGCGGGGGTCCGCGTCATCGTCGCCGAATCGTTCGTGGACGAACCCATCCTCGCCCACCACGAACTCGGAGAGCTGCATGCGCCCAGAGCGAGGCACCGCCAACAGAAAGGAGAGCATCACGCCCACGACGATACAGAACTCCACCGAGACAAAAACCGCGGCAAAGGCGGTCGCGCCGACGATTACGGCGTCGAAGCGCGTGGCGCGCACGCTGTAGAGCAGGGCCTCCTTGTCCACCATGCGCCAGGCCGTGACGATGAGCAGGCCCGCCAGCGCCGCCCTGGGGATGAACCTCGCCCATGGCGCCAACAACAGGATGATCAAGGCCACTGCGGCCGCGCTCCAGATGCCCGACCACTGGGTGCGGGCCCCCGCCTGCACGTTGATGGCCGAGCGCGTGAGGGACCCGCTCCCCGGCAGCGCGTGAAAGAAGCTGCCGGTGACGTTGGCCACTCCCTCTGCGAGGCACTGCTGGTTGAGGTCGAGCCGCTGCCCCGTCCGCGCTGCGATCGCCTTGGCCATCGCCAGAGCCTCCAAGAGCCCGAGCACCGCAATCGCGAAGGCGCTGGACGAGAGATCGCGCATCCGGCCGAGGTCGAACTCCGGCGCGCCGAACGTGGGGAGTGAGGCTGGGATGGCGCCCACCACGGCCACCCCGGCGGTGTCGAGCCCGGCGAGCCCGGTCACGGCGGCCATGCCGACCATGATGAACAGGAACTCGGGGAAAAGCGCTGTGTTGAGACGGAGCTTCAGCCACCGCAGCCCAATCGCGAGCACCACCGTGGCAAGCCCGATCGCGAGCGTAGGGAGGTGAACCGGCCCGCCCGCCGTGAGGCTCGCCCACACGCGCACCAGAAAGTGCTCGTCGGGGGAGACGAGCGCTCGCGTGCCGAGGAGGTTCTTCAACTGGTCCAGCACCAAGAGCGTGCCAGCACCCGCGGTAAACCCGACGATCACGCTGTGGCTGACATAGCGGGTGAGGTCGCCGAGGCGCAGGAAGGTAATCCCCAACTGGATCGAGCCGATCAGAAAGCCGAGGAGCAACACGGCGCCCAGCTTGTCGTCCGCGGCGATGGCGCTCGTGGCGCTGAGAATCGCGATGCTGGTGGCGTTGGTGGGGCCATTGATGAGCTGACGGCTCGAGTCGAAGATCGCGCCGACCGCGGTGATGACGATGGCCGAGTACAGACCCACCGCAGGGTCGACCCCCGCGACCAGCGCGTAGGCCATGGCTTGCGGAACCGCGACCGCCGCCACAGTGAGTCCCGCCAGAAAATCGGCGCGAAGGTCGGAACCCCTGTAGTGCCGAAGCGCGTCGAGGGCGGGGAAAAAGCGCCACATGCCTTGGACTCAGCAAGAGCGAGGCCAAGGGCCCAAGCGGCACCTATTTGTCAGCATGGCGGCCGCATCGTCGGCGGCCAGGTGCGCCGAGGCCGCTGCCGGACTCCACAACCATCACGGAAATACCGTGAAGCCGTGACGGCCTACGCCAACTCAGCCCGCCGATTCTTCGTGCGGCAGCCCCGTCGCGTGCTCTTCGGTGCCCCAGTAGTAGTCGAGCGTGCCGCTGATGAGCAGATCCAGCCAACCCTCGACGTCCACGTTGTCTTCGTCGAGCGGGCTCTCGATTTCGGTCCAGGAGCCGTTGTACCAGATGAGGGTGTCGTCGAGGGTGTACCAGAGCTCAATCGTGAAGCCCACGACGAGCTCGGTGTCGAGGAGCTCCACCGGGAGGTTTCCTTCGGGCACGAGGCTGATCATCGCGAGGGTGTCGCCGTACCAGCGGAAATCCTTGTCCATCTCGTAGGCCACGCTCATGCCCACCGCAGACTTCTCGACCACGTTCCACGTGTCGAGCGCACCGCCGGCCACAAACGACGCCGCATCGCCGTCGGTGATCGTGCGCGACCACACCGCGTAGCTGGGATCGGGGAAACTCTGGTCGGGCTCGGGGACGATGGCGGCATACTGCGCCACGGTGCCGCGCATCTTCGCCAGCACCCCGCAGCCGGTGGTGTGCTCCCAGATCGCTTCGTCGGAGTGCTCGTACATGTCGACATCTTCGGGCGTGAGGGCGCCAAAGTAGAAGCCGTGGGGCTCATCGGTCACCTCGGCGGTAACCAGTTCGACGAGCGTAGCGATCTGCTCCTCGGCATCGTCGTCGTAGAAGCGCTGCACCGCCTTGAGCGATTGCGATTCCAGCGTGGGCGGAGCTTCCTTGCTCTCGATCTCGGTGCAGGCGAACAGAGTCAGGATGAGTGGCACGGCCGGCATGGTAGCACGGAGTCAGCCCCGGCTCGGACGGAATCCGCTCCACTCGATACCCACGCGGCGCAGGCGCGAGCGGAGTGTGTGGGGGTTCACGCCCAGCGCCGCGGCAGCGCCGAACGGTCCCTCGATGCGCCCATGCGACGTACGTACGGCCTCCTCGAGGATGGACCTCTCGTCTCCCCC
>CANKOI010000092.1 GCA_947484175.1 Deltaproteobacteria bacterium
CGAGCATCGAATCTCGATCATCGAGTCCCGGCCGTCGGTTGTCGAGTTTCGACGATCGAACCTCGGTTATCGAATCTCGGTCATCGAATTTCGGCAATCGAGCCTCGGTCATCGATCAGCGGACGCGCGGACTTTGCGACCGCCCTGGGGGGCGGTCCGGGGTGGGCGGCGCGCCTTGCAAAACGGCCTCGCGAAGGTGTATGGTCGCGCGGGCCCGTCGTCGGATGATGTCGAACCACAATCGGGGAGCCACCGCGGCGATGTTCCACGCCGGGTTCGCGGTCGCGGTGGCGCAGGTGGCCGCGTCGGTCGAACTCTCGGCCACACTGTCGAGCCTGGGCTCGCTGGTGCGCTCCCTCGTGTTGCTGATGTACCCCGTGGCGGTGGCGCTGCTCGGCCTCGGAGCCGTCCTCGACCAGCGCCGCTACGGCGGCACCGACCCGCGCATGCCGCTGCGCCTCGCGGGGCTCGCCATCGTCGCGTTCCTCGTCGTCGCGCTCCGCGTGAACTTCCTCGCCCCCAGCGCGCCCGACATCGCGCTGGCGACCTTCGCCCACTCCGTAACGCTGGGGGCCTGGTTCCTCTGCCTCGGCGCCGCGCTGGGGCGAATCATGCGGGGAGCTCCGACAAACCAACCTCAAGCGCACGCCCGCATGTGGGCGGTACACGCGCTGGGCATCTTCATCGGCTACACCTGCGTGGATCCGCTCGTCCAGTGGGTGGGGGTGAACGCGCTGCTCCTCGCGGTCGGCCTTTCGATGCTCATGCCCGCCCGGTTGGGCACGGCCGCGTTCGTGATCGTCGCCTCAGGATTCGCCCTCACCGGGCTGGACGCACGAATCGAGGCCGCGCGCGACATGAGCGGGTGGCAGCGCGCCCACGGGGAGGACCGCGACAGCGAGGAGGACCGAGGGCCGGACACGACCCGGCGACGGCCCAACGAGGAGGCGTTCCGAACCGTGCATCTGGCGTGGAGCCGCCTCGGCCAATTCCGGCTCGTCGAGGGGAACGACGAAGCAAACGTGCGCAGCGGCTGGTACAACTTTCACCCTCAGTGGAAGGTGTCGCCCGAGCCCGCCACCGACTCGCGGACCGCTCAGCGGCAGGCGGTGTATCGCCAACTCCCGCCGCGGGGCCACATCGCGATCGTGGGGGTAGGCGGCGGGCGCGGCCTGCTCGCGCTGCCCTTTCCGCCCCACCCGGGAATCCTCGCCATCGAGCTCGACCCGATGGTCGTCGAGTACTTTACGGACGTGGCCCCCGAGCGGAACCGGGGCATCTTCTCGAGGGTGACGACCGCGGTGGGCGACGGGAGGAAGGTCCTCGAGGCCGAGCCGGGGCCCTTCGACGCGATCGTGATCGAGTCCGCCCGCTATTCTCCCGCCACGGCGCTGTTGCCCGCCAGCGCCCCGCTGTTTCACTACACGCGGGAGGCGTTGGAGTCGTACGTCTCGAAGCTGCGCCCGAACGGCGTGTTCGTGGCGGAGTTCAATCGCCGACCGAACGCCGCCGCCTTGGAGTACCTCCCCTCTTCCGTGATGGCGGCGCTGCACGAAATGAACCTGCACGTCCTCGCCCTCTCAGGGGGGACCCGGAACGTGTTCGTGTTTGGGTGCAAGTCGGCCGCGTGCTTGGAGCCGTTCGAGAAGGAGGAGCTCCTCCTGCATGCCGTGGACGGGGCGCCTCTAGTGCGGCCGGCAGAGAAGGACACCTATGTGCTGACCGACCGGACCCCGTTCGCGGCGTGGGGCGGAATGGAGGTCTCCGAGCGGCACCTGCTGCTGGTCACCGCAGGCGCCCTTGCCCTCGCCTGTGCGGCCGCGGCCGGCCTGCTTCAGCGCACGGCAAGGCGCTTCGGAACGTGGAGCCCCGTGAGCTGCCTCTTCGCGATCGGCGTGGGACACACCGCGTTGTCGCTGTGGACCTGCCACGCGCTGAGAACGTTCTACGGAGATGGCGTGCTGACCGTGATCCGCGTGCTCGGCTGGTTGGCGTTGTACGGGGCGCTCGGCAGCCTCCTTGCACCCCGCCTCGTCCGGGCCGTCGCCAGCCCGGCAGCCCGCGGCCTCGCGACGGCCGTCCTCGTCGCGCTGCACCTCGTCCTCACGTCGCTCGCGCCCTTCGGCGAACCCTCCCCTTGGGTGCGGGAGCTCGCCGTCGCGGCCCTGCTGGCCCCGGGCGGCACCCTGATGGGCGTTTTCTTCCCGAGCGCTGTCGCCGCCACTGCGCCCCCGCTCGTTGGGGTCGCGTTCTTCGCCGATGCCCTCGGCGGCATGGTCGCCTATCTGGCGATCTTCCTAGTCGTCCTCACGTTCGGCTCACACGCCCTGACGGCGGTCGCCTTGGCCGCATGCGTCGGAGCGGCAGTGCTGCTCCCAAGAAGTGCGGCAAGCTACTTGGCGGGCGGGTGACGGTGCGCGGGCGTGGGAAGGGCGGTGGCCATGAGTCAGGCTAACCGACCGCCGACTCGATCGAGCCGATCCACCGCGATCGCCACCACCATGTCCGCGAGCACGTTCACGCCACTGCGAACACGCGCCAGCACCCAGTCCACCGGCACGATCAGCGGAATGGCGATCACCACCATCGCTTCCGGAATCCCGGCCGCCGTGAGCACCAGCGGCAGGATCACCAGCCCCGCCTCCGGGATGCCCGCGATGCCCACACCCGCCATGATCGACGCCAGCACGATCGTGAACTGCTGACTCGCGCTCAGGTCGTAGCCGAGAGCCTGACAGAGAAAGAGCGTGGCCATGGCTTCGTAGAGCATCACGCCATCGTTGTTGAAGTTCGTGCCCACGCACGCGGAGAGCCGGGCGGAGCGCTCACGCACCCCCAAGGCCGCCAACGCTCGCAAGGTGACGGGCATGGTAGCGAGCGAGCTGTTGCAGGACACACCGGTCACGACGGGGTCGAGGGCGCCTCGCAGGTAGCGCACGGGCGACATGCCGCAGAGCGCAGCGAGCAAGGGGTACCAGACCAGCGCGTGCAGCAGGAGCCCGGCGAGAATCGTGAAGAAGAAGACCTGCAGCACGGCAAAGACCTCGAGGCCGGCCTTCCCCACGACGTCCGCCACAATGAGGCACACCGCAACCGGCATCATCTCCGCCGTCCACAGGAGCATGCGCGTGAGCGTGGTGTAGGCGAGCTCCACGAAGCCCTCGAACTGGCGTGAGGCTTCCGCCAGCGAGCCCTGGGCCGAGGCGCGGACCGACCTCAGCGCCGCCCCGAAAAACACCCCGATCAACACCACCGAGATCACCAGATTCTTCGAGAAGGGGTCAAGGAGGCTGGACGGCACAAACGCGGCAAAGTTCTCCAGCGGGCTGAGGGTGGCCGCTCCCGCCGATGGGGGGGCCTTCCCCGAGAACGGCGCCAGCGCTTCGAGTTTCCCCACCCACAGGGCACCCGGCTGGACGAGGTTGAGGATCAGGAGCCCGATGACCATCGCCACCGTGACGTTCACCACACACACGAGCGCCAGTTGGATCCCGTTTCGTGCCGAGATGTCGGTCTTGTAGAAGCTGTCGAGGATGGCGAAAAGAATGAGCGGCGTGGCCAACGCCTTGAGCGCACGCACCACCAGCATCCCCAAAGGGCCGAGATCGGCGTTCCCGATCCCGAACAGCCAAGGCTCCGATCCGAAGGCCGCGCCCAGAATCGCCCCGATGGCCACGCCGATGGCAACCCGAAGGGCGAGCGGGACTCGAACAGCCGAAACGGCAGCAGTGGACATGGCGCTGGAGTAATCCGTTCGGCAGGTCGGTCGTCCAACGGCTAAACGGTACGGATGCGCCTCCTCGCTCTCGTCCTCCTACTCACCCCCCCTTCGTTCGCCGGCACGGGCGGCCCCGACGGAATGGGCGGCGTGTACACCGACAGCAACGAGGCCGACGGCCCCGCGTACACGTGGCTCGACACCACCGGCGGAACGGTGGCCGCGCTCGGCGACGACGACACCCTGTCGCTCGAACTCCCGTTCAGCTTCACCTTCTACGGGGTGGACTACAGCGCAGCGACCGTATCGAGCAACGGAATCCTCTACTTCGAAGGCGCGAGCGCGTCGGCTACACCCACCTGCCCCGCCAGCGCGCAGAGCTTTGCGGCGGTGGCGCCCCTCTGGGACGATCTGGGCGCAGGGAACGTGAGTTACGCCACCTTTGGCACGTACCCCTGGCGCACGTTCGTGGTGAGTTGGGACGAGGTACCCCACGCCACCGTCGGGGGCGCCGCCAGCTTTCAGGTGTGGCTGCTCGAGGGGCGCAACGAAGCCGTTGTGCAGCACGCCGACCTCGAATTCGGCGACGTGAGTGTAGACGGCGGAGCGAGTGCCATCGTGGGCACCTTCGCGCCCGCTGCGGGGCTCGAGTACCGCTGCGGGACCGCCTTCAGCGATCCGCGGAGCGTGTGGTTCGGCGATGAAGACGCGCGGCCAGCCCGCGCCGAGGTGTACACGGGCGAGCTCGCCACGCCTTGGTCCGGCGCCACGGACTTCGCGTACGCAGCCTCCCCTCTCCTCGTCATGGACCTCAACGACGACGGCGAGGACGATGTGCTGATGGGGGCCCCCTCGGAGAGCACCGGTGCGGCCTACCTGATCTACGGCCCTTGGGACGAAGGGAGCACCTCCGACGACGCGGCCGCCGCCTTCTCCGGAGTGGCCTCGAACGACAAGCTCGGCGGCGCGATGGCGAGCGCCGACTTCGATGGCGACGGCATCCTCGACCTCGCGATCGGCTCGCCGGGCTACGACTCCCCCGGCTCCGATTCCGGTGCCGTGTGGATCTTCGGCGACGGCGCCTACGGGGGCTCCGTCGCTACCTCCGATGCGACAGCGCGGTTCACGGGCTCCTCAACCGGGAAGCCGGGTGTGGGAGCGGCGGTGGCCACGGGCGACCTCAATGCGGATGGCTACGCCGACCTCGTGGTGGGCAGCCCCGGCGCGGACACCGGCGGCACCGACTCCGGAACCGTTTTCGCCCTCGACGGCGGCGCCGTCCTGAGCGGAACGTACGCGTACACGGCGGCCACGACGGCGGCCTACGGCGTCTCCGCGGGCGACAAGCTCGGGTGGTCCGTAGCGGTGGGCGACGTTGACGGCGACGGCGCAGACGACGTTCTCGCCGGTGCGCCCGCGAATGACGGGGGCGGGGCCAACGCGGGCGCCGGCTTCCTGATGCTCGGGTCCACGCTCCCGGCGGGCACCACGATGATCTCCGCGGTCACCAGCTGCAGCACCTCGGGCAGCCAAAGCTCCATGGGGCTGGGCACAACGGTGGCGATGGCCGACCTCGACGGCAGCGGCGGGCTCGACCTGCTGATGGGCGCACCCTACTACGACGCCGCCAGCGCCGACGCGGGCGGCGTTTTCCGCTTCGACGATCTCGGCTCCGGGTGCGTGTCTGCCAGCAGCTCGAGCGACTACGTGTACGAGGGCAGCGGCGCCAGCGCGCGGCAGGGCGCAAGCCTCACGGTGGGTGACATCAACGGCGACGGCGTGGGCGACTTCGTGGCGGGCGCCAGCAACGATCCCGTCTACACGCCCGGCGGCGGCGCCGCCTACGTCTACACCGCGACCCCCGCCGCCCGCTTTGTGGCCACCACGGCCGCGGAGCACCAACTCATCGGGAGCGAGAGCGGCGCAGCGGTGGGCGCGGCAGTGGCGGTGCTCCAAGGCGGCAACGGCACCAGCGTGTTGATCGGGGCTCCGTACTCCGATGGCACCGGCAGCAGTCAAGGGGCCATGTACAGCTGGACGTACGACGCCGACTTCGAGGACAGCGATGCCGACGGCTTCGTGAACCATCGCGGCGGCGCGAACGACTGTGACGACGACGACGCATCCGCCTACCCCGGCGGCACCGACGCCGACGGCGACTCGGTGGATGGCGATTGTGACGGTTGGGTGGATGGCGTCATCGCCGTGCGCGACCGCGAAGACTACTGGCTCTGGGACGTGGCGGAAATCGGCGGCGAGCCCACCACGGAGCTGGACTTCGAGACGGGAACCGACGGCGACGCGCTCACCTCACTGGGCGGCGTCGACTTTGCTGGCGGCAGCTACGCCGACGTGATCTCGGGGGCGTACCCCTCCGGCAGCCTCGGCTTCTTGGTCGACGGCGACACCCTCGAGCTCACCTTCACGGAGCCGGTCGACGCGCTGGCGCTCCGCTGGCTCGACCCCTCCGACGAGTTCGCCCTCCTCGCCTACGACGAAGACTACGTGGAAGTCGCTCTCTTCGAAGAGGACCTGTACGCGGCGGGCCGCACCGCCGGCGTTTTCCGCGGCTACACCTTCGTGCGCTCCGTCAGCTACGTGCTGCTCGGTGCCAACGGCGGCGACGGCTTTGGGCTGGACGAGCTCTCCCTGGTGGCCACCAACGACACCGACCGCGACCGCGACGGCCTCACGGAGAACGGCGGCGACTGCGACGACGGCGACGACAGCGTGTTTCCCGGCGCTACCGAGGTGATGGGGAACGGCGTGGACGACGACTGCGACGGCACCGTGGACGGCGGGGCCATCACGCTCTGGACCGACCTTGCCACTTGGGAGGCGGCCGCCGGGCTCACCGCCGAGACGATCGACTTCGAAACGTTGACCCTCGCCGACCCCGTTTTGGACCAGTACACCTCGCTCGGAGCCTCCTTCGATGGCACGCCCCTCGTGGCCACGAGCGTGAGCGGCACCGCCGCTGTAGGCGCCCAAGCCGCAGACGTGGGCGGGGGCCCCCTCGACATCGTGTTTACCGAGCTCCAGCCCGCGGTGGCGCTCACCCTCCTCGACGCAGACGGCACCATCGACGTGGCCGGGTACGCCGACGGCGTGCTGCTGTACAGCACCAGCATCGCCGGAACCGGCGGGCAGGACTTCCTCGGCATCACCACCGAGTACGGCCTCGACCGCTTGGTGCTCACAGCCACGAGCGACGACTTCGGAGCCGACGACGTGATCTTCTCGGCGCTGGGCCTCGACGACGCCGATGAAGACGGGCTCACCGAGAGCGAAGGGGACTGCGACGACACCGACGCCACCACCTCGCCCGACGTGGAGGAGACCTGGTACGACGGCGTGGACAGCGACTGCGACGGCGCCGACGACTTCGATGCGGACGGCGACGGCGTGGAGCTGGTGGACGACTGCGACGACACCGACGCCGCAATGAGCCCTGACGCTACCGAAGTGTACTACGACGGCGTGGACGGCGACTGCGACGGCAGCGACGACTACGACGCCGACGGCGATGGCGACGTGAGCACCACCTACGGCGGCACCGACTGCGACGACACCGACGCCACCGTGAGCCCCGATGCCACCGAGGTGTACTACGACGGCGTAGACAGCGATTGTGCGGGCGACGACGACTACGACGCCGACGGCGACGGCTTCCGGGCCGGCGGCGGTACGAGCGGCGGGGACTGCGATGACGCCGACGCCAGCGCGTCGCCGGCCGGCACCGAAGTGCCCTACGACAGTGTAGACAACGACTGCGACGAGGCCACCGCCGACGACGACGCCGACAGCGACGGGTACATCGCCGTCTCTCAAGGCGGCGACGACTGCGAAGACAGCATCGCGACGGCCTACCCCGGAGCCCCCAGCGACGCGTGCTACGACGGAATCGACACCGACTGCGACGGCTCTCCCGAGTACGACTGCGACCTCGACGGCTACGACACGGTCGACCACGGTGGCACCGACTGCGACGACACCGACGACACCGTGAACGAGAGTGCGACCGACACGATGGGCGACGGCGTGGACGCCGACT
The DNA here is from genome assembly GCA_947484175.1 of Deltaproteobacteria bacterium. Taxonomy (GTDB): domain Bacteria; phylum Myxococcota_A; class UBA796; order UBA796; family SXON01; genus SXON01. The sequence goes on from CANKOI010000092.1 coordinate 7,773, forward strand.
GCGACGGCGGCCCGGACTACGACTTCGACTACGACGGCTTCGACGGTGAGGCCTACGGCGGCACCGACTGCAACGACGCCGACGACACCGTGTACCTTGGCGCCCCCGAGACCTGCTACGACGGCACCGACAGCGACTGCGACCTCGTGAGCGACTACGACTGCGACCTCGACGGCTACGACGCCGAAGCCTGGGGAGGCAGCGACTGCGATGACGCCGACGCCACCATCAGCCCCGGCCGCGACGACTTCCCCTACGACGGTATCGACCACGACTGCGACGGCAGCAGCGAGTACGACATCGACGGCGACGGCTTCACCGCCGACTGGTACGGCGGCACCGACTGTGACGATGCCGACGCGACCGTATACCCGGGAGCGATCGACGCCTGCTACGACGGCGCCGACAGCGACTGCGCAGCCGACGACGACTACGACTGCGACGCCGACGGCCACACCTCCGACGACTGGGGCGGCGACGACTGCGAAGACCTCGACGCTGCGGTGAACCCGGAGGTGCCAGAGGTGAGCGGCGACGGCGTGGATCAGGACTGCAACGGGGTGGACGACGCCGTGTGCACCGACTGCGACGGCGACGGCTTCGACGATATGGCGCTCGGCGGCACCGACTGCAACGACGCCGACGCGGCGGTGAACCCCAGCGCCACCGACGCGGCCTACGATGGCGTGGACAGCGACTGTGCCGGCGACGACGACTACGACCGCGATGGCGACGGCGACCGCGTGGACTCGGGCGGCGGCTCGGACTGCAACGACGCCGACGCCCTCGTGAACGGCCTCAACACCACCGACGACTGCGGCGGCGGCGACGAAGACTGCGACGGCAAGCTCGACGAGGACTGCGAAGATCAGCCCGAGGACACCGGCACGATCGACACCGGCGACCCTGGCCCCATCGACGATACCTCCCCCGACACCGACACCGCCGCCGATGAATCATGGCGCCCCGACGCTGCCGAGGTGCGCGAGCCGGAGGTCATCGAGCGGGGCATCGGCTGCGGCTGCCAGAGCAACGATGCGGGGGCAGCGGCCGGCGCGCTCGGCACGCTCCTCGTGGGGGTAGTGGCGCGGCGCAGGCGGCGCGTCCTGCGCGGCGAGCCGCATGGAGGCCAGTCTGGTTGAGCGGCGCTAGTTCACCGTGTCGTCGGTCCGATTCCGCCGCGGTCGCTCCCCGCTCTTCCCGCCTTCCAGCACAGTCAGTCGTGACAGCTGCCGCTCGATCTCCCTTCGGCGCCGGAGCAGCCGCCAGCGCCGCCAGTTGTCCTCGTCGAACAGCAGCACGCTGAACGAGGCGAGGAACGCCAAGAAGAGGTGTGCCGAGCCGAGATCGCGGTAGTACAGCAGGCGCAGGAGGTCAATCGCGCCAAAGGCCAGAACAGCCACCTCGGCGCGCAGCTCAATCGCGAACATCAGGCGCAGGCTGCGGCCCCGGTGTTTCATCGCCCAGAACACGAGGATGGCGCCGAACCACCACGACGTGCCCGACACCGGCACCCGTCCGCTCTCCGGCCACACGTAGCCGAGGCCCACGACCCCGAGCGTTGCGAGCGCCCAAGTACTCGCGGTGGCCAGCCAGAAGGTGCGGGTGCCCAGCGCCGCCCAGCCGGCTTCCAAGAGGAAGATGAGGACGACCCAGTCGACGATCGCCGACACCGCGCTGGGCTGGGAGAACGGGTAGGTGAAGGGCTGCCAGGGCTGGAACCCGGCGGCGAGCGGAAAGAGCGAGAGCTCCGGCAACCGGTCGCCGCTGACCGATTGGATGAGGAACAGCGCCACGAGCGTGCCGAGCACGGCCACGACGCGCGGAGTGAGCAGGTCGGCGAAGCTAGGACCTTGCTGGTACTGCATGCGGCGCTGGTATCGCCTTGCGCGTGGTCGTGCGCCGGGCGAAGGCGGGGGGGTGACCGCCGTGCTCCTCCTCAGCGCAGCCTTGGCGCACCCGCTCGGGGCGGCGGGCGCCAGTGATCCCAACGGTGGAATGCCCGGCCAGCGCATCGAGGTGACGGTCGCGGACGCCGAGGTGCGCGTGGACTACTACGCCGAAGTCGCGGCGCTCAGGCTGTACAAGGAGGCGCGGGAGGAAGGGGCCAGCGGGCCGAGCTGGGCCCTGGGGCGCGCCGAAAGCCTGCGAGGGGGCGTGAAGGCGCGGTGGAGCGGGGAAACGTTAGCGCTTTCGGCTGTGAAGGTGGAGCCAGCCGCGGAGCTGAAACCGACCGGCTACGTGGAGTTCCACATCGCTTCCGGCGCGCCGCTCCCGTCGATCGCCGGCACCCTCGAAGTTCGGATGGACAACTTCCCCGACGAACCCTGCTACTACGCCGCCAGTGTGCGGCTCGGTGGCGAGTTCGTTGCCACATCCACCTCGTTGGGGAGGGTGCTGAAGGGCCGGCTCCGCGACAACCTCCACGGGGCTTGGCGCCGGAACGAGGCGGGGCGCGTGACCACCGTGGCGCTGCGCACCGTCCGCCCGTGGGAAGACCAGACGCCGGGACCCCTCCCCGAACGGCTTGAGGGGCTCGTGGACCGCAGCTCGGAAGCCGTACCCGCCGCGATCGGCACAGGGTTCTTGGTGTTGCTGGTCGCGTGGGTCGTGCGTTGGAGGAGGAGGAGGCGGCGGTGAGGGTGGCCGCCCGATCTCACCGCCGGCTGGGCAACATCGGCGTAATGGACTGCACGAATGCTCGCAGGTTTCGGGTCTGAAGGTAGATCTCGCCCGGCCCGGTGTACCGGCAGACGATGCCCTCCCCAGAGGTCATGGTGTTCAGCAGCCCCTTCGCCGCCCTCGAAAGCTCGAACCGCACGTTGGCGTCGAACGCGACGATGTGCCCGCTGTCAACGACGTACGTTTCACCCTCGTCCAACACGACCTTGTGGATCGCGCCGTAGCTCGACACGAGCAGGGTCCCGGAGCCGCTGACACGCACCATGAACGCGCCCTCGCCGCCGATGAGCGCGCCCATGCCCGCGAACTTGGTCTCAATCTTGAGCGAGGTGCTGCCGGCGAGCCAGCTCCCTCCTTGAACCATGAAGCTCTGGTTCGATAGCTCGATCACCATGATGTCGCCTGGAGTCGACGGGGCCAGCAGAATCTCGCCCGGTCCGCCCTGGGCGGTGTAGGTACTCTGGAACATCGACTCGCCGGCGAGCACCGCCCGCCCCAGCGCGCTCAGCAATCCGCCCTCCATCTTGGCCTCAAGGGACAGATTGGGTGACATGCCGACCATCGCGCCGGACTCGGTGCGGATCTGCTCATTGGCCTCGAGTTGCACGTGTGCAAGCGCGAAGGAGGGTCGGTAGAGAACTTTGTGCTGCATGGGGTCTCCGGTGCGGTTGGAGTGGGGACAACGGACGCTCCTCTCTAACGCTCCGCCCCATAAAAGAAAATAGTTGCTGATCGTCGCGACACGTTAACTACCCTGATGCCTCGCCATGAATCGGTATCCCCCGAGGAGACACCTGCCGTCTCAGACGTCGCCAGCGACCGCATCAAGCCGCCCCCGAGAAAAGACCCCCAACAGGAAATGCCTGCCGTGGATGCGGTCGCGGCGGCCCCCGCACCGAGAGCGCCCCCCCCGCCAGCGCGGTCCGGGGCCCCCATCGGAGCTGGCGCGAACGCGCCCACCAACCCGCTCTCGTTCGACGTGGTGTTCAGCCGAGCCACCTCAATGATGATGGCGAACGCCGGACCGCTGCTCGTCTTGTGCATGCTGGGTGTCGGTTTCGACGCGCTGCTCACCTACGTGGGCGGTGCACTCACCCTCGGGTACGGCGAGCCCGTCTTCGCGGTGATGTCGACGGTGCTTCAAGAAGTCCTCTACTTTGGTCCAGCGGTGCTGCTTTGGCAGGGTGTCCTTCGCGACAGCGCCGCAGGAGGGCACGGCGTGCCGCCCTCTACGGGGCTGGATGGCCCCGTATTCGGCACCTTGCTCAGTGGCTTTCGTGAGCCTCGCGCTTGGACCATCGCGATGGCGGTGACCGGGCTGTACATCGTCGCGTTTTCGTTGCTGTTTTGCGTCGGCCTCGTTTTGGGCGGCTTCCTTTTGGTCTGGGTTCCCGGGGCGCTGGTCGTTGCCGTGAAGGTGATCCGGTCCATTGCGGGTCCGATCTACGGGCTCGGCTACCTCGCCACCGCCCTCGCCGTGGCCCGGCCGAACCGGAGCATCGGCGACTCGCTGACCACAGGTCTGAAGCTGATGGTGTCCAAACCTGTCCTCGTCGGACTGGTGCTGAGCGTAGGAGGGTTCCTCGAGGAGCTCGCCGGGCTCACGGTCTTGCTCGGCATCCTGCTCGATGCCTTCCTGCTGTGCCACTGCGCTGCTGTGCTCCGCTCGATGAAGGAAGCCGGCGAACTCACCGAGTGAGCCTCGCCCTTAGGGCCCATCCTCAATCTCCAACAGGTACTGCACCAGCGCCGGGTCGCTCGATACTCCGTGCGCTTCGAGGGCCGCTTCGACGGTCGCGGCGCGCCCGTCGTGCAGGTAGGGCGCGGTGGCTTGGAGGCCCACTAGGGTTGGTGTGCGCAGCCCGGTGAGGGGGTCGCCGGAGCGCTCGCCGCTGTGCGCCACCAGTGTGCCCACGTCGTGCAGGATCGGTGTGCCGTCGTCGTTCCAACCGGCATCGCTCATCTCGGGGCCGGCATGGCACCCGTCGCAGCCCTCGGCCAGAAACACGGCGCGGCCCGCCTCCGCCATGTCCGACCAGCTGCCGTCGTCGTCCCGGTACGAGGAGCGCGGGGGCGAGAACGCACGCACGTACTCGGCGAGGGCATCCAACTCCAAGCCGCGTCCCGCCTTGGGGGCGCCGAGGGGTTCGGTCACGGTGTCGTCGTGGAGAAAACCGGTGCCGCCCTGGTGGTCCCGGATGGCGTTTTCGAAGTCCTGCAGCTCGTCGAAGTTGGCGCTCCAATGGAAGGGCCCAGCGTCGGGCAGGGCGAACAGCGCTTGGGTGTCGCGGAAGCCCTCCCCGCGGTCGCTGAAGTCCCACGTCTGGCCGTCGTGGCCGCCAGCGGGGTGGCAACTCGCGCAGGAGAGGTAGGCGTCCCGGCTCATGCGGCGATCGCCCGCGCCGTGGAACACTTGGGCGCCGAGGTCGGGGCCGACTTGGGAGAGCGGTACCCGCGCGGTCGGGTCGGGGCTGCCCGACACCAGATCGAACACCACCAGCTCCTTGTCAACCGAAGCCAGGACCCAGGCGGTAGCGCCGTCGGTGGCCACGCCATCGAGGCCCACGCCCACGTTTTGGAAGCCACCGATGCGGGTGAGCGTGAGCGCGTCGAGCACGTCCACCACGCCCGCGCCGAGGTGCGCCACGAGCAGGCTCTCGCCGAGGGGCGTGAAGGCCACGGCGCCGACAACGTCGCGGTTGTCGAAGGGGGCGCGAGCCAAGAGCTCGTCCGTGCTGCTGTCGAAGGCGCGGAGCCAGGCGCGCGAGGCCGTTTCGGGGGTGAGCGCGAGGCCGTCGCGGCGCAGCCCGCGTTCGAGGTTGGCCTTGCTGCCGCCGACGACGACAGCCCGCCCATCGGGGCGCACCGCAACGGCGCCGAGCAGGTTGGGGAGGCCGCGGGCGTCGGTGTCGGAGTCGGGGCCCGGGTCGGGCGGCAGCGGAATGGTGGCCGCTGAGTCGGTGCCGACGCGGTGCAGGGCGCCTTCGTCGGGGGCGGAGAGGAAGCGGGGCGCCCAGACCACCTCGCCGGCGGAGGCGAGCGCATGTGCGTGGTCTGCGCTGGCCACGATCTCGGGCCCGCTCTCCTCCAAAACCATCAGCGCATCGGAGCCCGGCGCCGCAACCCACGGGCGCTCGCCGACGAAGACCACGGCCTCCGGCCGCGAGCCCCACCCGGTGGCCCACTCCTCCGTGAGCGTACCGGTTGCCAGATCCCATTCCTGAACCGCGTCGAGCCGACACGCCACCAGCAGGCGCTCGCCGCGCAGCGCCAACGAGGTGGGCTCCCCGCAGGTGGCCCAACGGTCGACCACGGCAGTTCCCTCCACGACGACGATCAGGTCCTCGTCGGGCAGGACCGCGTACACGCGGCCGCCGGCATGCACGAGGCGACCGCTGTGGTTCGGCGGCTCGGCGAGGGGTCGATGGACCACCACCTGCGTGCGCGTGGCCACGTCCGTGCGGCCGTCCGCGCTTTCGGCCACGAGACGCACGGCGTAGCGGCCTGGCTCCGCCCACGTGTGTTCGGTTTGGATGCCCGCAGCCGTGGCGCCGTCGCCGAATTCCCACGTGAACCGATCGCCCACGCTGCCCTCGCCATCGAGCGACACCGGCTCCCCCGCGAAGCCAACGGCTCCCCCGTCCATCACCGCCTCCGGCTCCTCACCGGAAACCACCGGAACGTCCTCCTCGATGCAGGCCACGAGGGCCCACATGCCGAGGACTCCCCCCATCACCACGGCCGCTTCAGCACCGTGCTGCCGGTGGAGAAACCGAAGCGCAGCGTGGCTGAAGTCGGGTTTCCGCTGACATCGGCGATCCCCCCGGCCGGCACCTCTACGAAGTAGCTGGTGTCCGGCTCGAGCGCGTCGGGCACGAAGTTGGCGATGTGCTCCTGCGCGTAGAACCGCCCCGGAACGGCGCGCCCGGCTTCGTCCCACACCCGGAACGATCCCGCATGCACACTAAGCGGCTCCACCACCTCGTCGAAGCTGAGCCCCACCCGCCCCGTCACGGGGATCCACACGGCACCGTCGGCCGGGTTCACCAGCTCCGCTGTGGGGCCGACACTGTCGGGCTCCACGTCCCACGGAAACACCACCGTGGCTTTGCCGGGGTCGGCCCCATCGTCCACGCTGGCGACAGCCACGTTGCCGATCGGCGTGAGCGTGTCGAAGTCGCCGGAGATGTCGATCCGGGCTTCCTCAACAGGAGCAGCCGGGTTGGAAAAGTCGTAGCGCGACCCAAAGTTGCTCTCCCCTTGGAAGAGGTGGTCATGCTGTCGATACACGTACCCACCGTCGGCCTCGGGATTCTCGACCCCGCCCACCAAAGTTGGGTGACTCGGATCGCTGAGGTCGTACACCATTGGGCCGCCGCCGGTGTCCTTCCGGGCGAACAGGGCGTACTTCCCCCCTACTGTTGCGAAGTAGTAGGGGTGCGGATTTCCCTCCGCGTCGCCCGTTTCGAACGTGGCCAGCACCTGCCAGTTCTCGGGATCGCCGATGTCGATCGTCATCGTCTTCAAGAGCCCGGCCGAGCTGGCGAGCGCGAGGTTGCCGATCACGTGGAAGCTGCCGGAGAGGAGCGCCACCTCGGTAAAGTTGTCCACGATCACCGGCGCCGCTGGGTCCGACACGTCAACCACGAACACGCCGAGAAAACCCGCCGAAACGTACAGCCGGTCGCCCTGCCAGAAGGTGGAGAGGGCCACCCGGAAGTAGGCGTCGGGGTAGTCGTAGCCAGGCAGCTCCAGCTGGCTCAGCCACACCGGGAGGGTGGGGTCTGTCAGGTCCCAGAACCCGATGCCGCCATGGTCGTCGTCGACATGGGTGCCCACCGCGAGGAGCGTGCGACCGTCCACCTCGGCAATAGCGAGCGTGTGGCTCTCCCGCATGATCGAACTGTAGGCCTCGCCGACCAGCACCGGCGCGCAGGGATCGCTGAACTCGTACAGGCTCACGCCACCGCCGCCTGTCTCCGGCGCCCAGGGCAGCACCAGCCACCCGTCGTACATGCCCACGAGGTTGTGGTGTTGTACGTCCTTTTCCCCGCCGGTGAGCGCAGCGCAGGGCTGGTCGATCTGATCGGAGGCGAAGCTGAAGTTCGGGCCGCCAGGGCCAGCGATCGACCACGCGCCGGGGTCGGGCAGCTCGTCGGGGACGATCACCAGGGCGGCCGGCTCACAGCCAGACGCGCACACCAAGGACACGAGGAGGGGAACGTAGGTTCGGGTTGGGCTCACCCCGTTAGGCTAACCCTGACCGCCCAACTCCAATGTCTTCTTCGCGAGGGTGGAGAGCGCCACCCCCTCCAGCCCCGCCACGTCCACCCAACGCAGCTCGCCGCCTTCGACCACGGCAGGCTCGCCGTCGGCCTCCACGACGTACACCGCGGTGTCGAGCTGAAGGTGAGAGAACGTGTGGTTCACGGTGCCGCAGAGGCGGGCCGAGCGCACCCGCAAGCCCAAGGCGGAGTGGAGGTGGTTGCCCAAGGAGTCCAAGCCGTTCCCCTCCCCTTCGAGTCCCGGCAGTTCCCAGAGGCCCGCGAGGCGTCCCGTTTCGGGGCGTCGCACCAGCAACACCCTGTCCCCCCGTTGCACCCAGGCACAAACGGCCTCCCTCCGAGGAACGGCCTTCTTCACTTTGCGGCGCGGGTAGGCCTCGGGGTTGCCGGCGCCCCCACAGTCGCCGCGCACCGGGCATTCGCCGCAGCGGGGCGACCGGGGAACACACACCAGCGACCCCAACTCCATCAACGCCTGATTCCACTCTCCCGCGCGACCCGGAGCGACCAGCTCGGCGGCGCGTGTCCACAACCACGCCCGCGAGGGTTCGGGCTCGGCGAACCAGCGGGCGAGCACCCGCTCCACGTTCCCGTCTACCAGAGGGGCATCCACGCCGAACACGATCGAGGCGATGGCGCCTGCGGTGTAGGGACCCACGCCGGGGAGGCCGCGCAGTCCCTCCACGGTGCGCGGAAACCCGCCGGCAGCCACCACCGCTTGTGCAGCGCGCTGGAGATTTCGGGCGCGGCTGTAATACCCGAGGCCGCTCCACAGCTCCAAGACACGCTCGGTGGGGGCCTCGGCGAGCGCCAAAGGGGTGGGAAAGGCCTCCATGAACCGCGCAAAGTAGGGCAACACGGTTTCGATGCGCGTCTGTTGGCACATCAACTCGCTCACCAGCGTGCGCCAAGCCGAAACCTCCAAGCGCCACGGCAGCGGACGCTGACGACCTGCATACCAGGCCAACAACGCCTCGTGATCCACCCCGCCTATTCCCAGTTGATCTCGGCCTTGCCCGAATCCAAGTACAGGCGCGACGCTTCGTCGCCGTTCTGGACCGGGAGGACGGCCATCTCTTTTACGTCCACTTGGTCCCACTTCCCGCCGGTCGGCCCCGCCATGTAGGAAAACGTCATGGGACGCGCCGGTGCCTGCCAAACGGACTCACCGCCCGCGGAAAGGCCGCCGTCGAGGTTTTGGTCGGTGAAATACCAGCCCAACAGGCCGCGATCTACATAGAAACCGAAGCTGTCCCCGTCAGTGGGCGGGGGCGAGAACGCCGTCACCAAGAAGCTGAGGGCGCCGTTGTCCGACACGTAGCGCTGCCCATCGTAGGCCCACCGCTCCTGCACACCGGAGAGCGTGCCCTCCACCTGCCAACCGGCCGCCGCGCTGTCGTAGGTGACCGACCACGACTCGCTCCGCGCCAAGCCGGCACACTGGGAGAGGGTGACCTGCTCGCCCGTAGCGGCGTCGGCGACGAGGACGGCATCGCTCGGCTCGCCCACGTCGTTGAGGTAGGCCCAGTAGTAGCCTTCGGTCGCAGAGGCGATGTTGGGGCCATGGGGGCCCACCTC
>CANKOI010000093.1 GCA_947484175.1 Deltaproteobacteria bacterium
CTCGACGGCACCGAGCCCGTCCGTGGCGACCCTTCGGCCCGCTTCACGCTGGTGGAGTACGCGGACTACCAGTGCCCTCACTGCGGGCTGATGTCCCCCGTGCTCAAGAAGCTCCTCGACGCCAACCGTGACGTGAAGCTGCTCTTCAAAAACTACCCCCTCGACCAGGAGTGCAACCCCTACGTCCAGCGCAAGATGCACGAGTGGGCCTGCAACGCGGCCCGGGCCGCGGAGTGTGCGCGTGTCCAGGGTCGGTTCTGGGAGCTGTCCGAAGCGATGTTCGGCAACCAAGAGTACCTCAGCCCCGACGACATCCGGTTCATGGCCGAGCGGGCGGGCATCGAGCCCGGCGCGTTCGCCGAGTGTTTAGCCAGCGCGGCCTCGCTCGAGGCGGTGAAGGCCGACATCGAGGGCGGCGCCATCGCACAGATCGATGGCACCCCCGCCCTCTTCCTGCTGGGCGCCTACGGCGACAAATGGGTGAAGCTCGAGGTCGGCCCCGACGACGGCGACCGCATCCAGGCCTTGATCACCGCGGCCCGCGAGGGCAAGCCCTTGCCCACCCCGGTCGACCCCGAACCCTACCCCGAGTAGGCCCGTGCGCACTTGGCAGGCCCTCGCGGTGCGCCTTCCCCGCCCGCTCGTCGCTCCGGTGAGCAAGGCCCTGCTCGCGTTGGGCGCCACCGGACTGATGGAGGATGTGCCGCCGGGCACCGTGGTGAAGTACAAACAGCCATGGGACACGGGCCGGCGCCCTCGGCCTCCGTCGGAGGTGCTGCTGCGAGCGTGGTTCGCGGAGCGCCCCGCCGAAGCAGCCGTGGCGGTGGCCACGGCGGGGAGGAGCGTGGAGTGGGAGGAGCAGCCCGACGAAGACTGGAACGAAGGCTGGAAAGTGCACTTCAAACCCGTCCAGATCAGCGACCGGCTGGTGATCGCGGCGCCCTGGCACGGCGTGGAAGGCGCCGTGGTGATCGAACCGGGCAACGCCTTCGGCACCGGCGAGCACCGCACCACCCGCAGCTGCCTTGCGGCCATCGACCGCCTCGCGGTGCCGGGGTTGGGGTGCCTCGACGTGGGCTGCGGCAGCGGCATTCTGGCCCTCGCCGCCGCACGCCTCGGCATGGTGGCCCACGGAATCGACACCGACCCCGACGCCGTGACGGCCGCACGCGCAGCGGCGGAACACAACCACCTCGACGTCACCTTCGACAGCACCCCCCTCGCGGACGTGCGCGGCAGCTGGCCCCTCGTCGTCGCCAACCTCTACGCCGAGGTGATTGCCGCCCTCGCACCCGATCTGCGCCGCCTCGCCACCGGGCACCTCGTGTTCGCCGGCATCCTCTCCGACCGAGCCTCCCTCGTTGAAGCCGCGATGGAGGGCCTCACCCTCGAGTCGCGCGACGACGGCGAGGGTTGGACCTCCTTCGTGTACCGCGTGGCCTGACCTGTGCGCACCCTCCTCTGCCCCGCGCTGCACGAAGGCCGGCTGCACCTCGATGCCGCCGCGAGCCACCACCTCCTCCGGGTGCTGCGAGCCCCCCGAGGCGCCACCGTGCGGCTCACCGACGGCCTGGGCAACGAAGCCGAGGGCGAGCTGGTGGGGGTGGACGGCGAACGCGCCGAGCTTCACGTGGGCCGTGTGCGAATCGCTCCTCCCTCCCCCATCCGGCTCGTATTGCTCGGGACGCCGAAGCCGGCACTGGTAGAGGAGGCCGCCACCCTCGCCACCGAAGGAGGCGCCACCGCGCTCTGGCTCGTGGCCAGCGAGCGGAGCCACCCCGGCACCCCTCGCCTCGACCGCCTGGAGCGCGTCGTGGACAGCGCCACGCGGCAGTGCCGCCGCGCCGACCGACCCGAGCTGGCGGCGCACGCTTCGCTGTCGCACGCCCTGACGGCGCTAGACTGGCTCCCGGCCGACGGCGCACCACGGGACCGCTACGTTGCGCAGCCCGGCGCCGCGGGGGTGCCCGCAGGAGGCAGCGAAGGCGGCGTGGCCCTAGCCGTGGGGCCCGAGGGCGGCTGGGCCCCCTCGGAGCTCGGCGCCCTTGCGGCTGCCGGCTTCATCCCCCTCGGCCTCGGCCCCCACGTGCTGCGTGCACCCACCGCGGTGCTGGCCGGGCTCACCGCGCTCGCCGTGGGGCGCCTCAGTTGCTGGTGATCACCGCGGTGGCCTCGATCGGATCACTGTGGCCGAACACGGCCAGCGACTCATCCGTGGCGGTCGCCTCGAAACGAAAGCTGGTGCTGTCGGCGCGGCTGTAGTTGCTGCCCGAGAACGGGGCGCTGCCCGAGACACCCTCGCTGTCGGGGAGGTAGGCATCGCCGTGCAGCGCATACTCACGCGCCCGAATGTGTGCGTTCTCCGAGGCGAAGATGACGCTCCACAAGTAGTAGAGCGACAGGATTGTGAGCGCCACGATCGGCACGACCATCATCGTTTCCACTGCACTCTGGCCGCGCCGGCACCGCATCAGTGTTCGAACCTCGAGGTGTCCCAACTTTTTCCCAACTCAATCCCGTCCAGCATCACCAGCGTGGCCGGATCGAGCCCTCCGGTGAGCCCGTCTTGGATGCCCGCCATGCGCGCCCGGTACTCGTCGTACATGCTCATCTCGGGGTAGTCGATGCCCTTCGCTTGGTACACCGGCGAAGGCGTGCTGTTGCCGTTCGCCGCAAGCCCGCTGAGATTGCTGGGACCGACGCTCCCGTCGTAGGGCTTCGCCACCGCGTAGGCCACCAGCAGGTCGTCGCCACCCGTGGACGACGCGCCGAAGTAGCCGTTGTCCGTTCCCCCGGAGCGGTAGTCGGTGTCGAGGAACCGCTTGGCGGGGGTGCCCGCAACTCGGCCCGCCACCCACACGTCGGGCTCCTTGTCATCCTTGTAGAACCACGTCGGCAGCGTGTAGGTCGGGCTCATGGCCAACCCGGAAGGGGCGCAATGGGAGCCGCAGAACTGCATGAACTGGTAGTTGAACGCGGTGTCCCGCATCTGCTGGAAGTCCGCGATCGAAGGGATGGCCCCGCCGCCAGCGAAGTTCGTCGTCCACGTCACCCAGTAGGTGCCCATCGCCGTCGGGGAGCCGGGGATGTCGTCGAAGAAGGTCGTGCGGCGCTCGGAGCCGGCGAAGTTCGCCTTGGCCGTTGCCATTCCGGCCTCGAGCGCAGGCGTGACGGTCCGGCCGTACGAAGCGGTGCTCACGAAATCGAGGATCGCCATATCGAGCTCCACCTTGCACAGCTGCAGGGCGATTTCGGCGCCTGGATCGGTGCTGGTGCAGTTGCAAGGCCACACCCAAGGTGCGCCGCCATGCGCGAGCACGGTTCGGCAATCCTGCGCCGCGTCGGCGATGGCTTGGTTCTTCTTGGTGATGTCGTTGAGCGACGCGGCTTCGCTGTACGCGACGGCGTAGGTGGCGAGGTCGGCCGTTTCCTGCATGCGGATACGGTCGTTCACCACGATGCCGGTGTTGGTGGAGAACGCCACCACCAAGAGGAGCGACATCAGACAGAGGGCTACGAACACGGCGGCCTGGCCGCGGCGGCGCGGCTGGAAACGGGGGTGCAGCGCCATCAGCACCCTCCGCTGGAGCAGTTGTTGTCGCCGTAGCGGCTCGCGCGCTTGCCGCTTTTGCCTTCGTACTCAAACTCGTCGGGGCCGGCGGTAGCGGAGACCTCGTAGTCCACGCTCCCGATGGCGCTCACGAAGGGGAGGTCGAACTCCCAGGGCATGTTCACCGTCACGCTCTGGCCGTCCGCCGAGGTGGTCTGGTCGCGTGTAGCGCGGCCGTCGAGGAGGGCCGCGGTGGCCGCCTCCGGGTCGCGGCCCACCTGCTGGGCGCGGGCTCCGGCGAACGCGGCGTACGTCGTGAAGTGGGTGCCGCCGAGCCAGAACGCCAACTCGACCACCGCGAACAGCAGGCCGAAGATCACCGGGATCATCAGCAGCAGCTCCACGGTGCTCTGGCCTCGACGGATCGTCATCGTGGACAGAGTAGCACACCCCGTGCCACGCCGAATGCCCGGCTCCGACCGTGCTTCGGGATCAGTCCGCCCCATGTCGGCGCGACAACAATGGGGCGTTTGGAATCAGGCCTTACGGCGGCGGCTCGCGAGGGCGGCGGCCACTCCGAGGGCGCCGAAGAGCAGGGCGGGACCGCCCGCGAATCCACCGGTGCTCTCGGGGATGATCACCTCGGTGTACGGATCGTAGAGCTCATAGTCGCTCGGGTACACCGCGATCTTCGTATCGGACCAGGCCTGGTGCCCATCGGGGTCGGTGACCAGCACGTACACGGTCACGAGCTTGCCCGCGCTCGTCGCGCTCAGGGTGGGGCAGGTGAAGTTGACCGTCTGCGCGAAGACGTTGTCGAAGAGTGCGTTGGCCGCCGAGTCGTCGGTGCCCCACTGGTACGAAGGCACCTGCCCGTCGGCGTCGAACACCTTCACGGTGAAGCTGATCTGCTCCTCCGTGAGGCAGGCGTTCTGGCTGGGGCGGGGGTACCCGATCACCTGCGGCGAGCTGTCCGTGGCTACGCAGCCATCGGGATCGGCGCTGTCCTTGAGCCCGTCGCAGTCGTTGTCGAGCCCGTCGCACACCTCGATGGCCGAGGGGTTCACGTCGGGATCGGAGTCGTTGCAGTCGTTGTTCACATCGGCAAAGCCGTCGCCGTCGTCGTCGTAGAGCGAGGTGCCTTCGTCGACGATGCCGTCGCAATCGTTGTCCACACTGTCGGCGCGCTCGGGGGCGCCCATGAAGGCCTGAGCGTTGTAGTCGTTGCAGTCGCCTTCAGCCTCGGACGTGCTGTCGCCGTCGTCGTCGAAGCCCTCGGTGCCTTCGTCGATGAGGCCGTCGCAGTCGTTGTCCTCGGTGTCCCAGACCTCAGCTGCGTCGGGGTAGCTGTTGCGGTTACCGTCGTCGCAGTCGATGGGCTCGGTCTCGACCCCGTACGCGTCGCCGTCGTCGTCGCTGTCGGGGTAGGCCGCGTTCACCAACACCGAAACCGAAGCCGAGGTGGACACGCTGTTCGCGTCGGTCACGACTACGTTGAGTGTGTCGGCGCCGGAATCGAAGGCCTCCCGATCAATCGCGACCACCACATGGCCCGACTCGTCGATCGCGCCGCAGTCCGCCACCGTCGCCGCCGTGAGCGTGCTCTTCACGCGGCAGGTGAGGCTCGTCGCCGGCTGGTTCTTGTCGAAGATGTTGATCTCCAACTCAAGCGGGTTGGGACTGTTGTACTCGTAGCCGGGCTCCGGCCACCGGATCGCCACCGTCGGCGGCGTGTTGTTCGGGTCGGCACCGGTGTTGCCGCGAATCGTCACGTCAAGCGTGGGATTCGTGGGGTCGTCGGACAACACCTCCAGCTCGCAGTAGGCAGGATCGGTGCTGGTGGGCGTGTAGCCGACCTCCACCAAGGTGCTCTGGCCGGCCGCCAGCGTGTAGTTGGTAGGAAAGCTGCTCAGCAGGCTGAACGCGGAGTCGCAGCTGCCGGTGAAGCCGGCGCTGCTGAGCGTCAGGTCGCCCGTGCCCACGTTGGAGACCGATACGCGGGCCACGGGGGTTTCCTGCCCCGGGTAGGCGTAGCCGAAGTCGTACGACCGGGGCTTCACGACGATCGTGCCCTGCCCGCGTTCCGCCTCGCCGTGCAGGTAGATCTGCTGCTCGTAGCGGTACGGGTCCCGCAGGTAGTCGGGCAGGTCACCCTTGTCGATTTGGTCGTCCGTTTGCGCCGCTTGAACCGTTCCCACCACCAAGGAGCCCCACACGTGGCCCACGTCGGCCGCCGGGGTGAACTCCACCGTGATCGGGATGCTGCACGCCGGGCCGAGGGTGAACAGCTCGTAGCCATCCGGCTCCGGTGTGACGCCCGTGCTGGTATCTTCCGGCTTCGTTCCGGTGTGCGGCTCGCCGCCCCCCCCCCCGGTGTGCGACGACTTGCCGGAGGCCTCGACCTCGGCGGTGTCGCCATTCGAGCTGCCTTCAGGGCACGCGCGGTCGTCGATGTCGTAGCTGATCGTGAAGCCCGCCATGCCCGGCCCGATGTCGAGCCCGGTCACGGCTTCGTCGGCATCCCGAGAGCCCACGCCCATCTGCATTCCCAAGTAGATGTCTTCGGCCACCGTGTAGCCTTCGTTCGTGATCGTGAAGGTGCGGGTGGACGTTTCACCGAATTCGAGACTGCCGAATTCCAAGGTGTCTTGGTTTAAACCAAGCTTTGGGTAGGGCGTTTCTTTGTACTCGGGCGGAGCTTGCACGCAACCCGCCGCCAAAAGCAGCAAGGGTGAGGCAACCAGTACGAAGGAACGAGTCATGCAGCACTCCCGGTGCCCCACGGTGGATGTGGAGCCGCCGCA
This sequence comes from Deltaproteobacteria bacterium, assembly GCA_947484175.1. GTDB lineage: Bacteria > Myxococcota_A > UBA796 > UBA796 > SXON01 > SXON01. The sequence continues at coordinate 6,355 of CANKOI010000093.1, forward strand.
AGGTAGCTGCCTGAGGGCCCCCATGTCAACGAATTGTGCCCGGGCCTGACGATCAGAGCAAGTGACCGCTCTTGGAGCGCTTGGTATCGAGGTAGGCGCGGTTGTGCGGGTTCGGCGCGGATCGCAGGGGGATCCTGCCGACCACCTTCGTGCCCGCCCGCAAGAGCCCCACGCCCTTGGTGGGATTGTTCGTGAGCAGGACCACCGAGCGCACCCCGAGCTGGCGCAGGATCTCGGCGGCTACGTCGTATCGGCGCAGGTCGTCCGGGAAGCCGAGGGCGAGGTTGGCCTCCACGGTATCGAGCCCCTCGTCTTGGAGAGCGTAGGCCCGGATCTTGTTGGCGAGGCCGATTCCGCGCCCCTCCTGCGGCAGGTACACCACGGCGCCGCGCTCCGCGCGACCGATGAACCGCAGGGCCGCTTCGAGCTGCTCCCGGCAGTCGCACTTGAGGCTCCCCATCACGTCGCCGGTGAAACACTCGCTGTGGAGCCGCACCGGCACCGCCTCGGCGCCTTCAAGATCGCCGCGCACCACCACGCCGTACTCGCCGTCCTCGCACTCAAACGCCACCACCTGAAAGTCGCCGAACTGCGACGGAAGGCGCGCGCGCGCTGCGAGGATCACCCGGGGGGGGGCTGCGTGGGGGCTGCTCGTCATGCGCCCGCCAATCTTCACCACGATTGCCACGGGGTCAAGCTCGGATGGCCAGCGGGTAGCCCCCGCTACGGCCCAAAAACACGGAGGGCGGCCCGGTGGCGGGCCGCCCTCCTACCGTTCACCCGTGAGGGCTCAGGCGTTGAGTGCTTCCTTGAGGCCCTTGCCCGCGCGGAACACGGGAATGCGGCGCGAGGGCACCTGGATCACGGCGCCGTTCTTGGGGTTGTGGCCCTTGAACTGGCGGCGCTGCGACACGGTGAAGGTGCCAAAGTCCGAGATCGTGACCTTCTCACCCTTGGTGAGGGCGTCCTGGACGGTGTCCATGACAATGTTCACGTAGTGGGCGGCACGGATCTTGGGGATGCTGGCCTTGATGGACAGCTGCTCGGTGAGGTCGGCTTTGTTCATGGGAGTCTCCGGAGATTGGGGAGTGGGTTGGGGGTTGACTGAAATCCAAAAGTCGACAATTCTCTAACCAGGGGTGCGAGGACCTCGACCGCAGCGCTTTTTCCATATCTCCCGACCGAGGTAGGGAGAACTCCGGGAGCACCGTGGGTTCAGCGGCAGGTCTTTAGCCGAATACCCACGAAACGCGCAACGCGGGATCGCCACTTTTTTCGATTTTTTCATATAACGAAAATAGTGTAAATTCTTAAGGCGCGACGGGAGGCGGGTTCCACCCAGCACGCACCTGCAGCCCCCGATGAGCGAGCCGCCATCGAGCAGGTCCGGCCAGTCGAGGCTCCCCATCCGTCTCCACCCACAACGGTCCGTCCATTTCAAGTTCTTCTGCTTGAACCACGATCGCCCCCGGAATCTTCTCGAGATTGCCCGAGCGGGAACTTCCCAGAGCCTGCAGCGCCTGAAAAAAGCTCAAGCGCGGGATCAGGGTGACCTCGAAACGGCCATCCGCCATCGAGCCACCCTTCCCGACGTACAGCCCGGCACCGCAGTAGTGCGCGTTGGCCACGAACGCCCCCAGGCAGTCGAGCGTGGCCTCCCCGCGCTCCTCCCCCAGCCGCCAGCGCCACGTGGTTCGCTGCGGCTCGAATTCACGCACGGTAGCGAGGATCGCTCCGATAAAGGTAAGCGTTCCACCAAGTTTTTTCGAGGACTGGTTGGCGCGGATGCAGACGTCGGCGTTCGCCCCAGCCCCGGAGACGTTGATGAACCAGTGCCGCGGCCCTGAAGCGAAGGCCACCTCTCCGACGTCGACATGCACGGTGGTGCCCGTGCTGACCACCCAGAGCGCCTCCGGCAATGAACGCGGCATCTTCAGCGTGCGCACGAGGTCGCCGCCCGTTCCGAAGGGCACGGTGGTGAAGATGCAGCGGGGATTCACGGCCCCATCGGGCCCCATGAGCCCGTTCACGACCTCATTGCAGGTGCCATCGCCGCCCAGTGCCGCGACGAGATCGGCGCCCTGCTCCGCGGCCTGCCTCGCCAGCTCGGAGGCATGCCCCGGCCCCTCCGTCCACCGCACTTCGGCCTGCTCAAACGCACGTTCGACCGCACGTTCGATCTCCTCTCGCTGTCGACCCGCACGCCCTCCGCCCGCCTTGGGGTTCGCCACCACGACGAGGCGCTCGCCCCGGTTCCGGGCCCCGTGCCCCTCTGCACTCCGAAAATCAGCCGCTGAAGTCGGCATGAGGCCCCTCCACTGTTCCACCGTGTTCACGCAACCATTGCGCGCAATGCCCGTCGCCGCACACGTGCGGCCTTCCCCCCATTCGTCGCACCACTTCGTTGGCCATGCACTCCGCCAAGTGCGGGTTTCGCTTCTCAAAGCCCTCGCGGGCGCCGCAGCAGGCCAGTTGCCCGTCTCCCCCCACACTTCCCTCCCAGCAGGTGATGAAGCGCGAGTCGCCCGGGGCGACCGCATCAACGCTCACCCCCACCCCACCGGCGCCTGGCAGGTCGTTGGCCGCCTGAAGCACCGCCGCGACCGCGTAGGAGTCGGTCTGCACGTGGCGGCCCGCAAACAGGCGGGCGACTCGCTCAAGGTGCCCAGACGCCCCAGCCGCGGCCGCGGCGTGCCCCAGCGCGTCGGGGGTGAAGATCACGACGCCGACCGAGGGCGCTGCCCCGACCTGAACCCGAACCGGCCGGCCGGGAGGCGGGAGCGTGGGGAGGGGAGCGGGCGTAGGGACGGGGCGGCAGTCACGAACGAATGCTGCCACGTCCATCCCCACCGCACAATGCCGCGTGCAAGCGCCGCAGCCGTTGCACAGCTCCAGCGCGCCCTCCGCGAGATCGGCCGTGAGCTTCCCCTCCTGCGCGAGCCGGATGACGGTGACGATCGCCGTCGGCGTTGCCGACTCGCGCGCCGAGGCCACCGCAACCGGACAAACGTGCCGGCACAGGCGCGGACAGAACGGACAGGTGTCGATCTCGGTTCTCATCCGCCGGCCTCCCCCGACTCGGCCAAGCAGAGTTGCGCCAGCTCGGCCGCGGCCGGCCCACGCAGCTCCCAGCCCTCCTCCAGCAGCCTCGCGGCGCGCACGTCTGCCGCCAGCTGGCGCACCACCAGCGCGGGCTCCGCAGCATCGACCACGGGCACGGTCACGCGTTCGTATTGGTCCGCCCCAAGCACGGCGCGGGGGTCGGGGCCAGCGGCGGAGCGCGGCGTGTCAATGAACACCACCCGCTTGCCTCCGACAAGGGCCGAGGCGCCAAGGATCGGGGTTTCCCAAGGCGAGTGCGGCACCGCCAGCGCCCGCGCGAGCGGACCGGAAGTGGGAAAGCGAAGGCAGACGCCCTGCGCCGCAAGCCAACTGTCCCTCTCAAAAGCCGTCTCCTGAGCCGACAGCGTGGCCACCATGGAGACCCTGTCCACCCCGATCGGCGGCGCGTCAGGCTCGTCGACCTCCACGGGCGGAAAGATGCGACCGGGATTCAAGATGCCCACCGGGTCGAGCTCTCGCCGAAGCGCCTCGAACATCGGCGCCGCACCAGCGAGCTCTCGGGCCGCGGCGTGCATTTTGTGCGGGCCGACGCCGTGATGGTGCGCCACCGTTCCCCCCGCCGCGGACGCTGCCGCCAACGCTCGTGCCCACACGCGGTCGTATCGGTCCATCTCCCCCTTGCCGACGAACGTGAAGTAGATGCTGCACCCCTCGCGGTAAGCGTGGGAGTAGTGAGCCATCACAAAGCAGTCGGGAGTAAGCGCGGCGCGCACCGCGGCGTCGAGAGCGGGGAGTCGCGCCCACGTGCATGCAACTTCCATCGTGTCGGCGAACGCGCCCTTCGTGAACAGCGGCGCCAGCTTGTAGCTCACCCCGTGGCGGTGGCGGTACCAGTGTTCCCCGGGCTCCGCGCCGAGGTCCTCCCCGTCGGCCCGGAGCAGGCGGTGGCCGTGCCGACACAGCACGTGGGTCACATCGGCTCGCCCCTCCCAGCCCGCGATCAGCACACACTCGCCTCCCCCCCAGCGGGCCAAGGAGTTGAGCACGCCGGGCATCGAGAGCGGGAGGGAGAGCCCCCATGACCCCGTCCCGTCGAAGGACTTGAGCAAGGAGCTCAGCAGCCCACCGCCCCGAGCCCGTACGCCCTTGCCACGCCCGCCGATCCGCGTATCGACTGCATCGTAGAGCCGTAGCGCGCAGGGGTGCAGCTCCGCCTGCATGACCCGCCGCATCGCCTCCCAAGCCGCGGCCACCGAAGGGTAGCGGTACCCACGGAGCCACCGCGCTTCGGGCACCCGCACCACACGAACGAGAAGCTCCGAGATGACCCCGAGGCTCCCCTCGCTGCCCATCACCCAGGGGCCGAGGTCCTCGCCTTCCGCCCACTGCCCCGTCCGGAAACTCCGCGCGGGTGCGACGACACGCATCGCGGCCACCATGTCCTCGAACTTTCCATATCGACTGGAGAACTGGCCGGCCGACCGACTCGCGGCCCAGCCCCCCACCGTGCTGCACCAGATCGAGCTGGGACTGTGGCGCGTTGCCCACCCCTGCCGCCCCAGCTCATCCTCGAAGTGCTGCCCCAGCACGCCGGGACCGACCCGCACCGTGGCCGTGGCCTCGTCGACACGACCGACACGATCCATCCGTTTGAGGTCGACCGCGACGGACCCCTCGCGGCCCGCAGCCGCGCCGCACACTCCACTCCCGGCGCCCCAAGGCACGACCGAAACCCGGTGGGCCACGGCCCAGTCGAGGACAAACCGAAGTTCATTCTCGTGGCGCGGGAAGGCAACCGCTCGAGGAGTCGGCGGCAACTCCCCACCCACCAAGGCGAGCGTGCTCTTAGGCCAGAGATCGCGTGCGTGCGCGATCCGTTCCAACGGCGAGACGTCCAGCTCCACGCCGGCGGCGAGCGCGTCGAGATTCATGCGGCAGACCCGAGGGCCGGGGCGCCCAGCCTCCAAGCTGAGCGCCCCGTGGGGTAGGGCAGGCGGGGGGAACCCGTCCGGCTACCGGCAGTGGCGTCTCCGAACATACGTGTGAGCAAAACGCGTGCCGAGCCTCTCAGCGCGGGAGCATAACACCGTCCAAACCTAGCGCTTTCCATCCGGACTGGTCTTTCGTGGGGCCCCGCCCCGGCCCGACCGCGACTTTCCTGTCGTGACAGCCGCTGGGAGCGGCTTCGGTGAAGGCTCGACGACCGAAACCGGGCCGGCTTCCGAAGCCTTGGCAACCGCCGAGAGGACGGCGTCGGCGAGCGCCCAAGGCATCTCTTCCGGCCACGCAAAGCGCCCACCCGCCTGCACAGTGATGCAACCTCCGCCACGGACGGCATCGATTTCATCGGCCTCCGAGAGGGGATGTAGCCGGTCATTGTCGCCCCATAGCAGGGCCACGGGACGGGGGAGCGAGGCAGGATCGGGCCAGGGTTGGCGGAGGCTGAGCAGCCAATTCCGCAGCGCCACCGATGCGGCGGGAGAGGCGACGAGGTCTCCGCAAATCGTGGCAACCGTGTCGCGGTCCATCGCGTAGGGGTTGTTCACGGCGCGGCGGAGGCCCACCGAAGAGCGCAGCCACCAGAGCCAAACCGACTCCCGGAACAGCAGCGCCCCCGCACCGGGTAGGGCCGCGACGCGGAGCGCCGTGTCCGTCAGGGCGTCCAGCCTCCGCAGGGGACCGTTGCCGAGCAAGAGGCCACCGAGGCGCGTGCGGGCGGCCAGCCCGCACGCCACGGGGACGGCGAGTCCGTGCGCGTACACCACATCGCCCTCCGCCACCCTCGCCGCAAGCGAAGCCGCGGCCTCCTCCCAACCGCTCCCCAGCGTGCTGACCGCGACCGCCTCGACCTCCAGCTCCGGACGCAACGCATGGAGCCGTGCCTGCGTGGCCCGGTACTGCGCCGCGCTGAACGGGGGCCCAGCGAGGAGCCAGACGCGCAGTCTCGACGCCATTCATCCCTCCCGTGCGGGCGACACGAGCGCGCCGCGCCCGCTGTCGTCGACGATCACGCCGGCCTTAGACACGAGCCGCCCGCCGACGAAGACCATCTCGGGCTTCGGGGCAAGGTTCTGACCGAGGTACGGGCTCCACCCCACGCGCGAGAGGATGTGATCCGCAGTGAGCCGGACCAGTTCCCCTTCCCGGAACAGGACTAGGTCGGCATCGGCGCCGACAGCGACCCTCCCCTTGCGCACAAACCCGAACCGCTGAGCGGGGGCCTCCGCGCAGAGCTGCACCACTCGTTCGAGGCCGATCCGCCCTTGGCGCACCGCGGAGAGCAGGAGCGAGAAGATGAACTCCACGCCCGGAATGCCCGCGGGCGCCTCCGCGTAGCCGCGCTCCTTCTCCTCGCGCGTATGCGGCGCGTGATCACTGCCGATGGTATCGATGAGCCCGCGACGGAGTGCCGCCCATACGGCCCGGCGGTCCGCTTCGGGGCGCAGGGGCGGATTCACCTTGCCGAAGTTGCCAAGCGGCTGCTCGTGGTTGAACCAGAGGTGGTGGGGCGAAGCTTCCAGCGTGATGGGCAGCACCCCTCGGGTCGTCTCCAACAGCGCCACCTCCGCCTCAGTCGAGACGTGGCAGATGTGGACAGGACGCGGAAAGGCGCGCGTGAGCTCGACGAGGCGGCGGACCGCCACGACCGCCGCCTCCGCCGGTCGGCTGTCGTGGTGGGTCGGCGGCACGCGCCCCTCCCAGAGGAGCCGCTGCGCTTGGAGCACGCCCTCGTCCTCGGCATGCACCCCCATAAGGGAGCGTGTGCCCTTGAAAAACTCCACCAGCGTGGCGTCATCGACGAGAAGCGGGCCCGTGCTCGCCCCCATGAACACCTTGATGCCGCACGCCGGGCCTTCGTCCACCATGCGCCGAGCTTCCTCGACGCCCCCGGCGGCGGCGCCGAACCACAGGCCATAGTTCACGACCGAGCGCGAGGCAGCCAAAGCCGCCTTCTCGCGCCAGGCCTCCCCGGTGATCGTGGGCGGCGAGGTGTTGGGCATGTCGCACACCGTGGTCACCCCCCCCGATGCCGCCGCCCTCGACCCGCTCGCCCAGTCCTCCTTGCCCGGATGGCCGGGGTCGCGAAAGTGGACATGCCCGTCGATGAACCCGGGAACGACGAAGCGCCCGATGGCGGAGACGCGCTCGCGCGCCCCCCCCCCTGGGCGGGGGCCGATGTACACGATCTCCCCGCCCTCGACCGCGATGTCGGCCACCCAGCGGCTAGTAGACGAGAGGATCGTCCCGTCCTCGATGATCAGGTCATACACGCCGGGCGGCTATCACGAACGCCCCAGCCCCATCATGCTTCAGCCACCGGAGACCCGACGGCCTGGGGCCGAAGGCGGTGCAGCAACGCCGCCGCCACCTCGGGGTGGGCGTCCAGATGCTCGACGAGCCTCTCTCGACCCGGTCCGACCCGCGTATCGCCGAAGGCGTACCAAGTGCCGTGCCGAACGAGCGCGCCCTGGGCCTCCGCGAGGTCGATCACTTCGCCCGTCTGGTGGATGCCACGCCCGAACAGGATGTCGAACTCCACCACCCGGAAGGGCGGCGCCAGCTTGTTCTTCACCACCTTCACCCGCGTACGCGCCCCCACCGCTTCGTCGCCCCTTTTGATCGTGGTCACCCGGCGCACCTCCACCCGCACGCTCGCGAAGTACTTCAGGGCATTTCCTCCCGTGGTCACCTCGCTGGGCCCAAACATGACGCCAATCTTCTGACGGAGCTGGTTGATGAACACGACCGTAGTGTTCGTTCGAGACGCAATGGCCGCGATCTTTCGCATGGCCTTGGACATCATTCGTGCGAGCGAGCCGATCTGGAGGTCGCCCATCTCCCCTTCGAGCTCCGCGCGGGGCACGAGTGCCGCCACGCTGTCCACCACCACCAGGTCCACGGAACCGGACCGCACGAGCGCCTCCACGATGTCGAGCGCCTGCTCCCCGTCGTCCGGCTGGGACACGATCAACTCCTCGAGGCGCACGCCGAGCCGTGAGGCGTAGGCGGGGTCGAGGGCGTGTTCCGCATCGATGAAGGCGGCCGTTCCGCCCCGCTTCTGCACTTCGGCCATGGCGTGCAGGGTGAGCGTGGTCTTGCCGCTGGCCTCGGGCCCGTAGATCTCCACGATCCGCCCTCGCGGGTAGCCACCGACGCCCAGAGCGAGGTCGAGCCCCACGCTGCCCGAACGGATCACCTCCACCGGCTCCGGGGGGCGGTCGAGCCGCATGATGGCTCCCTTTCCGAACTGCTTTTCGATTGCGAGCAGCGCGCCTTGCAGGGCGGCTTCACGAGTGTTCTTTTCCATGGACGATCTTCTCCTTCTGGTGTTGAGGTCGAGCGCAACGGGACCCATTCCCGCCGCCGCGACCGGGGGGTCAGGGTGACGGAGGGCGGGCGGCGGGGACGCGTCCGGCGACTCTCGACGGCTGCAGGAGCGGGGGCGCCACGAAGGACGCCGGCAAGGGCCGCAGGCAGACTTCCCACACCGACCCCTCCGGGACCCCAGCGAGCGCCGAACTGGGAGACGAGAGCCCCACGATGAGGAAGGCGCCTGCCAGCTCCAACACCACGCTCCCCTCTTCCACACGGTCCACGATTGCGGTCTCCACGAGGCAGGGCGTCATGGCACGACTTCCTCGTCCGAATCGAACCGTAGAGAGATCGCCGCTCGGATGTGCTCCGTCTCCACCCGCTCCGCGCCGCCCAAGTCCGCGATCGTCCGGGAGACGCGCAAAAGGCGCCGGGCACCGCGAGCGCTGGTGCCGCGCTTCTCCACGTGCCGCACCAGCTCGCGCAAGGCACACTCGCGGGGATCTGCCAACTGCAACACTTCGTCGGAGCCCAGGGATGCGTTGGTGCGGCCGGGCCCGTTCCGGGCAGACTGCACGAGCCGACACCGCTCAACCCGCTCGCGCACCGCGTGGCTGCCCTCGCTGGCCTCGCTGCCTGGTCCTTCGAAGAGGCGCGCCGGCTCAACGGGGCGCAGCTCCACCCGCATGTCCACCCGATCGACGATCGGGCCGGACAGGCTGGCCCTGTAGCGCTGCCGCTGACTCGGCGAACACAGGCAGGGCCGCGTCGGGTGACCCCAATACCCGCAGGGGCAGGGGTTCGCGGCCGCCACCAACGCGAAATTGGCCGGAAACACCACCCGCCCCCCGGCACGGGCCAGGACGACCACGCGGTCCTCGAGCGGGGCACGCAAAGCCTCACGGACATCGCGCCGGAACTCGGGGAACTCGTCCAGAAACAGGACACCGTGGTGGGCCAACGAGGCCTCCCCGGGGCGCAGGTCCGCGGCCCCCACCATCGCTGCTGCGCTCACGCTGTGGTGGGGTGCACGAAAGGGCCGTGTCGACACCACCCCACCCAGGCCCGACCGTAGACCGGCCGCCGAATGGACGCGAGTGCACTCAACCGCCTCGGACTGCGAAAGCGGCGGGAGAATCCCCGGCAGACGCGCCGCGAGCATGGTCTTTCCGCAGCCCGGCGGCCCCTCCATCAACAGGTTGTGGCCCCCCGCCGCGGCGACCTCCAACGCGAAACGAGCCTCCTCCTGTCCGCGGACATCCCGGAGGTCGAGCGCATCCGTCGCGCGGGACACCGCTCCACGGGACGCCCCCTCCAGTTCCCCTTCGCCGCAAAGAAAGGCAACCGCCTCGGCGAGCGTGCGCACCCCGCGCACATCAACCCCCTCCACGAGAGCCGCTTCCTCCACACACGGCCTCGGCACGATCACGCCGCCGAATCCGCCATCCCGAGCCGCACACGCGATCGACAGCGCGCCGCGCACGGGCCGCACCTCCCCTCCGAGCGACAGCTCCCCCGCCAGCATCCACCGCGCCGCCCTCTCCGCCGGAACCCGCCCCGCCGCCACGAGGATGGCCACCGCCATCGGCAGGTCGAAGCCCGTGCCCTGCTTTCGCAAGTCCGCCGGAGCGAGACTGATCAGAATCCGGAATCTCGGAAACTCCATCCCGGACGAGAGGATCGCGCTCCGCACTCGCTCTGCCGCCTCCCGCACACTCGCCGACGGCAAGCCCACAATCGCCACCGACGGGAGCCTGCGGAGGAGGTCAACCTCCACCGACACCACCGTGGCGTCGACCCCCACCAACACCGCTCCATGAACCACGCCCGGCATGCTGCTGCTCCCGACGGCCCCCTCTGCCAGCGGCGTGCCAACGCAACCACTTGAAATCACTACCGCTCTCCGCACCGTACCGACCGACGTCCGTCGCGCGCCGCGGGCGGCTTCCGGCGGGCAGGCGTCAAGCCCCAGGCCCTAAATCGGCAGCCAAAAAAGAAGCCGCCCCCGGAATCGTTGGATTCAACGGGGGCGGCAGGGGAAGGCCGGCGACTACCTACTCTCCCACAGCATTGCGGCTGCAGTACCATCGGCGCAAGAGAGCTTAACTTCCGTGTTCGGGATGGGAACGGGTGGA
>CANKOI010000094.1 GCA_947484175.1 Deltaproteobacteria bacterium
CCATCGCGCGGCCGCCAAGCACATGCAGGTGCAAGTGGAAGACGCTCTGCCCCACACCCGGCCCCGTGTTGATCACCACCCGGAAGTCCGAAAGGCCCTCCAGCGCCGCCACCTTGTTCGCGGTGAGCAGGCAACGACCTAGGAGGTCGGCGTCGGCCTCCGCCGCGCGGTCGAGCCTCGTGATCACCCTTTTCGGAACGACCAGCACATGAACGGGCGCTTGCGGGCTGATGTCGTGGAAGGCGATCGTGTGTTCGTTTTCGTAGACGACGTGCGCGGGAATCTGCCCGGCGATGATCTTCTCGAAGAGGGTCATGGTAGCTCCGCGCCGTGCTGGCTCATGTAGCGCGCAAACGTAGCATCGACGACAGCCCGGCCGTCGAGCTCCAACCAAGGTTCCACCGCGGCGAATTCCGCGTCGGAGAGGGTGTACTGGAATCCGGTGAGGTAGTCGCGGAGGAGGCGGGCCAGCGTGTCGTCGGTACGGCCGGCTTCGCGCTCGCAGAACAGCAGCATGGCCATCCCCGCTGGCACCTCGCGCTCCGGGCCCCATGCTTCGCACAGCGCCCGCCCCGCGAGCATGGCGGCGCGCAGGTAGCCTGTGCGGTCGCCGAGCGTGGCCCGCGCTTCAGCGCAGCGCCCGAGCGCGGCCACGGCGAGGCCCGTGCGGCCCGCACTCTGCCAGTCGCGAGAGAGGTCTTCGAGCGCCTCGACGTGCCCGTCGGCATCGCCTGCGCGGTGCGCGAGGCGAGCGGCCTCGGCGAGGAGCGCGCCGCGCTCGGCGGGCGCGAGCAGGGAGGCTTCGCGGCGCATCACTGCGGAGAGCGCCACGAGATTCCCTTCGCGATTGGCCGCCAAGCGAGCCTCACGTAGGGCCTTTCGGTAGTCGTCGTTCCGGCCGGCGGCGGCCGCCGAATCCGCCGCGACCAACCGCTCCACCGCGTTCATGGCGCCGTCAGTAACTGGCGCGCAGCGGGAGGATGAGAATTCCGTCCTTGAACTGCGGGCCCGCCACGATGAACGTGCCGTCGCGGTTGATCTTCACCGTGGTGTCGATGAGCTTGCCGCGCTTGCCGTCGATCTCCACCCGCACGCGCGCATGGGCGTCATCTTTCGATACCAGTGATACCGTGAGGGTACGACCCCCTTCGATTGCGAAGTCCTTTTGGGCACCCGGCGCGAGGTCGGCGCTCTGTGTCGACAAGAGCCGGTAGCCCTTGTACTTGAGGTACCTGAACTGGCTGGCCAACGAGGCGAGGCGAGGGTCGACCCCCGACTCGCTGTCGGTGGCATGCACCACGCTCACGGTGATGCGGGCGCGGCCCGAAGCAGGACGGCTCTCGGCTCGCTCCTTTCCGCCCGCGAACGCACTCTCCGGTGCCACCGCCGCGAGCGCCAGCATGATTCCCAAAAGCAGCGCGCGCATCATCCCTCCGAATCTTGGACGAAGATGATCGTCGGGCCACCTTCATCGAACTGCATCACCGAAACCGAGGCGCCCTCGAGCGCAACGATGTCCTCCACCTCGGCGTCGTTGAACCGGGCAAGGGTGAGCACGGGAGCGGGCGCCTCGGCGACCAGCTCCACCGGCGGGGCCAACCCCACCGATCCCGGCTGAATGCTGAACAGGGCCGCGGCCGCCATCGCGAAGATCGCGGCCACACCGCCGAGGGAGGCCCATCGGGGCATCTCCGACTCCGCCGGCGGCGCCTCGGCAGCCACCGCCCTCATCACGTCGTCCGCCACATCTACCCCGCCGCCCACTGCGCTCTGCAGCCCGATCGTGAACATCACATCGTCTGCCACATCCACTCCGCCGCCCAGCGCGCTGTGCAGGCCGATGGTGAACATCACGTCGTCCGCCACATCCACGCCCGCGCCAACTGCTTCACGCAACGACTCGCCCACCGCTAAAAGCCCAAGCGCCTCAGGGGAAACAGGCGAGCCGCCATCGACTTCAAGCAGAAGTGCGAGCTCGGCTGCGTTGAGCGGAAGGGGCGTCATTCAGGGAAGGAACGAACGGGGTGGCGGTTCATTCAGCCGGCCTCCTCTGTTTTGAGCAGGGACTGCAACTTCTTCCGCGCGTAGTACAAGCGGCTCATCACGGTGCCCTCCGGAATGCCCATGCGGTCGGCGATCTCCTTGTAGGAGAGCCCCTCCACCTCCCGGAGGAGGATGGCCTCGCGCATATCCTCCGACACCTCGTCGAGGGCCGCGTAGATGCGCTCGTGCAACTCCCGGCGCGCCAGCGCCACAGCAGGGCTCTCGTCGTGGTGTTGCGAGGCGATGGTCCCGTCTTCGTCGCGACTGACCACGGCCTCCTCGAAGCTGGTCGTCTTCCGGCGTTTGCCCTTGCGGCAGTGGTCAATGCCGAGGTTCATCGCGATCCGGTAGATCCACGTATAAAAGCTCGACTCGATCCGGAAGGTGGCGAGGCTCTGATAGGCCTTCACGAAGGCCACCTGCACGATGTCCTTGGCATCCTCGTGGTTGCGCACCATGCCCATCACCATCGCGTGCAGCCGGTTCTGGTACCTCACGACCAGCGGGCGGTAGCAAGCCGTTTCTCCGGCAAGCACGCGGGTGATGAGTTCGGCGTCGGGAAGCTCGTTCATGGGCGCGTGCCCTGTATCAACTCAGTGCGCCGAGGCCCACGTGCGGCCGGCACCCCACTCCACCGCCAACGGCACCCGTAGCGAAGCCACCCCCGTCATCGCGTCGGCGATCTTCGGTGCGAGTCGCGCCACATCGCCCTCGGGGAGCTCGAAGACCAGTTCGTCGTGCACTTGGAGCAACATTCGACAGGCAGTGCCCGCGAGGAGCCGGTCGACCGCGATCATCGCGAGCTTGATCAGATCTGCCGCGGTGCCCTGGATCGGAGTGTTCACGGCGATCCGCTCCGCCTGTGCGCGGTCGCCCTGGTTCGAGGCGTCCAAGCCCGCGATCGGGCGCTTTCGACCGTAGAGTGTCTCGGCGTGGCCCAGCTCGCGAGCGCGTGCGGTGGCGGCTTCCATGTAGCCCCGCACCTGCGGGTACCGAGCGAAATACCCGTCGATGTACGCGGCGGCTTCCGCCCTCGGGATGCCCAGTTCGTTCGCCAAGCGGAAGGCCCCCATCCCGTACACGATGCCAAAGTTGATCGCCTTCGCCGCACGCCGCATCTCCGTGCTCACCAACGCCGGAGCGACGTTGAACACTTCGCCCGCCGTGCGCCGATGGATGTCCTCGCCGCGGAGGTAACTATCCACCAGAGGCCCCGTTTCGCAGTAGTGCGCGAGCACGCGCAGCTCGATCTGGCTGTAGTCGCAGGAGAGCAAAACGTGCCCCGGGCGGGCCACGAAACACTCACGAATCTGCCGTCCGTCTTCCGAGCGGATCGGAATGTTCTGGAGGTTCGGCTCGTTCGACGACAGCCGCCCGGTGGCCGCAACGGTCTGGCCGTAGGTGGTGTGGATACGGCCCTCGCGGACGTACCGGGGGAGCGCGTCTACGTAGGTGTTCTTGAGCTTGTACAGCTCGCGGTACTGGAGCACCTTCTTGGCGATCGGGTGGCCGATCTTTTCGAGTGTTTCCGCGTCGGTGCTGCGAGACTTCGACTTCGCAGGCCCAAGTTTCATCTTGTCGAAGAGGATGGTGGCGAGCTGCAGAGGGCTGTTGAGGTTGAACGACTCCCCGGCGAGATCGAGCACCTCCGCCTGCGCGGCCTCGACTCGGACCCCCAGCGCAGCCGAGATCTCGGCGAGGCGGGCGGTGTCGCAACCGATGCCGGCGGCCTCCATGCGGCGCAGAATGGGGATCAGCGGCAGCTCGATCGTGCAGTAGACCGTGTCGGCGCCCACCTTCGGGGACAGCACCTCGTCCAACCGCCAGACATCGAGCGCTGCGGCGCCCGCATCGAGCCCCGCTGGCCGCTCCAACCAGCGTTGGGTGAGGTGGTCGAGGGTGCGTTTGTGCTCCGGCGCGAGGAGGTAGTCGGCGATCCCCACTTCGCCCACGATGCCCGCCAGCTCTACGCCATGGGCCGCCAACAGGTGGCCGAGCGCCTTGACCTCCACGCCCGTCTTCCCGACCCTGGGGTCGGCGAGCAAGTCACGCATCGGCGGCTCGGACAGGGCCGCGGCCGGCACCCACGCCCAGCCCGCTCCCCACGCGAAGGAGAGCCGCACCAGCCCCGCTCCCTCACGCACCTCTGCCCCCACCGCAAAGCGCCCGGCCTTGCGCAGCCGCTCCGCCAGCCGCGCCACCGGCCCGGCCCCCCACACGCCTTCCACCTCCCCACCGACCGCCGACCCCGCGCCCACCGCGGCGCTCGCCGCTGCTGAGCGGTCGCCGAGGGCAAGTTCGCTCCAGAGCGTGCGAAAGTTGTAGCGGAGCAGGCGGCGCTGCAGCTCGGCGGCGTCCGGCTCGCCGGGCGCCAAGTCCGAGAGCGTGCAGTCCACCGGCACGTCCACGTCGATCTCCACGAGTTTTCGAGCGAGGCGCGCCACGCCCACGCTGTCCCGAACCGCCTCCCCCGTCTTCCCACCGATCGCCTCCCAGTTCGCCAACACCCCTTCCACGTCACCGTACTTCTCGATGAACTGGGCCGCCTTCTTGGGGCCCACGCCGGGCACGCCCGGCACGTTGTCAGAGGTGTCGCCCATGAGCGCGAGGAGGTCGACGATCTTCTCGGGGGGCACGCCCCATCGTTCGAGCACGCCCGCGCGGTCGATGACCACGTTCTTGGCGATGTCGAGTACCTGAACGTGGTCGTTCACGAGCTGGGCGAAGTCCTTGTCGCTGCTGACGATCTGCACCACGAGCTCGGGCGAGGCGAAGCGTTTGCAAAGAGTACCGATGATGTCGTCGGCCTCAACGCCTTGGAGGCCAAGCACTTTGAAGCCGAACGCGGCGCAGAGCGGCTCGAATTCAGGCCATTGCTGGCGCAGATCTTCGGCCATGTCGGGGCGCGTGCCCTTGTACTCGGGCCAGAGGGCGAGGCGGGCATCGGCGCCGTGGTCGAACACGCAAGCGAGGTAGTCGGGGCGCAGTTCGCGCATCAGCGACTTCATGATCCGGGTGAAGCCAAACAGCGCGCGGGTGGGGAAACCGTCCGGCGAACGCATGTCCGTCTGGATTCCGTAGTACGCGCGGAAAATCTGGTTCGGCGTGTCGATCAGCAGCAGCTTCTTGGGCATACCGCTCTGCTAACCCCGGCCATGCCGGCGTCGCAGCGTCAGGATAGCCGCCTCGGGCATGGCACCCTCGCTCTTCGACCCCACCGACGAACACGAAATGCTTCGTTCCATGGTGCGCGATTTTGCACGCACCGAAGTGCAGGAGCAGGCCGACACTTTCGACCGACGGCAGGAGTTGAACCGCCCGCTATTTTCACGGCTCGGCGAACTGGGGCTCCTCGGCCTCACCGTCCCGGAAAACGAAGGCGGAGCGGGGATGGACACCGTGGCGGCCGTCATCGCCCATCACGAGCTCGCCAAGATCGACCCCGGCTTCACGCTGGCCTACTTGGCGCACGCGATGCTGTTCGTCAACAACTTCGCGGCGTGCAGCAACGAAGAGCAGCGGCAGCGGGTGTTGCCGAAGGTGATCAGCGGCGAGTGGGTGGCGGGCATGGGGATGACCGAGCCCGACTACGGCACGGACGTTCTCGGCCTGACCACCACAGCGGTCCTCCACGGCAGCCACTACGTGCTCAACGGCACCAAGACCTACATCACCAACGGGCCCGACGGCTTCTGCTTCCTCGTGTATGCGAAGGTGAGCGGCCGGATCACCAGCTTTCTGGTCGACCGCACGTGTCCCGGCTTCAGGGTGGGCAACCCCATCCACAAGATGGGAATGCGCGCCAGCACGATGTCGGAGCTCATCTTCGAGAACTGCGAAGTGCCGGTCGAGAACCTGCTCGGGGGCGAAGGACAGGGCGTGACGCACATGATGCGCAACCTTGAGATCGAGCGGCTCACGCTGGCTGCGATGTCCTTGGGGATCGCCGACCGCTGTTTGGAGCTGATGATCGACCACGCAGGCCAGCGCATCGCGTTCGGTCGACCGATTCACGAGTTCGGCCAGATCCAGCGCTTCATCGGAGAGAGTTACGCGGAAACCGAGGCCGCGCGTTGCCTGATTTACCAGGTGGCTCGCAGCGTCGGGCCCCACCAGAGGAACCGAGTCGGGAGCGACGCCGCCAAGCTCTTCGCGGCACCCGTTGGAAAAGCGGTGGCTGACCGGTGCATGCAAGTGCTCGGAGGGGCTGGGTACTGCACGGAATTCCCGGTCGAGCGCCTGTTCCGCGATGCGAAGCTCCTCGAGATCGGGGGCGGCACCCTCGAATCCCACCAGAAGAACCTCACGCGCGACCTGGTGAAGGCGCGGGGCCACTGATGCTGCTCCTCAGCCTTCTGGCCTGCCTGAAGTACGAGGAGGGGCGCGCGCTGGAGGGCGAGTTGGCGTGCGAGCTACGCGCCGCCTGTGATGCGCTCGAGGAGGTGGGCTACACCGATGTGGCCGACTGCATTGCCGATGCCACCAACCAGGACTGGGCCGACTGCGAGGACTACCACGAAGCTCAGCTGCAGGACTGCCTCGACGCGTGGACGGCGGCCGTGGAGACCTCCGACTGCACGCTCACGGCCTCGCCTCCCGCGGTGTGTGCCCAAGTGTGCCCAGTCTGAATGCAGGCGGGGGCCACACGCCGAGACGGCCCTACTTCGGATCGCTCGACCGGCGAAACAAACTAGCGATCGCTGACGCTGCGGTGCGCGGAGGTGCGACGCTGTCGGGCTCACGAACGGCGCGGGACTGATGGAGGCGAAGCTCCCGCTGCGCGTCGTGGTTGGCGGCGTCGGCCTCCAAGGCCTGCCGATACCGCTGGAGGGCCTCCCGCTGCTGACCCTCCAGCTTGTGCAGGTTGCCGATGACCACGAGCACCTCGGCCCGACGCGCCGAGCTCGGCACCGGCAGGGCATCGAGCTTGGCCACCGCTTCCTTCAACGGGAGCCGCCGGGAGAGGGCCCCGCACCGAAGGGCGTGGAAAGCATGGGGCCACGTCGAGGAGTCGAGGCGTTCGGCCTCGAGATAGAGCACGTCGGCGCCCTTCCAGTCCCGGTTCCGGAAAAGCAGCTCCGCACGCTTGAAGGCCACGCGGGAGGCCTGGTGCTCGCGTTCGGAAACAACGCCTCGGCCGGCCTTGCGCAGGGCGAGGAATCGCTGGGCGTCGGGGAGCCCACCGGGAGCCATCAGCGACTCGTACGCGCCGTTCACAGCAGAAAAGCACGCCTCGGCGAGCCCGCGCACTACGGCGGACGACTGGAAGACGGTGTCGGGGTGAAACCACCGGCTCACCTTGCGATAGGCGCTGGAGATGTCCGCCTCGGTGGTGGCGGGGCGGTCTGCGAGGCCGAGAAGGTCCATCGGGTGCGCACCCTGCATCGCCGCAAGGGCGCTCCGTAAGCGCGCCTCGTGGGGGTCGGGCGGCGGGGCGGGTGCAACGGGAGGACCGGGGGCGGGCAGCGCGACCTCCTCCGTAATGGGGGCGCCGGCCTCCACGCGCACAAGGCCGAGCAGGGTGAGCAACTCCAGCGCGCGCAACGCGGGCCCGCGATCCTCCTGGGCGCGGCCCGCAGTGGTCGCTAGCAGCTGATCCACGTCGAGAATGCCGTGCGCGACCTTCAGCAGCCGCAGCGCGGTAGCGTCGAGCCCCCAGCGCGATTCCGGGGAGTCGTCCGGAAGCCGCACGGCCAACGGTGAGTGCCCTCGGGCGCCCCACTCGCGGGCCAAGGCGGCGTCGGTGCGGCTTTGCGCAAGGCCCATGGCCAGCAGTCGCGGAATGAGAACAGGGATCGCAACCGCGCCGGAGGGGGGCCGAGCGATAGCGTCGAACCACACCTCGCCCCCGCGAAGGGCCGCGCTCTCAATGAGCCACGCGGCCACACTCCCCGTCACGGCCTCCATCACAGCGGGGAAGGGCGCCCCGGCGCGAAGGGCACTGCCGAGGCCGACGAAGAGATCGCAGGGATCGGGGTCCACCGTGTCGAGCGCATCGAAGAGGCCCGAGACCCCTTCCACCTGCACCACGCGACCGGACTTCACGTGCACCCGAACCGTGCCGCCCGGCCCTGCCCAGACCACCGCTCCGACCGCATCCACCCGATGCGCGAGGAACAACACCCTGGGCAGCGGAAACGCCTCAGCGGGCCCGCGCAGCGACTCCAGAAAGGCCGCGCCACTCCACTCTTGCACGGGAGCCAAGGGCCGCGACGGCCCAAGTGGGGAGACCAGAGCCGCCAGCGCGCCTGCGTCGGCCGGCCACGAAAGACAGCCCCGCAACGGCACCTCCCGGGTCCGCGCGAGCTGCTCCACGCCCGCGTCGTGGGGCCCCGTGATCAGCACCACTGCTGCCGGGCGGGGCGTCTTCTGAAGTCGCAGGGCGAGGTCCAACCCCGCCAGCCCACCGAACGACCCACTCGCCACGACGAGGTCTGCGGCTCGGCTGTGGTGCGCATCGAGCACATCGTTGGCCCTAGCCATCCCACGCACGTCGTGACCCAACCCAGCCAAAAGGTCCACAAGCGTCGCGCGCCGAACGCTGTCCTCGTCGAGGACGAGCACCTTGACCAACCGACCTCCAGCCCGGATCACCCGGAGCCGGCATTGTACTGCGTCCCGTGGGCGCGGGCGCTGCGGGGGTTACGTTGCGGCACCCTATAGGAGCAGGATCATGGCGAGCGTACCCTACATCTCAGACCAAGAATTTCAGACAAAAGTCATCAACAGCGTCGGCACGGTGCTGCTCGACTTCACGGCTTCGTGGTGCCAGCCCTGCAGGGCCATCGCGCCGCTGCTCGATCAGGTGCAAGCGGAACGTGGCGCGTCGATCGCGGTCTACAAGCTCGACATCGATGCCAATTCCCAAACTCCCGAACTGTTCAATGTACAGTCGATCCCCACGCTCCTGCTCTTTCAAGACGGCAAGATGGTGAATCGGCATGTCGGGTCGCTGAGCAAGGCGAAGCTCGACGCGTTCGTGGCGAGCGGCTCCTAAGCACCCCGCCGCGCGCCCGTCTCGGGGTCGAAACGATAGGAGCGCCGAAACGACAGGCGCACGGTGCCTTCGGGCGGTGGGCCCTCCACGCGCGCCACCAGCGGCTCGCCGCCAAGCCGAAGGTGCACGTGCGACTCGAAACCGAGCCGCTCCACCACCTCAACCTCCGCCCGGAGGGAACCCTCCCCGACCACGACAGCCTCGGGCCGCACGCCTACCGTCACCCCCGGCTCAAGGCGCGCCAGAAAATTCATGGCCGGTGAGCCGATGAACCCCGCTACGAAGCGGTTGGCAGGCTCGTTGTAGAGTTCGTCCGGCGTACCCACCTGCTGCACCACGCCCTGATTGAGCACCACGATCCGGTCGGCGAGCGTGAGCGCCTCGGTCTGGTCGTGAGTGACATAGACGGTGGTCGTTCTTAGCGACTGATGCTGGCGCTTCAACTCCACCCGAACGGTCGAGCGAAGCGAAGCGTCGAGGTTGGAGAGCGGCTCGTCGAACAGGAACACCTGCGGGCGACGAACGATCGCCCGGCCCATGGCCACACGTTGGCGTTGCCCTCCTGAAAGCTCGCGAGGAAGGCGGTCGAGCAGCGACGTCAGGCCCAGCGGCCCAGCCGCAGCCGCCACCCGTTCATCGGCGTCGGCGTCGCCACGGAGGCGGAGCGCAAAGCCCATGTTCTGCCGCACGGTCATGTGCGGGTAGAGGGCGTAGCTCTGGAACACCATGGCCACGTCGCGATCGCGCGGCGCCACGCTGTTCACGCATCGGTCGCCGATGTGGAGCTCGCCGGAGGTGACCTCCTCCAAGCCGGCGATGCAGCGCAAGAGAGTGCTCTTCCCGCACCCCGAAGGCCCCACGAGAACGATGAACTCCCCGTCGGCCACCTCAAGGTCCACGCGCTGCAACACCTGAACCGCGCCGTAGCGCTTTTCCACCGCGCGGAAAGAAAGCGTGGCCACCGGGCGCCCCTTCCGCTCGCCCTACCGGCGCCGCAGGACGACTTCAAGCCGCGAAGAACCCCCGCCAGCCGGCTCGCACCGTTCAATCTCGAAGGCGGGACCGACCGCATGCAACAGCGCACTCGCATCGTTGGTGAACGCACCGAACACCTGCCCACCGGGCCGAAGAGCCCGCGCGGCGGCGGCCACCCAATCAGACCGCACCATGCTGTCGAAGGCGCCGATTTCGCAGAGGAGGTCGAAGCGACCCCCGAAATCCGTGGCGGCGAATTCCGCCGCGATCACCGGAAGGTCGCCCACCTGGGGTGCCCGCCCCGACTCGAGGATCGAAACTTCGTAGCCCCGCGCATCGAGGGCGCGCGCCTCGTGGCCGCTGCCGGCACCGAGGAGCAGCAATCGTGCAGGAGGAGGCTTCACGTGCGGCAGGAGCCGGAGCACATGGGGAGAAGGGCGATCGAGTCGGGAGCCGGATGCGTTCATGGCGGCGAGGGCTAACGCCCGGGATCAACTCGTGCAGGTGAGCACGAGCCGGAAAGCCGCCGGAGCTTCACCCTCGGTGTCCACCACGACCACCCAGCGGTTCTCGCTGCTGTACCCGCCAAAGGTCACTTCGAGGGTGCCGGAGCCCTCCTGACCTTCGCAGACCGTCACCGTGCTTTCCCCCGTCGGGCAGGAGCCGGCGCGGGGCCAACGCATGGCGGAGAGCCCCATGCCGCCGCACGACGCAGACAGCACCGCCTCGGCGTACTGCCCCTCCCCGAGCTCCACGACGTAGATTCGCTCGGGGCCCGCGTAGCTCGCCCGGTCGAGATTCGTAAAACAGGCGTTGTAAGTGTAGTTATCTCCCACCCATGCCGAGTAGCCTCCCTCTGTTGTGGCCGTGATCACGTCGCCGCACGCCAGAAGCGCGGTCGCACAGTCGGGCTCGGCGGGCTCGGCCGTACTGAGATCGTCGTCGCACCAGTCCGCATCGGAAGGTGGCGACGAATCGCTGCTGTCGACGTTGTCGGCCGTGTCGCTCGATCCGAGACCCAGCGTTCCGCAACCGATCAGCGTGAGCACCATGTGCCGATATACCTCCGACCCAACGGTGGCGCCTCGCATGTCTGCGTAGCGTCAAGGGTCGGGGGCACCCGAGCGTTGCGCTTGCGGGCCGCGCCGCAAGCGCCTACGCTGCCAATTGTGACAATCGCGTGACGAGTGCCTGACCTGCCGCGGAAGTACCGCTTCGAAATCAAGTACCGGATCGGGGTCGATCACGCCCGAGCGGTGCGGGAGTGGATTCATCGCAGCGGCCACCTCACGGCCGACGCGAACGGCGAGGGCGGCAGCGCAGCGTACAACGTACACTCCTTGTACCTGGACAATGCTGACTGGGCGATCTACAAAGAAACCCGAGCAGGACTGCAGCAACGATACAAGCTTCGGGCTCGGTGCTACGAGTGGTCCGCGGGTGCGCGCGTATTCCTAGAAGTGAAGCACCGCGCTTCCGAGTACATGTGGAAGACCCGCTGCGAGGTCTCCAAGGCCGACGCCGTGCGGATCCTCAACAACCAGATTCCCCTCAATGCGCGGCCGAGCGGTGAGCTGGAGAACTTCCGCGCCTTGATGGACCGCCGCCACGCATTCCCGCGCTGCTGGGTCACCTACCGCCGGCACGCCTACGTCGGCGGCGTGCGCGACCTCGTTCGGGTCACCTTCGACACGCATATTCGCGCGGCCCCTTCTACCCCCCACCTGACCGAGCCCCCGCGCTGGTTCGACGTTCCGGAGTCGCTGGGGCTTGAGATTCTGGAACTGAAATATTCGGGCTCCTACCCCTCTTGGGTGGGCGAAATGGTCCGGCGCTTCGACTTGGAACGAAAGTCCTTTTCGAAATTCCGATATGGTATCGACTTGATCACCGACGCTGAAGGCCCGGTGGTCCACGACGGCATGCAGCGGCACGTAGGAGCCACCCCGACATGAATCCTTTGGACTGGATGAGATTTGGCTCCGGTGGGGGCGTAGCGCCCGCGACCATCCTGCTGGATCTGCTGCTGTCCTACGTGCTCTCGCAGATTGTCGCGTGGTTGTACATCTGGACGCACAAGGGTCTGAGCTACTCGCGCAATCTCACGCACAGCATCGTGATCATCTCGATGGTGGTGACCTCAGTGATGCTCGTGGTCGGCGACAGCATTGCGCGGGCGTTCGGGCTCGTAGGCGCCCTCGCCATCATCCGGTTCCGCACCGTGCTGCGCGACACGCGCGACACCGTCTTCATCTTTCTGGCGCTGACCATCGGCATTGCGATCGGCGCACACCACTACTCGGTGGCCATGGTGTCCACGATCATTATCGGACTGGTGGCGGTGCAGCTCAACTTCACGGGTTTCGGCCAACGCAACACCGACACGGGCGTAGTGCGGATTCGAACCACGGGCGCGATTGAGACGATCGAGGGCACGCTCGCTGCTTGGTGCCGCACCTACCAGCTCCTCTCCCTGAAGGAGGCCACCGGCGGAGAGTCGGAGTACAGCTTTGAGGTTCGGCTGTACCACCCCTCCGATCGGGAGGAGCTCGTTACCGCCATCCGAGCGGTGCCAGGCACCAGCACCGTGAGCGTGGCTTTGGAAGAACGGGCGGAAGAATGGTAAGGCGCCGGGTACCGCTGGGTCGGCGCATCCGCGCCCACTTGGGCACACTGGTCAACACCGGGCTGTGGTGTGCGGCCACGGCCACATGTGTTGTGCTCTACTTGCTCCAAGCTCCGACCGGGGGAACGCTCGCCGTCGCCGTCGTGAAACGACACCCCGTGGTGGTTCCGGAGGGCGGCCGCATGGCCACCCTGCAGGTGGAAGTCGGTGCGGTGGTGGAAGTCGGTCAGGAGCTCGCCACGATCGAGGTTCCCGGGCTGGCCGAGCAGGTGCGGGCCGCCCAAGCCGAACTGGCGGCGTTGGAGTCGACGCTCCTCGGCGACGCCGAAAGCACCCGTCGTTTCGCCAAAGACACGAGTGGGGCCCAGGCCCGGTGGTTGGCGGCTCGGGTCGCGCTGGAATCCCAGAGGGCGCAGCTCATCGCCAAAGAGATGGAGCTCGCACGGCTGCAGCTTCCCGGAACAGCGGTGGCCGTCCTGCAAGTAGAGCAGGCCCGCGCTTCGCGCGACGCACTTCTCGTCGAGATCGAGGCGCGCGCCGAAGAGCTCACCGCGCTCGCCGCCACCTACGCCGACGCTCGAGAACGGGCGGGCGCGGGTGCTGATCCCGCGCTTGAGGCCCAGGTGCAGGCGGCGGGCGCGCGCGTGGGTGCACTCCAGCAGCGGCTCGACGCCGGCACCCTTCGCGCCCCAGCGGCAGGCGTGGTGGCGGCGATCCCGGAGGTTCAGGATGGGGCCGCCACGGAAGGAGGCCACCTTCCCAGTCCCGGAACCTGGTTGCCCGGTGGAGTGCCAGTGCTGCTGGTAGTGGAAGCCTCCGCCGAGGAGGCGGTCGTGTATCTTCCGCCCGCTCGAGCGCTGGCACTCGCCGACGGGGCTGCCGTCACGCTTTCCGGCGCCGACGGCCGCAGCATCTCCGCGCGAGTGGTGAGCGTTGCGGCCAGCGTGGAGGCCGTGCCCTTGCGCCAACTTTCCGACCCGTCGCTGCCGGAGTGGGGCGTGCCTGTTCGACTGCGCGCGGCGGGCGAAGCCCTCAAGCCGGGCGAAGCGTTCGCCATTACCTATTAGCCCGTGGCCGAAGTCGCCGAGGCCCCTCCCTTTCGCGTGTGGCTCGATGGCGGGGGCGTGGGCGTGGGCGGCTTCGGCAATATCGACAACTCCGAGGGTGCCCCGGGAATCACCGGCGGCGTAGGCGTAGCCTTGGGGGCTGACCCTTCGCGTAGCTTCGGGCTCCTAGTCCAAGAGCGCGAATTCGTCACCAACTTCGACGAACGCCACGTGTCCAGCATCGGCGTCTTGGTGCGCTGGCCAGCCGACGACGGCCCATTCGCGCTGGCCGGCGGGGCCCACCATCACGAACTCCCTTGGACCACCTGGCTCTCCGATCCCGGCGGATCCATCGCAGCCGTGCGCCCCGACATCACCCACCGCACCGGCTTCGAGCTGGGCGCCGGCTGGGATTTCGCGCCCTTCGCACCCGACTCGCCGGAAGCCCGTAGGTGGCGCCCCAGCCTCCAGGTGAGCGCGATGGTGCTCCCAGACACCGAGGGAGCGCTCGTCTACGCGATGGCCCGGTTCTCGATTCGGCTCGGACTCCTCGAAGTGCAGCCGCGGCCCGCTGTTCAGAGCGCGAGTTCACCTGACGTGTAGAGTGTGGCCATCTGCTCCCCTGCGCTCTCCATCGCGGACTGCACGCCGGGAACGAACGAGTAGGCGGCCGCGACGATCGCCACGATGAGCACCGCGAGCAGCAGCGCCCATTCCACGGTCGACTGTCCTCGGCGGTGAACGTGCATGGCTCGGAACCACAATAACGCGATAGCTTCCCTTGCCGACGTTTGCCCAAGAAAGGACTGCCGTGTACCCGCACCAGAAGTTGGAATGGACCCAGGCGCGCCTTCAGGAGCGCCTGACCGAAGCGCCCGAAGATGCCGAGGCGCGCGTGGAGCTGGCGCGGGTGTGCCTGTCCCGGTCCCTGTACCATGGCGGCGGAGAAGCGCTGGCAGCTCAGGCGTTGCAGCACGCCCGGAAGTTGATTCACGACGACGAGTCGAATGCCGAAGGACACATCATCGCCGGCGCGGCGCTCGTGGCGAGCGATCGGCCCGACGCCGCCCGGAAGTACTTGGACGAAGCGGTTCGCCTCGCGCCCGAGCGCGGCGATCTCCACTTGGCGCTCGGGGCGTTCTACCGCGCAGAACGTGACCTCCACCTAGCTATCAAGCACCTCGAGAACGCCTGCCGCGCCTCGGCTACGAGCTGGGAATGCCACCTGCTCCTGGGGCGAGCCCTCTCCGAGCGTGCCCGCCAGATCGGCGGCCAGCGGCTGACCGAGCGCGCTCAGTTCCACTTGGTTCAGGCGCTCTCCCTCGACCCCTCCCCCGACCTCTTGCCGCCGTTGATGCGCGACCTCGGGCTCCTGTGCCTCGCCACCGGCCGTCACGCCGACGCCGAAAAGCTGTTCACCCGCCTCCGGCAGAACCCACGGTTCTCCATGGTGGCGCGGAAGTACCTCGGCCAAGTTGCCTTTGCACTCGGCAAGTACAAGAGTGCTACCCAGCACGACCGCCAATATCTCGAGGCCTTGGCCGCCGCGGGGCACGGCGACGAGCCCGGCGTACTGGCCCAGCTCGGGATGAGCTTCCTTCATCTCGGCGAGCTCGACCGCGCACGGGAGTTCTGCAACCGAGCGCTGGTGCTCGACCCCGACCTGCTCGTTGCCCGCCACGCCCTCGGCTGCGTGATGGTGGAAGAGGGCCAAGTGGGCGACGCAATCAAACTCTTCCGCGACACGCTGCACGACCACCCGGAAGACCTTCCGAGCTACCTGGAACTGGCCCGTACCCGCCGCCGCGCGGGCGACACCGTGTGGCTACAGAAGGCGCTCGCGGTCGAAGTGGGCGAGTACGACAAGTTGCCCGTTACCGGCGGCCCGGCCTCGCCGCGGTCGGTCGCCCGCCATCGCATCGCCGTGTTGCTCGACGAGCTGCGCGTGATCGGCCCCAGCTCGGTGAGTCCGGTGCTCTCCGCATTGGAGCTCACCGACGACGAGGCCCTCCGCTTCACGTTGTGGGAGTCGGCGTGCGGCCTCGCCGCGGGGCATGTCGCCGACACGGTCGGCGCGCGCCTGCGCGAACCGGGGTCCACCTTCTCCGTGAACCTAGGCCGCAACGCCCTCGCAGCAGCGGCCTGGATTCCTGAACCCGCCCTCACCGCCGGCCTCAACGTCACGCTCGAAGACGTGCAGCGCGCTGCGGTTGACCGCAGGGGGAACATGCACGACCTCGCCGCCCACCGGCGGTCCGTCGAAGCGGAGCGGGAGGTCGCTCGGGCCTGGCAGGCCATCTTGCTCTTGGCAATCGCCACGCGGCGCAGCCGGTCGGCCCGGGCGCTGTTGGCCGGGTGGGGCGAGGGGGTCGACGCCGAGCTCGCCGTGGCCGTGCACGCTGCACAGGCCATGTGCGGCGAGCCGGAGGCTGCGCGGCTGCTCCACCGACGCGCCCAAGAGAAGGGCGCCGGAGTGCTGGTCGAGAGGCTCCTCACCCGCATCACTCCGCCGCCCCAGCGGGGAGACCCTCAAGCCATCGAGGGCGGCGACACCCGTTGCTCCGCTTGCGGCCGGGTGGGCAGCGAAGTCACCCACCTGATGACCGGCACTCGGGCCGTGCTCTGCGACGTGTGCATCGGGGAGGTGGTCCGGAACCGCCGCTCGCTCCTCGCTCCCGACGATGCAGCCTGCCACCTTTGCGGGCGCACCCACTTTGAAGCACGGAGCCTGTGGCGCATTCACGGCGTGGACGTTTGTGCCCACTGTGTCGACCTGAGCGTGGGGTTGCGGGAGCGCGAGGCCGTCGACCGATTCCTCGCCACTTGGTAACGTTTCAGAGATCCGGCTCCGATTGGTTGCCCACTCGCACGCAGGACAGCTTGGCGCGGTACAGTTCGTAGTCGAACTTCGGACTGTTGGCCTCGTCGTGGCACCCGCGGCAGGTGTGCTCGGTCACAGGGGCGCCGGCCACCCCGGCGCGGCCGTTGTGCCCCCGCATCGGTCCGTGGCACGCCTCACACTGCACGTCGCGAAAGGCCTCTACCCGTTCGGGCGCCAGCTCCGCGAACCC
>CANKOI010000095.1 GCA_947484175.1 Deltaproteobacteria bacterium
CCGCCGCGCTCACCGAAGGCGAGGTGGCCAAACCGGGCGACGACGGCGGACGCGTGTGGGACGAGTGGGACGATGTCGCGGGCATTTATCGATTTGAGGCCACAAAGGTCTTCACGCCCGACGCCGCCACCGGACCCCTCGGCAGTTACGAGCGCATCGTCGAGGCCAATGGTCCGCAGATCAAACAGATCCGTCGGCGTTTCGAGGCCCTCCGTATCGACGAACGTTGGGTGACCGGCCAGCCCGACGGCAGCGAGGTCGACTTGAATCGAGCCATCCTCGCACTCACCGACATCCAGGCGGGCCAGACGCCGGACGACCGCATCTTCAGGCGGTTCATCCGATCGAAGCAGGAGGTGGCGATCCTCACCATGGTCGACCTCTCCGGCAGCACGCAGGGTCATGTGATTCACCTCGAACAGGTGGCGATCGTGCTTTTCGCGGAGGGTCTCCGTGTGCTCAACTTCCCGCACGCCTTCTACGGCTTCGGCAACACGCATCCCCAAGACTGCCAACTGAGCCGCATCAAAGGGTTCGACGAGAGCTACGGGGAGCCGGTCTACAAACGCCTCGCCAACCTCCGGCCGAACGGAGCAACTCGCATGGGGGCGTTCATCCGCCATGCAAGTTGGCTGCTCTCACAGCGTCCCGAAGGTCGGCGCATTCTCATGGTTGTCAGCGACGGTAAACCCGAAGACCGCGCCGAGTACCGCGGCAGGTACGGGGTACGCGACACGGCGATGGCAGTGGCCGAAGCTCGCCGGCTCGGGGTCCACGTATTTTGCATTTCCATCGACGCGGAAGAGGGCGCAGACCGCTACCTTACGGACATCTTCGGCGCGGGACGCTACCTAAAGCTCGACGACATGGACAGCCTTCCTGCCCGCCTCCCCGAGGTGTTCCGCGACCTGGTTCACTGAAAGGGATAGGCGGTCCTCATGCTCCTGCACCTCGCCCCCTTGTCGCTGCTTGCCTGCTCCGAAAAGTACTACTGCGGCCCGGGCACCCACGCCGAAGGGGAATGGTGCCTCGTGGACGCAGATGGCCCCGCTCCAGCCGACACCTCCACGGACACCGCTGGCGATACGTCCGGCGATACGTCTGGTGACACCGCGGCAGACACCGCCCGGGACACGGGCGAGGACACCGGCCAACCTCGCGGTCCGGCCCGCGTGGTGATCAACGAGCTGATGGCGAGCAACTCCGAGAGTGTCACCGACGAGTTGGGTGAGTACGACGACTGGGTGGAGCTCTACAACGCGGGGGACCGCCCGATGCCGCTCGAAGGTTTGTCCCTGAGCGACTTGCGCGACCAACCCGCTCAATACCGCTTTCCGGCGGGGGCCGTACTTGCGCCCGGGGCTTGGCTTGTCGTGTGGTGCGACGGCCAACCCGAACAGGGCGACTACCACGCCGCGTTCACGCTGCAGTCGGCGGCCGACGAGCTCTACCTGATCGAGGACCCCGAGGGCGCCAACGGGGTGCTCGACGCCGTGACGTTCACCGATTTTCCTAGGGAGCAGAGCGCCATCCGCGTTCCCGACGGGTCGGACACCTGGGCGTACACCTCAACGGTGACCCCGGGGGCCGAGAACCCGGAGTGAGGGGGGACGGGCGGGCCGAGGCGCAGCGGCCCGGCAGCTCGCCGCACCCCTCGCCTGCGCCTCGGAGCGCCACCGTCGCACGGCCGCGAGAAATGATACACTGAGCGCGCTTGATTTCGATCCCCGCGGTCGGCGGTCCTCGCTAAACCTTTAGCGTTGTCACGGTTTCTTCGCCACATGGAGTGCACATGCCTCTCGTTATCGCTCTTGGGCTGGCCACATCGATGGGCTGCATGTCCATTCGGCAGGTGGGCAAGGTGAACATGATCAGCACCCGAAATGTCGATCCCGAGACCGATTATGAGCTGGTGCGCTCGTACGCTGGCGGAAGCGAACGCGAGCTGCGCCGCTCTCGGGCGGAAAATATCGAACAAGCGATCGACGATACCGTGAAGAAGGTTCCGGGCGGCGAATTTTTGGCCAATGCACGCCTGTACCTCGTGAACGAGCGCTACTTTGCAGCGGAAGGCGACGTGTGGGGACGAGCTGGGAATCACGCGTTCCGGGGCTTCAGCGTGGGTGACCGCGTCAGCGTGAAGACGGCGTTCGGCATCCGGGCGGGTACCGTCTCCGCCCTCAGGGACGACAAAACGTGCTTCGTGCTCATGGACGGCTACGACTCCGCGACGGAAGTCAAATACGACATCCTCGTGAAGGGCGCAGCAGACGAGTAGGTCGCTGCCCCTAATACCAACTGATCGTGATTCGCGAGCGAACACGGCCCGTGTTGAGCCGCAGCAGCAAGCCCAGCGGAGTCTCTTGCCAGCCCGGCCACTCCTCGTCAGGCACCGCCGTTGGACACGGCGGTGACGGACTGGGTGACGCTGTTGGCCGTGCCGACCGAGCCCCGCTGCGGGGCGAGCGGAGGGGCGGCCAATAGCGGCAGGCCCCCGCGCCAACGCTGGCGTTTCCGCTCACTGCCCCTTCCGACGCCGCCCGCTGTCAAGGGACCTTCGCCCCACCGGCGCCGCGTCCTGCGCGGCAATCCGCATCGAGGTCAATCGGTATCACCCCCCAAACACCCCCTCGAGCCCCCCCGCGCCCAGCGCGTCCAACGGCGAGTCCAACTCCACCCGCCCGGCGCGCAACACCACCACCCGCGTAGCGATCCGTGGCACGAGGTCGATCACGTGGGTGCTCACCAGCACAGCCGTGCCAGCGTCGGCGCGGCGGCGCAGTTCCTCCGCAATGGCGAGGGTGCTGGGCGGGTCGAGGCCGTTGAGGGCTTCGTCGAACACCAAGGCAGGGGGGTTCGCCACGAGGGCGGCGGCGATCGCCACCTTCCGGCGCATCCCTTGGCTGTACTCCCGCACGAGGCGGTCGGCGTCGGCCCCCAGCCCGATGAGGGCGAGCGCGGCCTCGATATCGCCGCCCCCTCTCACCGCGACCACGTACTCCAGCGTTTCACGGGCGCTGAGGTAGCCCCAGCACTCGGGCTCCTCGGGCACGTACCCGAGCGCGCGGCGGGCAGCGTCCGGGGCGTCGGCCACGCTCGCACCCGCGATGTGCACGCTGCCCTCCCCCGGAAGGAGGTGCCCGCCGAGGAGCTTCATCAGCGTGCTCTTGCCAGCGCCGTTGTGGCCTAGAAGCGCCACCCGTTCGCCGGGGGCCACGCGAATCGACACGCCGTCGAGCGCGGTCACGCGCCCGAAACACTTTCGGAGTCCCTCGGCCACGATCACGAAAATGCTCCCGCGGCCACTACGAGCCCCGCCACCGCCGCGTAGCCCGCGGTGGGGAGGCGTGCGCCGAGAAGGGCGAGCGCGAACACCCCCCCTTCGCCGCGAACGAAAACGTCTGCAGCCGAAGGCCCGTTTCGCACCGCCATTGCCGCCGCGGTCAGGAGTACGACCGGCTGCATCCACAACCACAGCGACACCCCCACCGCCAGCGACCGGCCGGGGGCGGGCAGAGCCCTCATCAGCCACTCCGGCTCCCGTGCACGGAGCCGCGGGCCTACAAGGCCAACTGCAGCGGCCGTGGTCAGGACCACGAGGGTTGCGGCGGTGGACCGCGAAGGATCCGAGAAACCAGCCGCTGCCGC
Organism: Deltaproteobacteria bacterium; assembly: GCA_947484175.1. Classification (GTDB taxonomy): domain Bacteria; phylum Myxococcota_A; class UBA796; order UBA796; family SXON01; genus SXON01. The sequence continues at coordinate 3,649 of CANKOI010000095.1, forward strand.
GAGGGCCGACCCCACGAAGCTGAGGCTCACCCAGCCACGTTCACCCCGCCAGCCGTGCCGCAACACGCGAAGTGTCTCCAGCCGCCACTGCGCGGGCAGGCGGGGCACCACCCAATCGAGGTACACGGCGGCCCCCTCCTCCGCCGACTCCGAGGCGGCCCAAGAAGCCTCGACTTCGCCGAGCACGGCCGGAAGGCGAGCCAAGGTGTTCCCGTCGGTATGGGCCAGCCGAACTCCCAGCGCTGCGCCGACTAGCGGGAGCCCGCCGCCGAGCCAGGCCCACCACCGGCCAGCGAGGGCAGCCTCCAGAGCGGCGGTCGCTCCGAGCACCCCGATGCCGCCCAGAAAGAGGGCGGCGGCCGGCGCCCACAGTAGAGCGGCCTGGACGCGGGGGTTTGTTCCGCGAACTGCGTCGAGTACGCCCGCCATGCCACGGTCGGCGCCGAGCCCCGGCGCGGCGAGATTGATGCCCACCCCAAGCCCCACGCCGGCGGCAGCGGCGGAGAGCAAGAGCACCGCGCCAGCGACCAACAAGGCGGGCGTCTGCAGCAGAGGGAGGAGGAACACGAGCGCCGCGGCCACCGCCGGGGTGGCCTCGAGCGCGGCGCGGCAGAGCCGAGCGCGAGCGTACGCGACGGGCGGGACAGGATGGAGGTCGAGCGTACCGCGGTCGGGCCCACGCACGACGAGGTCGTAGCCCCGCAGCGCCAGTACCGCGGTGAGCAGCAAGGCCACGCGGGCCACCATCCCGAGCGCCCCCGACACCTGGTCGGCCCCTTCCAGATGCCGAAACGAGAGCAGGCTGTCGCCAAGCAGCGGCAGGGCCGCGAGCGCGGCCAAGACCGGTGCCCACCGAAACCATCGCTGTGCGCCCACTGCTCGCCCCGCCTCGAGCTGATCGACCCGAGCGACTGCGTTGGTGTGCCTTGACATTTTGCGGATTGGGTCTATCGTGCGGTCGCCCCTTGGGGCCACGGAGTCGCTATGTCGCTGTTGCTTTTTGCTGTCCTTTCCAATGCTGCCTCCGCCGCGGAAGACGATCCCGACGACTTTTTCAGCGCTACCACGCCGGCCAGCGAGCGAGGCGCCAACGCGGGTGTGCCCAGCTCGGACGTGTTCTCGGAAGACGAAGGGTTCGACATCCCCATCACGCAAAGTGAGGAGGCGGTGAAGGCGGAGGCGAAGCTACAGGCTGCGGTCGCCGCCAAGGTCGCCGCCGCTGCGGCGCCGAGTACGGCGATGCCGGTGGACCTCGCGGGTGCAAAGACGCTCGGCGACAACTGGGCGCCTAGCGTGGTCGTGGCGGACAGGGATGCCGTGGTTATCGACATGCCGGTGCTCTACGCGCTCACCAAGAAGGACTTCGACGGCACGGCCTACTGGCTCGTGGCGGAGGTGTTCGCCGATGGGAAGAAGGTGGCCGAGGGCCGGGCCAACGTCACGAGCGCGGCAGTTGCCGAGCGCGGCCCCAGCGTGCAGTTCTTCCGCCTGTTCACTCCGGTCGTCGGTGGGTCCGGTGTCCTCGAGGTGAAAGTGAGCCGCACCCCAACGGGCGGCAAATCGCAACTGCTGTTCACCCGCTCGGTCCAGTACCAGACCGCCAGCTGACCGTCGCTCGGATCTAAGCCGGCTCGCCTCTCAGGGTGTTGGCGAAGCCGCGCGTCACCCGCACGGGAATCCAGCGACCTACTTGATTCGGCGTACCGGGAAAGTTCACCGTCTTGAAGGTGCTGGTGCGCCCGCAGATCACGCCCTCGTCATGGGCGGAGGGGCCCTCCACCAGTACCTGCTGCACCGAGCCCACGAGTGCATCGTGGGATTCCAGCGCGATCTCACGCTGCCGGGACTGGAACCGCTCCAGCCGCGCCTGCATCACCGCGGCCGGCACGGCGTCGTCGAGCAGCTTGAGAGCCGGGGTTCCTGGACGGGGGGAGTAGTTGAAGCTGAACGAGGCCTGAAAGCGGACGGCTTCGAGCAGGCTCATGGTGTCGTCGAAGTCGGCGTCGGACTCTCCCGGAAAGCCGCAGATGATGTCGGTGGAGAGCACGAGGTCGGGGCGGACGGCCTGCAGGCGTTCGACCACCCCGAGGTATTGCTCGCGCGTGTAGAAACGTTTCATCCGGCGGAGCACCCGGTTGCTCCCGCTTTGCACCGGGAGGTGTAGGTGCGAGGCGAGCTTCGGCAAATCCTTGTAGCAGTCCACGACATCATCGCCGATGTCCCGCGGGTGGGAGGTGGTGTAGCGGATCACCTCGACACCCTCCACTTCGTGTACCGCCCGGAGCAGGTCGGCGAACGAGGGGTGGCCAGCGATCTTGAGCCCGTAGCTGTTCACGTTCTGGCCCAGGAGCGTGACCTCCTTCACCCCGCGCTCGGCCAAAGCCCGCACCTCGGCGAGCACATCGGCCACCGGCCGGCTCACTTCGTCGCCGCGGGTTGCGGGAACGATACAGAAGGTACATCGGTTGTCGCAGCCCTTCTGGATCGTCACGAACGAGGAGATGCGGCCCGCGGCCTCAGGATCGACCTCGCTGGGAAAGGGGTAGCCGGCCTCGCCCAGGAACTCCGTGTCGAGCACCCGCTGGGTGGGCGCAGTGGCCACCATCTCCCCGATACGCGAAACGGCGTCGGGGCCGAAGACGAGGTCGACCTGAGGATAACGTTTGAACAGGCTCTCCCCCGCCACCGACGCCATGCAGCCGGCGATGCCCACCGTCACGCGGCGCTGCCGCTTCATCGGTAAAACCCGACCGAGAAAGCTGTGGAGCTTCTGTTCCGGTTTTTCACGCACAGAGCAGGTGTTCACCAGCACCACATCGGCGTCAGCGAGGTCCTCAGTGCGCTCAAACCCATCCCGCCCGAGGAGCGCGCGCATCTTGCCCGAGTCGTACTCGTTCATCTGGCAACCGAAGGTTTTGATGAACACGCGCGGCATCGGCGCGCGCTAACTCAAAGCCCGGTCGCCGGCTCGACAGCGCCACCACCCGTACAGAAGTGCGGGCTACCGGCAGCCGTTTGGCAAAGTACGGCCGCACGGGCGGTGTCCTGGGCCGCACTGGTTCCGTAGTCCAGCCACTCCCTGGCTGAGTTCTTCGCCAGACCTCGCGCCTCCTCGGACTCCACGGCGTTTTCCTCGGTGCGTTCGCGTTGAAGCTCGTCTTCGGCGTCGATCCACAGGCGCGTGGCCGTCTCCGCACGCAGTCGGTACAGGTTGTACACCCGACCCACGAACGTGGGACCCACCCAATTGCTCTTGTTCTGCAACGCGTAGTCGCTCCAGAGAAGCACCTCATCGGCATCGTCGACCGTGCCGTTGCGCGACAGGAGTAGGGCGTACCGGAAACACATGTCGGGGTCGCTGCGATCGATGGAGTCGAGGTGGCGGAGCGCCAGCCGCATCCATTCCGTCACGTTCCCTTGCCCGTCGGCGTTGGCCATCAGCACCCGGCTGACCTTGTCGCGGTCGGTCTGCCGCGAGGACGTGTTGAGTTTCACTTCGAGACAGGTGAGGTCGCTGGCGGAGAGCGTGCCGCTCATCGCCGCCGGCTCCAGTTTCACGAGGTCGTTGCACGCACTGGTCATGCTGGACGGCGCCGAGGACCACGCTGCACTCTTCTTCTTTACGCCCCGCTTCTTCCTCTTCTTGCCCGCGCGTTTGCGCTCGGCGCGTGCAAAGTCGTCGAGCCGCGTGCGCGCATCGGCCACCTCAGGCACGTTGATCGCCACGTCGAGTCCATCCAACTGGACCACTGCGAGCTCGTAGCGCGCGATGTAGGCGTTGAGCTTCTCCACCCCGGCCGGGGTCGGCACCGCGGTGACCACGGCGATCTCCAGCCACTCGCCGGTTGCCTGCGACAGAAGCCGACCGGACGCCTCCTGGACCCGCCTCGCTTTCTCCTCACGAGCCATCGTCGCGAACGCTTCCGCATCGGGACCCGACTCCAGAGGACTGCGAGCTACCGACCACTTCATCACCTTGGGACGCGCATCCACGGTCGGGTTCCACGCTCGCCCGCCGAGGAGGCGAGACTGCTTGAAGACGAAGGCCTGCGCCTCCTCCAACGAAACCTCGCCATTCGCACGGCCGCCGGTGGCGCCGTCGGCCCATCCCCGGAGCCCGCCGAGCATCAACCAGCTGAACAGTCCATGTCCCGTGGCCGGGTAAGGCGCCGGCACCTCCGAACCTGATGTGGAGGACCAAATCGCATGTTTCGAACTCGAAGGCGTAGACCACGGAGCGATGGGGCCGGCGGGGATGCCGAGGGGCTCCCCTCCCCGTCCGGTGCCGCCGAAATCGGCGTCGAGCACAAAGAGAGCCTGTTTGGCGCGACCGGTGCTGGCGCTGGCGAGGAGATCATCTACCGGGGTGCCGCTGAGGTCGTCGGTGGCGGACTCGGCGGTGAGGAGTACGCGCTGCCCACTCTCGGTCACCATTCCATGACCGGCGAAGTACACCCAGAGAGTGCCGCCGCCTCGCACGGCGCGCGCGGCGCCGCTCATGGCGGTGCGGAGCGTGGCGCGGTCAGGGTCCTTGAGGCGCGTCGCGCGGTCGACGCCGCGGGTGGTGGTCAGCCACGCAAAGAGCGCATCGGCGTCGAGGGAGGCACCGCCGACGTCGGGAAGGTACGTGTAGTCCTCCACAGAAACGACCAGCGCGGCGTCCTTTCGCGCACGATTCGTTCCCGCCATGGGCGTGTCGACATCGGGGGGTGCGGCGAGCGCAGTTGCGAGGAGGAGCATCGAACCCGAACAGCCTACCAGACCGCGACCGACGGCGCGAACGGATTAGAGCGCGTGCGATGTCCGAGCCCCCTCTCCCCCTCGACGCCGGGCGCTACGAAGACGCCGGTCTCCTCGCTACCGGCGGGGCCGCCACGGTACGCCTGCTTCACGATCGCACACTCAATCGGCCCGTGGCCGTCAAGCTGATCAGCTCTGTGGTGCCGGAGGACCTCGCTCGTTTCCAGCGCGAGGCTCGAGTCACGGCACAGCTCGACCACCCGGGGGTCATCCCCATCCACGACTTAGGCGCTCACTGGTTCACCATGAAGCGGGTGCAGGGGGTCACCTACGGCGACATGCTGCGCAATGAGCCCGACCCCGTTGCGGGGCTCGGTCGCGTAATCGAGTGCCTCATCCGCCTGTGCGAGACTCTCGCGTTCGCTCATCACCGAAACATCGTGCACCGCGATCTGAAACCAGAAAACGTGATGATTGGGTCGTTCGGACAGGTTTACCTCGTGGACTGGGGCATCGCGCAGGTTGACGGGAACACCGACGTGCCGTTCGCCGGAACGCCAGGGTGGGCCGCACCGGAGCAGGCCCGAGGCGAGGTGTGCGACGCGCGAACCGACGTGTGGGGGCTCGGGGCCCTGCTCTACTACGCGCTTTCGGGGCGCAAACCCAACGGCAACCTCACGCTCGAACAGCGAGGCGCGACCGGAGCAGACGCCTGTCCCGTCCCTCTGCCGATGGGCATTCCGAGGCGGCCCCCACCGCCGCCCGAGCTCGTGCGCATCGCCATGCGGTCCCTCAGCCTCGACCCGGCAGACCGTTTCGTGGACACGGTTGCGCTAGGCGCCGAGTTGCACACCGCGCGCGCAGAAGGGTTGTGGTTCGAACGTGTGCGATTCGACCCAGGCGTCGAGGTGGTTTTCGAGGGCGACCCTGCTGACGCCGCGTTCTTCATCCTGGCCGGAGAATGCGAGGTAAGCCAGAACGGCGGCCCGATCGCCTTGCTTGGCCCCGGGGAGAGCTTCGGTGAGTCGGCGCTGGTGGAGGGGGGCTCACGCACCGCCACGGTCACGGCAACCACGCCGCTCACGCTGCGGGTGATCACCCGCGCGTCGCTCGACGCTGAGCTGGTACGTGGGGGCTGGATGGGCACGCTGGCGCGCAACCTCGCGGCGCGTTGCGTGGAGCTGCAGCGCGACCTCGCGGAGCGGCAGGGCTGAGCGGTCGGCATCACCCCCCCTGCGCAGCCACCCACTCCCTCAACTGCGCCGGCCGGTCCACGAAAAACTGCTGCAAACACTCCACGTGGGTGTCGTACTCGCGATCCGACCAGTAGCGGCGGGGGTCGTCCTTCACGGCCTCGCCGATGAAAGCGTCGAGCTCGCGAACACGGGCGGCACCGTCGGCGGCTTCCAGCTGATCGGCGTAGAAGGACACGCGTTCCACCAGCTCCGCCATGCAGGCCTCATCGGCGCGACAACCCGCGGCGAGGCTGCCCATCGTGTACTTGTCGATGTCCATGCCGTACTCGCCACAGTTCGGGTAGCTCCACGGCCGATAGCCGAAGTCGAGATCCATCGACTGGGTGAGGAACGTCCACCGGTCGGTAGAAGGCTCATGGTAAACGCTGTAGTTTGAAAGGTCGTAGCTGTAGCTGTCCCAATGGACGATGGTGATCTCGAGCGCGAGGGAGTCGATGAACCGAGGCCAATCGAGCAGGGGTTCCACCGCGGGCCTCCACTCACTTCCGCTGCGCTTGGAGGCCGCACCAAACCTGCCGATCGCCTCGTCGGAACCCTCGTCGGACTGCTCCACCTCCATGCAGCGCAGATCGTCTACATCGCAGTAGGCATCCCGGTTCTCGTACAGATTGCCATTCGGGTCGGCGAACCACTCTTCAAGGAAGGGATCTTCGTGGGGCTCCACGAGGGTGTACAGCCCGTAGTCTTCGCCATCGAGGGTGAGGTGTACGAAGGTGGTGCGCGACGCGGGGTAGCCCCACTCCCGGTAAAAGCCGTACGCAAGCGTTTCTGACATCTGGCTGGGGTCGTAGCAGTCGTTGTGGAGGTAGAACTTTCGGGTTCCCCGGAAGGACTGTTCCGGGTCAACCCGGTTCACGTCCACCACGAGGCTGGGCTTCTCCGAAATCTCCTGCCAACTTGAAGACCCCTTGATGTGGATCGCCACGGGCCAGCTGCGACCGTCCCATCCCAAGGCTGCCTCCACGTACTCCCGGCCGTCCCGACGAAGGGCGTCGTAAGCGCCGCGCTCAAGGTCGAGGCTCAGCTCCATGATTTCGCCCGGCAGGTAGAGGTCGGGGTCGTCCACGCCCGTGGCCTCGCCGGTGTCGGGGCTGGAGTCGCCGGGCAGGCGATCCGGCGCAGTGTCGCGCACCTCCACCCCCGAACGCCCATCGTCGGTGTCCTCGGGCCTCCCCCCACCGAGTTCGATGGCGGAGGAGCCTGTGCAGGCCAAGAACCCGAACCAGAGCATGCGCCGAAAGTAGCCCGCGGCGGCGCGTTCGGTGTCAAGCCCGCGTGGAACCCGCGACGACCCCCCGCCACCCGTGCTAACTCCAAGGCGCCATGCACCTTCTGCTCGTCCTCGCCTGCACCGAAGAGCCCACTCCCGCTCGCCCAGCGCCCGAGGAATGGGCGCCCTGCACCACGGAGGGGGTTGCGATTCCCCTCACCTACACGCCCACCGCGGTGTCCACGGTGAAAGAAGACCACCTCGGCGTGGTGCACATCTACGCGCAGAACGACGCGGACTTGTTCTACGCCTCCGGGTACGAGCAGGGCCGGCAGCGGCTCTACCAGATCGACCGCGCTCGCAACTCCACACGAGGCACCCTTTCGGAGCTCGACGGCGAGAGCGCGATCAACACCGACATCATCGCGCACACCTTCAACTTCATCGACCTCGGCTGCCGCACGCTCCGCCACCAGGCCGAAACACGCCCTGACGATCTCGGGCTCGGCGTCGCGTTCACCTCGGGGCTCAACCGCTACGTGGAGGACCTCGCCGCAGGCCGGGCAGAGCCACCCACCGCCTACGGCCAGTCGGCGCTCACCTACATCCCCGAGCCGTTCAGCGTGGTGGAAGTGGTGGCGATGGGCAAGCGGATCGGTCTCGGCTACTCCAACCAGCTCGACTACGACATTCTCGTGTCGATCGCCGACGTGCTCGTGAACAACTTCAACGACGTGCCCGTGTGGCAGCCGGCGTCCGCGGAGTTCATCGTCTCGGAAGATGGCGGCGAGAGCGCGAGCGAGGCCGCCGCGAGCGCCAGCCGTTCGCCCGACGTAGTCGCGTTCGACGCCCCCGACCTGCCCGATGACTTCGGCCAAAAGCTCCACGACCTCGTGATCGCGCACGGCACAGGCCGAGCCTCGAACAACTGGGTGGTGAGCGGCGAGCACACCGCGAACGGGAAGCCGATGATGGCGAACGACCCCCACGCTATGCTCATGGCGCCGTCGCTGGTACTCGCGTGGCACCTCAACTCCGCCGACGCCGGCGGCAACTTCGACGTGGCCGGGTTCAGCTTTCCGGGCGTGCCGGGCGTTCACCTCGGCCACAACCGAACCGTCAACTGGAGCGCCACCAACAGCTTCGCCGACGTGATCGACATCTTCGATGTGCAGGTGGACTCCGAAGGCATCGCGAACGTCGGCGACCGCAGCGTGCCCGTCCGCACCCGCGCCATCACCCTGAGGGTACTCCAGTCCGACGGCAGCTTCGCCGAAGTGGAGCATGTCGTCACCGACGTTCCCGACCTCGGCGTGGTGGTCCCTGATGTGCTGTTGCCGATCGCGTCCACGGTGTTCGCCGAGGGCGCCGTCGTGGTGGCCTGGGCCGGGTTCGATCCCGAGTCTACCGAGCTGTTCCAGTTCCTCGACTATGGCCGCGCGCAGTCGGCCGACGACGTGCGTGCCGCCGTGTTCCACGAGCAAGTCGGCCAGCAAAACTGGCTGTTCATGGACGCCCACACCTTCGGGTACCAAACCCACGGGCACATCCCGGTTCGCGGGGGAGATCCCCGCCGCATCCAGGACGCGAGCGACCCCGGCCTGCTTTGGACCGGAGAGTTCCTCGACGAAAGCCTGTACCCCACGCTTGACGACCAGCGAGCCTTCATCGGCAGCGCGAACAACGCGCCCTTCGACCACATCCTCGACAACGACCCCACCAACGACGCATTTTATTATGGCAGCTTCTTCGACGCGGGCTGGCGGAGCGCGCGCATCCACACCCTCACGCAGGAGCTGGTGGACCGCGGCAACGTGACGCTCGACGATTTCGCCGTGATGCAGGCCGACGTCAACAGCATGATCGCGCTCGATCTGTTGCCCGTACTCGCCGAAGTGGGCGCCCGGCTCGACACCGACGAGAACCTCGCCGAATTCCGGGACGACGACGACGTACGCGAAGGCCTCGCGCTGCTCGGCGCCTGGAACGGCGACATGGCCGCCGACAGCGAGCCCGCCGCCCTCTTCCACACTTGGCAGGCCCTGCTCGGCCGCCGCACCCTTGCGGGCGACATGGGCGTGTTGTTCAACGCGATCGCCGAGTCGAGTCCGGTCACCGTGGCGAAGCTGAACCTGCTGGCACACCGCGACGGGATCGACTCGCTCCTCGATGGAAAGGGCGACAGCGACCGGCTCGCGGCCCTCGGCGAGGCGATGGAGTTTCTGCGCGCGGAAGCCGCGGCGAAGGGGGTCGAGCGCATCACTTGGGGCGACATCCACACCGCGTCGTTCGCAGGCACCTTCGGCGATGACATCGACGCCCCCTTCTCGGGCGACGAGAGCACCCTGAACGTCGCCGACTGCCCGGCCTGGGCCGACTCCGACCTCACCAGCCCCTGCGCCAGCCGCGAAGGCAGCATCTACCGGGCGCTCGTGCAGTTCGGCGACGACGACGTGCCGGAGCTGTGGTTCCACATCGGCTACGGCGGCTACGGTGCCGAGACCAACTGGCACGACTTCACCTACGACTACCTCCCCTTCCGCGCAAACGAGGTGGAGGCCGCCACCGTCCGTTCGTGGGAGCTGGCGCCCGAACCGGGTTAGGTCCGCGGCATGCTGTTCATCTCCTTCCTCGTCGGCGCCTGCACGGCCCCCTCCTGCGCAACCGGGTTCACCTTCAACGTGGATGGGCTCTGCGTCGAGGACACTGGCGCGGTGGCCGCTCCCGTCGACACGGACACGGGCTCTCCAGCCGACACCGACACGGGCACCCCCAAGGACTCCGACGACGACAGCGGGGGCGATTCAGAATAGACCGCGCGCCCGCCCCGAGGCCCCATGTCGTCCGACGAGTCTGTGAGCACGAAGGTCAACGCCGCCTTCCAGGCGTCGCGGGAGGTGCGTCCCTCTGCCATCACCGGGCGTGAAACGGGGCTGGAGCTCTTGCAGACGGCGTTTCCGGCGTTCGTGGGCAGGCAGGTGCGCGAGGCGGCCCGGCTGATGCAGAAGTCGATCGACGAAGGCAACTTCGTGTTCACGACGATGTCCGGTGCGATGACCCCCGCCGGCCTGCACCGCAGCTGCATCGTGCCGCTGATCGAGCGCGGCTGCATCGACGTGCTCACCACCACGGGCGCGAACCTCTACCACGACGCCCACCGCATCCTCGGGCACCGTCTCCGCGAGGTGGCTCCCGACGCGGGCGACACCCTCTTGCGCGAGGCCCGCATCATCCGCATTTACGACATCGGCTTCCCCGAGGATGTGCTCCTCAAGACCGACCAGCTCTTCGGTTGGCTCCTGAACACCGAGGAGTTCCAGCACTCGATGACCACGGCCGAAATGCATCATCGGCTGGGGCGAAGGCTCTACGAGTTGGAGGAGGAGCTTGGTGTGGACCAGCACTCCCTCCTCGCCACCGCGTGGAAGTACGGCGTGCCGATCTTCGTGGGGGCACCGCAGGACGGCAGCATCTTCCTGAACGTCGTGAAGCTCCGGGTGGTGTACGGCGACGGCGTGAAGTTCGCGCTCGACATCGCGGCCGACGTGTACGCGATGGCCGCCGTGCAGTGGCTCGCCCAGAACGAAGGGCAGACCAGTGTGTGGATTCTGGGGGGCGGCGTTCCGAAGAACTACACCCTCCAGGGTGAGCCCACGCTCGGGCAGATCCTTGAGCTCGAGGCCCGCGGCTTCGACATCGACGTGCAGTTCTGTGTAGACCCCGTCGACAACGGCGCCCTGTCCTCGTGCCCGGCGGGCGAAGGCCACACCTGGGGCAAGGTGAGCGCAGAGTGTGTGGAGTTCAACTCGGTGTACTGCCACTGCGACGTGACCGCCGTGTTCCCGTGGATCGTGCACGCGCTGTTCCAGGGCGGGGCGCAGCGTGCGCCCAAGCGTCTCTACGATCGGCTTCCTGAGGCCATCTCGCGCCTCGACGCGGACGTGGCCACGCGGCGTTCCTCGCTCGAAGCGAGCCTCCGCACCCTGCCCACCGAGCTGGGCCCCACGGACTGAGCCGGACCGTGGTGCTCCCCCTCCGCTACTCCCGAAGGTTCTTCCACGAGCACGTGGTGGGCCTCTGGCGTTGGTACCTGCCGGGCACGGTGGCGGTGATCCTGACCGGCTGGCTGGGCGTGCAGGTACCCGGCACGATGGCGCACGGCCTGGACTTGCTCCGCGAGGGGAAGCCCGGAGTGGCCCACGACGCCGCGCTCATCGGCGCGATCGGGCTCGCCGTGATGGTGGTGCGCACGCTCTCGCGAGTGTGGTTCTTCACCCCCGGCCGCGAGGCCGAGTGCGCCCTCCGGGACCGCTTCTTCGCCCACCTCCTTGAACTGCAGCCCGACTTCTACGCCCGGTACCCCACCGGCGACCTTTTGAGCCGCGCCACCAGCGACGTGACCTTTGCGCGCGCCCTCGCGGGCTTCGCGCTGTTGCAAGGCGCCAACGCAGTGGGCGCGCTGGTGATGGGCAGCTGGAAGATGTTCAGCCTCTCGCCGGCCCTCACCCTCGCGGTGGCGCTCCCCTGCGTGCTCGCCTACCTCGTGGTGTCGTGGGCAACCCCGCAGTTGATGACGCTCCAGCGGGGTGCGCAGAAGCAGCTCGGCGAGCTCTCCGACGAGCTGCTGGGCAGCTTCCAGGGCGTGGCCACCGTGCAGGGCTTCTGCGTGGAGGCGGTGTTCACCCAGCGGCTCGACGATCGGGCCGCCGCGCTGCGCGCCAGCAACTTGAAGATGACGCGCCTGCGAGTGATCGCCTTCCCCTTGCTCACCGTGGCGGGCGGCGTGGCCACGTGGGGGTTGCTAGCGCTGGGAGGCGAGGCGGTGGCAACGGGCTCGATCACCCCCGGCGAGCTGGCCGCCTTCCTCGCGCTGGTGGCCTTCGTGATCATGCCGCTGCGGATGTTCGGTTGGCTCCTGCCCGTGTTCCAGCGCGCCGAGGCGTCACTGGAGCGCATCTATGTGGTGCTGGACGAGCCCGTAGCGCGCCCGGACCGAGACATCCGGCTCCCCGCACCGGCTTCGGGCCCGGCGCTGAGCTTCCGCGGGCTGAACTTCGCCTACCCCGATGAGCTCCACCGCAACGTGCTCACTGATGTGACGTGCGAGATCCCCGCCGGGGCCACGGTCGGAGTGTACGGGAGGGTCGGGAGCGGGAAGAGCACGCTCTTGAAGCTGATCGCCCGGCTCAACAACCCGGCGGCTGGCACCCTCTTCGTGGACGGCGCAGACGTACGCGGCATCGAGTTGCCTGCGTGGCGGCGTGCCGTGTGCATGGTGTCGCAAACCCCGTTCCTGTTCTCGGAGACGGTGGAGGAGAACATCGGCTTCGGCGCTACGCGGGGCGACGTGGCGGCCGCAGCAGCGGCCGCCAGCCTCGGCCCGGACCTCGCGGCGCTGCCGGAGGGGCTGGACACCGTCGTGGGGGAGCGAGGGATTGCCCTCTCGGGGGGCCAGCGCCAGCGCGTAGCGCTGGCGCGCGGCCTGCTCCGCAGCGCCAGCGTCGTCCTCCTCGACG
>CANKOI010000096.1 GCA_947484175.1 Deltaproteobacteria bacterium
CCGACGGGGGCCTGCTCCCGGACGCGGTTCCGGTGCTCGGCGACATCTGCAACGACGAATGTGAGAACGGCCACCTATACGTCACGGTGGTGGTGGGGAACCAGGGGCTGGTGGACCTGCAGGTGGGCGTGCCGATCTCCTTGTGGTCCGGCAGCACCTGGCTCGCCACGCTCTTCACCGACGAGGTGGTGGAGCCGGGCAAGTCGAGCAAGGGGCTCGTCTTCGACGTGGACCCCGATTCCATCACCGACACGCTGAAGGCCAAGGCCGACAACGACAACGGCGCGGGGATTCTCGGGGAATGCAACGAGGACAACAACGCGCTGAAGATCACGAAGGGGTTGTGCCGGTAGGCTTCATCCGGCGGTCAGCCGCCCCAGCGCCCACGCCGCGAAGCGGAAGGGGTCGGCCGTTTCTTCGGGGGTTCCGCGTACGTCGAGCCCCATCTCGCCCTGACGACGAAAACGTGCGCCCTCGCTCGTGCACAGTTCGAGGAGGCGCATCGGGTCGAGGCGATGCCGGGCGTGCAGCTCGAGGTTGAGCCGAACCTTGAGGACGGCGAGCCTGAGGATGCCCAGTTCGCGGCAGCGAAGGCGCAGCTCGGTGAGGGACCGCAGCGTGAGGGCTTCCTGCGGGGCGGTGCCGTAGCGGTGTTCGAGGTCGGCGACGACTCGGGCGACCTGCGCGTTGGAGGAGGCCTGGGCGAGACGGCCGTACGCATCGAGGCGCTCGGCGGTGTCGGGAATCCAGTCTTCGGGGAGCACGGCGGGGAGGGGGACGCTCACTTCGGGGTCGATCACCTCGGCCACCACATCGCCGCGCACCTGAGCGCAGGCCTGTTCGAGCAGCTCGATGTAGGCGTCGAACCCGATGGCGGCGATGTGCCCGTGTTGTTTCTCGCCGAGAATCTCCCCGCCGCCTCGCAGCTCCAAGTCCCGGCTGGCTACCGTGAACCCGCTGCCCAGCGCGGTGGCCTGCTGGAGCGTTTGCAGGCGGCTCAGCGCCTCCTTGCGAGCGAGGCCGCTGCCGCCCACGAGGAGCAAGCAGCGCGCCAACGTTTGGGATCGGCCGACGCGTCCTCGCAGTTGGTACAGTTGGGCGGCGCCAAACATCTCCGCGCGGTTGATCACCATCAGGTTGGCGTTGGGAAGATCCACCCCGCTCTCGATGATCGTGGTGCACAACAGCACATCCGTTTCGCCACCTGCGAAGCGGGAGAGGACCCGCTCAAGGGAGTCGGACGGCAGTTGACCGTGGCCGACTTCGATGCGGAGACTGGGCAGCAGCCGCCGGAGCCAGCGGGCCACCCCCTCGATCGACTGCACCCGGTTGTGCACGAAGTACACCTGCCCGCCGCGCGCCACCTCCGCCAGCACCTCTTCCCGGATGCGGTCGCCATTGAAGCGCACCACCTCCGTGTGGATGGGGTGGCGGCCTTCCGGCGGTGTGGCGATCAGGCTGATCGCACGAAGTCCGGCGAGCGCCATGTGCAGGGTGCGGGGGATCGGCGTTGCGGAGAGCGCGAGGTAGTGCACGCCCTCGGCCACTCGTCGCACCTCCTCCTTCTGTTTGGTGCCGAACCGGTGTTCTTCGTCGACCACCACCAGTCCGAGGCGTTTGAACCGAACGCCGCGCCCGAGCGCGGCAGTGGTGGCCACCAGCACGTCCACCCCACCGGTCTGGAGGTCGGCGAGCACCCGCCGAGTGGTGGGCGCGTCGACGAATCGGCTCAGCATCTCCACCCGCACCCCGAACTCCGCGAGACGCTTGCGGAAGGTGGCGAGGTGCTGAAACGCGAGCACCGTGGTGGGAACGAGCACGAGAGCTTGGTGCCCCTTGAGCACCACCCGGAAGGCGGCGCGCATGGCCACCTCGGTCTTGCCGAAGCCGACGTCGCCCACGACGAGCCGGTCCATCGGCGTACCGGTAGCGAGGTCGGCCAGCACGGCGGCGATGGCCTCCTGCTGGTCGTCGGTCTCGACGAAGGGGAACGATTCCTCGAAGCGGCTGTACAGGTCGCTGGGCTCGTCGTAGGCCGTGGCCACCGCCAGAGTGCGCCGCGCGTGCATGCGTAGGATTTCGGCCGCCAGTTTGAGGACGGCGTCCTTGACTTTGGCGCGCCTCAGCTCCCACGTGGAGCCGCCCAGCTTGTCGAGTCGGGGGCGGCCCTCGCCCTCGGAGCGGTAGGGGGCCACCAGATCGAGCCGCCACACCGGCACATAGAGCCGCTCGCCGTCGCGGTACTCGAGGTGCACGAAGTCGCCCGCGCTCTCGCCGAGCGGCATGCGCGAGAGCCCCCGGTAGATGCCGATGCCGTGGCGGGCGTGCACCACGAGGTCGCCTCGGTCGAGGGTGCCGAGCGAGCCGGTGGCGGCGCGGCGGAACTTCGAGAGGGTGCTGGGCGCGCGGTCGCGGAGCTTCTCGCCGAAAACGTCGTCGGCGGTGACGTAGGCTAAGTCGGCCGCGAGGAAGCCGTCGGCCAGTTCACCCACCTGGAGGGCGAGGGTGTATCGGGCGGGAGTGTCGCCGAAGGCGACGTCGTGGGCAGCAAAGAGCTGGCGGATGCGTTCGGCGCGCGTAGGGTTGTCGGCCACGAGGACGACGGCGGCGCCGGCCTGAGCGAGAGAGCGGAGCGTTCTCGCGGCGGGGGCGAGCTCGCCGGTCGGGCCGACCCGCAGGCCGGTGACCGCACGCACCTCCCAGTCGCTGCCGAGGGCCGTGATGGGGGTGGCGCCGGCCAAGAGGGCGGCCACAGACTCGGGGGAAGCGTACCGGTCGTGGGGCCGCACCAGCGGGCGCTCTCGGGGAGGGAGCGCGTGGAAGCGGCGGAGGGCGTCGGCGTGGGCGCTCTCGAGGGCGGCGGCGACGTGGTCGGGCTCGAGGACGAACAGCGGGCCGGGGAGGGCAGGGAGGGACACGTCGGCGAGCGCGGGGAGGTAGTCCTCCGCGCTGGCGAACCACACGCCGGCGCGCAGGTCGTTGAGCAGCGGGCGACGATCCAGCAGCGGAGGGCCGCGCTCGTTGCTGACGGCGTGCAGGTAGGCGGCGGCGCGCTCCGCGGCCTCGGTGTCGAGGAGGGCCTCGCGCGCGCCCACTAGGGCGGCGGGGCCGCGTACGATGTCGACCTCGTCGTTGAACCAGATCACTCGCGTCGGTCGGTCCTCCCCGAGCCCCCACGCTTCTACGAGGCCGCCCCGGAGGGCTGCGGTGCCCGGCTGCTCCACATGAGGGGCCACGAGGTACCCTGCCGCCACGAGCCAGCGCAGCAGCGCCTGAGGCTCCACCACCTCGCCCACCCGCAGGCAGCGTCGCACCAAGGGCGGGACCCGAACGAGCAGCGCCGCGGCCTCAACGACCACTATCGCCGTGGTGCTCGCGCGGGCGAGGATGCGGGAGCAGGCGAGATCAGGGTCACGGACCGCGCCGTCCCACGGGCGGCCGGAATCGGCGGGGTAGACGAGCACTTCGCGGCCCGGGGCGAAGAGGCGCAGGGCGCGGACGGCTCTGTCGAGCTCGCGGGCGTCGGCCACCACCACGGTGGCGGGGCCTGCGGGAACGAGGCGGGCCAGTGCCCAGAACGGGGAACTGCCCGCCAGGCCGCCGAGCGGGTCGCCCGCGCCGATGGCGGAGAGGAAGGCGGGCACGGCCCCGAGACTACGCGGGCACGGCTGCGGGCGCCTTGCGGAACATGTCGAGGTAGAACTGCACCATGCACAGGTCGATCCACACCAGCACCAGATGGTCGACAGTGCCCACCGCGAACTTTGCCCACACCGGCATCGTGGGCAAGAAGAAGACGAGGCCGAGTTGGAACCAGAACCACCAGGTGCCAAACGCGATCAGCATCACGCGGAAGATGCTGCCGCGGCGCGAGCTGGTCAGGCGCGAGCTGCGCGAGAGCACCTTGGACTCCTGCGGGTCGAGAGTGGCGATGCCGTCTACGAAGGAGAACATCAGGCCAAAGATGATGCCGGGCACGATCACGATGTTGCCGAGCACCACGAGGGAGTAGGCCCGGAAATGCGGCAGGGCGACCCGCGATGCGCGGTTGAGCCCGTAGTTGATGGCTCCGGCCAAGGTGGCGGGCAGCTGCTTCTCCTTCTGCACCCAGAGGTAGATCTGCGCCGGTGCCGCCCACGCACCCACCGAGCCTGCCCACGCACAGAGCAGGAGGCTCTGGAAGAGCGTGTGCGCCACCAGCAGCCCTTGCCCCGTGAGCCCGAACTTGGGGGCCACTTCGGCGCTGATGGCGTCGGTGGCCATGAACCCCAAGCCCCCGGCGACCATCGAGATGAACAGGGCGATGAACAGGTTGGACACCAGCACGCGGGAAGCGTTGGCGACCACCCGGGAAACGGCGATGGGCTGCATGGGCGGCGGGCTAACCCACGGGCAGCGTGGTCGGGTGCCACCGAGATAAGGATTGCCCGTGCGCCGCGACCCCATCGAGAACGACGAATTTCTGCCCGCCGACCCGGTGCTGCCGCCATTGTCGCAACTCGACGAAGAGGCCGTGAGGCTCGCACTCTCGGGCGGCTCCGTCGTGGAGTGGAGCCACCTCGCGTTCCGCACCCACGAGGATGTGAACCAATTCCTCCGCGCCTGGGGGTGCGACCTCGCTCGCGACTCGTGGGCGCGCGAGCGCGTGCGGTACGTCTACAACCAGGCCGTCGAGTTTCTGGAGGAGCACCTCGGCCTTCACTTCGCTCCCGACGTCCGCCGCCCGCGCGACGTTCGGGACGCCTTTTTACGCGCCTCGATGCGAGAACGCTTCAGCCGTCACGGCATCCAGTACTGCGCGATTCTCAAGCTCGTCCACGTGATCAACCACCTCGAAATGCAGGAGCTGCGCAGCCAGACGGCGGTGCGCGAGACCGACCTTTTGGAGGTGGCGAACTCCCGGGTGAATGAGGCGTCGCGCCTGATGCGGGAGGCGGGGTTGCCGGTGAAGGCTTTTTACGGAAACCGGAAGACGAGGCCCAGCGTGATCAAGAAGCTGCTCGCCAAGCGGGAGAGCACCGCCGTGACGGTGTTCGACAAGCTCCGGTTCCGCATCGTGACCGAAACCCGCGCCGACATCGTTCCTTGCCTCGCGTGGCTCTTCCGCAATCTCGTGCCCTTCGCCGCCGTGATCCCGGGGGAGAGCGTGAACACCCTGCTCTCCGAGGAGGAGTTGGCCTTGGAAGGCAAGCCCGACGAGCAGCGGGCCGCCTTGGGCCTGCTCAGCGCCGTGACCACCCAGAACCCCGACTCCAGCAATGGCTACCGCGTGATCAACTTCGTGGTTGGCCTGCCCACTCGAATCTACGACGTGCCGGGCGTGAAGCTGCCTCGGCACCGTGCCCTGCTCGGCGAGGTGGTGTCGGTGCTGGTGGAGCTACAGGTCGTGGATCAGGCGACCGACCTGTTGAACGAAGCTGGCGAGAGCCGCCACGAGCTCTACAAGGAAAGACAGATGCGGCGGGTATATGAGCGGCTGGGCCGGACGATGCCCGGTTCGCGCCCCGGAGTGGACGGTGGGAACGGCACGAGTTAGCCCGCGACCCCCTCGTCGGAGAAGATTATGGCTCGCACCCAAGCCCCCCGTAAGCGCAACAAGACCGCCCGCCACCGCGCGAAGCTGAAGGCGAAGCACACCAAGCAGCGGATGCGCGCGAAGGGCCTGCTCCAGAAGCGTCGCGGCGGCCGGCGCCTTCTCCGTTAGACGTTGTCGCAGTGCCCCCGGAACGCAATCGGCATGCCGGGGTGTTGCTGCACCCTACGAGTCTCCCGGGCCCTGGGCCGATCGGGGAGCTGGGGCCGTACGCACATGCGTTCCTCGAGTGGATGAGTCACGCCGGGCTCGACACTTGGCAGGTGCTCCCTTTGCACCCGGTGGGCCCGGGTTCGTCGCCCTACGGCAGCCCTTCGGCCTTTGCGGGCGATGCACGGCTGCTGAGTGTCGAGTTGCTGGTGGCCGAAGGGCTTCTGGAGCCGGTCGCGCTGCCCTGGGGTAGCGAGTCGGTGGATGCCGAGGTGGTGCTCGGCTGGAAGATGCCGCTCCTGCGCCGCGCCGCGCGCGCACTCGTCGGCTCCAAAGAGCTCGACACCTTCGTGCAAGCCGAGTCGGGGTGGCTGACCACCTGGGCGCGCTACTCCGCGCGGCAGCAAGCGTTCGGGCACGGGGAATGGTGGCGCTGGCCCGTGATCGAGGACCACGAGGTCGCCGACGGGATTGCGGTGGAGTCAGCCCTGCAGTTGTGCTTCTCGCGCCAGTGGGGTGCCCTGCGAGAGGCGGCCCGAGTGCGCGGCATCCGCGTGGTGGGCGACGTGCCGATGTTCGTTTCGCACGACGCAGCCGACCTCTGGGCGGAGCCCGGCCTGTGGCGACTCGACGGGGAGCTGCAGCCCAACCCGGTGAGCGGTGTTCCTCCCGACTATTTCTCGCCGACCGGCCAGCGCTGGGGCTCACCGCTGTACCGCTGGGAGGCCCACGCCGCCTCGCAGTTTGCGTGGTGGCGGAGGCGTTTCGCGCGCGAGCTTTCGCTGGTCGATGCCGTTCGGCTCGACCACTTCCGGGCCTTTGCGGCAGCGTGGGCCATCCCGGCGTCGGAGCCAGATGCGCGGCTGGGCGCGTGGGAGCCGGGTCCGGGCATGGCCCTGTTCGATGCGCTGCGACAGGAACTCAACGGGCTGCCGTTCTGGGCCGAGGACCTCGGGGAGATCACCCCCGATGTGGAGGCGCTACGGGCTGAGTTGGGGCTCCCCGGCATGAAGGTGCTGCAATTTGCCTTCGGCCGCGACGCCCACCATCCCTTCCTCCCCCACAACTTCGATGGCCCCAACTGGATCGTGTACACCGGCACCCACGACAACGACACCGCCGTGGGCTGGTACCAGTCCACGGACGACGCCGTGCGCGACCGGTTTCGGCTCTACACCGGGCGAGACGGTAGCGATCCCGCGTGGGCGATGCTCCGCGAGGCGTGGGCAAGCACGGCGGGAACGGCGATTGCGCCCATGCAGGACTTGATGAAGCTCGGCGGGGAGGCCCGGATGAACACCCCCGGTTCCGCGGTGGGCAACTGGGGCTGGCGCTTGCGCGACCTGCCGTGGCAGAGTTGCGGGTGGATCCGACAGCTTGGTGCTTCATTCGGCAGAGCGGAGGCGTAGATGCGGCCCACTTCGATTCGTCTGCACCTAGCAATCGGCATTGCGCTGGCCGCGCTGCAGATCGCGCTCCTGCTGTTCCACGCGCAGACGATGGCCGGATGGCTGAACGCGGGCGCAACCATCGGGCTCCTGTTGCTCCTGCTGCGCACGCTGGCGCTGCATCGGGACCGCCGGCACCGCCTGCTGGAGGTGCTGCGG
Source organism: Deltaproteobacteria bacterium (assembly GCA_947484175.1). Taxonomy (GTDB): domain Bacteria; phylum Myxococcota_A; class UBA796; order UBA796; family SXON01; genus SXON01. The sequence goes on from CANKOI010000096.1 coordinate 7,351, forward strand.
GCGGTGCAGTCGGCGGCCGAGGGCGCCACGGACATTCGCCTGCCCGCCACCGACGACGACGAAGCCGGTCAGGTGGCGGCGGCGGTCAACCTGCTGATGGCCACGGTGCGAGAGAGGGCTCGCATCGCCCAGGCGGAGCGCGACCTAGACCAGCTCATGGTGAGGAAGACACCCAACGGTCTCGCCGTGATTGACGCAACGGGGGTGGTGCGCCGCGCCAGCCCCGCGCTCGGCCATCTGCTCGGCTTTACGGGCGATCCGGTGGGCGAGCGACCGGCCGCGGTCATCCCGGTGCCGACCTTTCAGTATGTGTGCGACGAAGCCGCGCGTACACGCGAGGTGAGCGAGCGCCCGCTGGCCCTGCACGGCCGCGAGCTGCTGATCCGGGCGCTCCCCTCCGAGGACGGGGCCGGCGTGCTCGGCGTGGTCCTCGACGTCACCTCGATGGGCACGGCCGACCGCATCCGGCGCGATTTTGTGGCGAACGTGAGTCACGAGCTGCGCACGCCGATCACCGCCGTGGTCGGGTATGCCGAGGCCCTCGAAGACGAACGGGCGCGGATCCCGGAGGATCTCCGGCCGATGGTGGACGCGATTGGCCGCAACTCGGAGCGCCTCCGTCTGCTCGTGGAGGATGTGCTCAGCCTGTCGCAGATCGAGTCCCGGCCTGCGGATCTCGTGCTGGAGCCCGCGCGAGTGGCGAGCGTGGTGCAAACGGTCCTGGAGCGGTTCTCAGCGGTGGCGGCCCGGCGAGGGGTGGCCCTATCGGCCTCGGGCGCGCTCGACGCAGAAGCCTGGGTGAACAGCTTCGCGCTCGAACACGCGCTCTCCAACCTCGTGGACAACGCCATCAAGTACTCCCCCGAAGGAGGCAGGGTCGACATCGAAGCCGCCAAGCTCGATGACGCCGTGGAGATTTGGGTGCGCGACAGCGGGCCAGGCATCGACCCGATTCACCACCCGCGCATCTTCGAGCGCTTCTACCGCGTCGACCCAGGGCGCTCGCGCACGCTGGGAGGAACCGGTTTGGGGCTGGCGCTCGTGAAGCACCTCTGCGCCTCGATGCGCGCGGAGGTGCGCCTCGTGAGCGAACTCGGGAACGGGTGCCGTTTCGGGCTGCGCTTGCCGGTGGGCACGGCGGATTGAGCAGGGCAGGCCTCGTTCAGCTCTCGTTCTTCTTCTTCTTCTTGCCCTTGCCGGGGCCGTCGCCCTTCATCGGCTTTTCGAGCCGCTTGTAGATGTCGGACACGTCAGGAACGAGCACCACGTCGATGCGGCGGTTGAGCGCCTGACCGGCCGCGCTGGTGTTGCCGTCTACGGGGTGGGTGTCGGAAAAGGTGGCGGCGGACACGTGGTGGCGCGGCATTCCCGCGGCGATCATCGCTTCGGTCACGACGATGCCTCGCGCGGCGCCGAGGTACCAGTTGTTCGGGAACGCGGCGGTATTGATGGGGTCGTTGTCGGTGTGCCCTTCCACCTGAAAGTCGCGGTCGGCGGTGCGCTGGCCCAGGGCGCGGGCGAGCTGCTGTACGGCGTCGCGGCCGTCGGCGGAGAGTTCGGCGCTGCCCTTCTGGAAGAGCACGTCGCTCTTCATGCCGAGCATCACGCGGCCATCCTTCACTTCGATCGAGATGACGCCGCGTTCGATGAGCGGCTTGAGGTCTTGGCGCAGCTCCTTCACGGCTTCGCGCTCCTTGTCGACAATCGCGTCGAGCCGGGCGACACGGGCGGTGAGCCGTGCGTTCTCCTCTTGGAGCGCGCGGAACTCTTCTTCGGGAATGCAGGCGGCCATCAGGGCGAGAAAGACGAGCATGAAACCTCCACCCGCGCATTATCCCAAAGCCACGCCCACCGCCGCTTGTACCGCCGCGGCGTCGGCTCGACCGCCCGACAGCTTCAGCACCTTGCCGACAAAAAAACCCAACAGCGTGGTCTGGCCTGCGCGGTAGCGGGCGAGCTCGGCGGGGTGTGCGTCGAGGGTGGCCGCCACCCAGGCCGCGATGGCGACGGGATCACTCACGCGGGAGAGTCCTTCTGTGAGTACGATGGCATCGGGGTCGCCGTCGTTTGCGAGCACGAGATCGAGCACGCGGCGGGCCTGAGCCGCGCCGAGCGTGCCGTTCTCTAGGAGGGCCACAATCCGACCCACCGACGCCCCTCTGAGACTTGCGGGGCCGCGCCCGGCCTGACGGAGCGCCCCGACCACCACGTTCACGACAAAGGGGGCCACTGCGCTCGGTGGGGCCCCGGCGGCGGCGGCCTCGAACAGGTCCACAAGGGCCGCTTCGGCGGCGAGGGCGCGCGCCGGGGCATCGGCGAGGCTGTGGCGCAGCACGAGGGCGGCGCGGCGGGCCTCTACGTCCGGGGTGAGCTCGCGGGCCGCCTGCGGCGCGGGGCCTTTCGGGGCCGCGGCGCTTTCGGTACGCCCGGCGTTGACCGGCGCCGCGGCGGGCTCCGCCGCGGCCTCCGGCGCCCACCCTTCCCGCAAGCCGACGGTGCGGTTGAAGGCGAGGCGCCCCGCGGCGGCCTCGACGGGGTCGCGAAAGAAGTAGCCCTGCCGCTCAAACTGCCAGTGCGCCGGGCTGTCCCCTTTCGCGATTTCCGGCTCCACGAAGCCGCGGCACACCTCCAAGGAGTTGGGGTTCAGCTCGTCCAGAAAGTCATCGCCGGTCGGTCGTTCCACGCGCACGAGGCGGTCGTAGAGGCGGAGCTCGGCTGCAACCGCGTTTTCGGCGTTCAGCCAGTGCACGATGCCCTTCACCTTGCGGCCTTCGGGGGCGACTCCGCCCATCGTGGCGCGGTCGGCGGTGCAGCGGAGCTCCACGACGGTGCCCGAGGCGTCCTTCACCACCTCGTCGCAGCGGATCACACAGCCGTACCGGAGTCGCACTTCCGCGCCGGGGGAGAGGCGCCTCCAGCCCTTCGGCGCTTCTTCAGCAAAGTCAGTGGCTTCGATGTAGAGCTCTCGCCCGATATGCAAGGTGCGTTCGCCGGGGAGCGCCATCTCGGCAGGGTAAAGCGGGGCCAGGATCGACGCGACTTCGCCTTCCGGCCAATTGGTGAGCACCACCCGGAGCGGTCGGGACACGGCCATTCCGCGCGGGGAACGCAGGTTGAGGTCGTCGCGCAGGATGTTCTCGAAGAGCTCGACCTCGACCACGCTGTTTGCCTTCGCCACGCCCACCCGCTCCGCGAGCGCGCGCAGGGCCTCCGGCGTGACTCCACGCCGCCGCAACCCCGCGAGGGTGGGCATACGCGGGTCATCCCAGCCGCTTACGTGCCCGTCATTCACGAGGCGCAGGAAGCGGCGCTTCGACATCACGGTCCAGGTGAGGTTGAGGCGCGCGAACTCGTACTGGTGGGGGGGATCGGGGAGTTCGCACTCGCGCAGCAGCCAGTCGTAGAGCTCGCGGTTGTTTTCGAACTCGAGGGTGCAGATGGAGTGGGTGATGCCCTCGATGGCGTCGCTCAGGCAGTGAGCGAAGTCGTAGAAGGGGTAGATCTTCCAGGTGTGACCGGTGCGGTAGTGGTGTGCGAACCGGATGCGGTACAACAAGGGGTCGCGCATCTTGAAGTTGGGGTCGGCCATGTCGATCTTGGCGCGGAGAACCCGGCTTCCTTCCGCGAACTCGCCGTTCTTCATGCCCTCGAGCAGGCGCAGGTTTTCTTCTACGCTGCGGTCGCGCCACGGCGATGGACGGCCGGCTTCGGTCGTGCTTCCGCGGTACTCACGGGTCTGTTCGTCGCTGAGATCGCAGACGTATGCCTTGCCTTTCTTCACGAGGAGCACGGCGTAGGCGTAGATCTGGGCGAAGTAGTCGCTGGCGAAGAACACGTTCGCGCCCGGGTCGAAGCCGAGCCACTTCACGTAGTGGAGGATGTTCTCGACGTACTCCACGCTCTCGGTCGAGGGGTTGGTGTCGTCGTAGCGGAGGTTGCACACCCCGCCAAACTCGGCGGCCAGCCCGAAGTTGAGGCAGATCGACTTGGCGTGGCCGATGTGCAGGTAGCCGTTCGGTTCGGGCGGAAACCGGGTGACGACCCTGCCGCCGTACGCTCCCCGCGCCTGGTCTGCCGCGACGATGGCGCGCAGAAAGTGGTTGGGCGTGGGGCTGTCGGCGGTCGACATCGGGGGTCCGGGAGCGCGGGGGCCCTAACCACGCGCTGGTAGGCCCGCTGGGATAAGAATCGGTGTGCGATTGCTGCCCCTCGTCTTCCTGCTTGCTTGCTCGGCGCTGGACCATTCGGCGTCGGAAGGCGAGTCGGCGCTGCCGGGAGACTCGGCGAACGCGCACGACTCGGCGCTCGACTCCGCGTGCGAGGAGCACGACGTAGACGTGCTGGAGTGCTCTGGGGTGCTGGGAGCGTCCGAGGAGGCCGAGTCGATCGTGGCCTCGCAGGAGGGTCTCGACGGGCCCGGCTGGGCGGGGGAGGGGCTCACGGTGGTGCGAACGGACGCGGAGCTCCTGACCTTTTGGGAGACCTCTGGGCTGCAAGCCGCCAGCACGCCGCTGCCCACCGTGAACTTCGCTACGCATCAGGTGGTCGCCTTTCAACGGGACGCCGTGACCTGTCACTCCAACACGCGCTTGCATGGCTTCTACGCCCTCGCCGCCGATGGGGGCGAGCTGGCGGCCCGCCTCGACGTGGAGCTGCAGTGTGAGCAGTGCGACACCGGCGCTCGCTGGGTGCTCGACGTGTGGATCACGCGGGTGGCGAGCCTCACCACGTGCCGGGAGGGAACGGAGTGTGTGGGGTGCCCTTGAGGGGGGCCTAAAGCGGTCGCAGCGTCGCCCCCCCCCTGCTCGAAGACCGAGTTTCGATGACCGCCGCGCGGCAACCGATTTTCGATTTTCGATTTTCGATTTTCGATGATCGAAACTCGACGATCGGCGGATGAGCGAGCTTCGATCAACGAAGTGTCCGTGTGACTCCGGCTCCCGGCTCCCGGCCACCTCCGACCACGCTGGGCTGTCCGCGGTGCCGGGCTCCCGCGCTCCGACGAGTTGCCGGGCAAACCGGCACCGCCCTCACCCCACCTGAAGCCGCTGGAGCCGCGCATATTCGCCATCCAACACCATCAGTTCCCCATGTCGCCCCTGCTCCACGAGGCGGCCCTCCCGCAAGACCAGAATCAGGTCGGCGGAGCGGACGCTGGAGAGGCGGTGGGCCACGACAAACGTGGTGCGCCCCTGCATCGCCCGTTCGAGGGCGGTGTTCACGGCGGCCTCCGACTCGCTGTCCAGGTTGCTCGTGGCCTCGTCGAGAACCAGCACGGGCGCGTTGCGCAGCACGGCGCGGGCGATGCATAGCCGTTGACGCTGGCCGCCTGACAGGCGCATGCCCAGCTCGTCGACCCGAGTTTCGTAGCCAGCCGGGAGCGCACGGATGAACCCATCGGCGTCCGCGACGGTGGCGGCGGTCAGCACGGCCTCCTCGGTGGCTCCCGGCGAGCCGAACCGTAGGTTGGCGGCAACTGTCTCGTCGAAGAGGAACGGCTCCTGCGTGACGGTGGCGATGCGGCCGCGGAGGCTGGTGAGGGTGAAGGAGCGGAGGTCCTGGTCGTCCCAGCGGATGGCGCCCGCTGTGGGGTCGCGCAGCCGCGTGAGGAGCGAGAGGAGCGTGCTTTTTCCTGCCCCGCTGGCCCCGACGATGGCCACGCGCTGGCCCGCCTCCACCGTGAAGTTCAGGTCGTGGAGCACGCCCCCCTCGCCGTAGTCAAAGGACACCGACCGCAGCGTGATTCGAGAGGGGGCGCCCGCTGCGATCGTTCCGGTGTCGGCCAGCGCGGGCGGCGTGTCGATCAGCCCGAAAACGCTCTCGGCCGAGGCCAACGCGCGCTGCACGAGGCTGTTGATGAGCGCCAGCCCCTTGAGCGGCTCGTTCATCAGGCCGAGCGCCACCAGAAACCCGATCAGCTCACCCGGCTGCACGCTCCCCTCAAAAACCTGCTTCCCGCCCACCCAGATCGCGGCCCCTACTCCGAGCGCCGCGATGAACTCAACGACCGGGCCCGGCAGCAACTGGGCCGTGATCGCGGTGAGCTGCGAGCGGTGATGGGCCTCGTTCTGGGTGTCGAAGGCAGCCTGCCGCTCGCCCTCGCCGCCGGAGAGCTGCACAACACGCACCCCGGAGAGGGTCTGGTGGAGGTTTCCGGCCAGCCGCGCACTGGCGTCGAGCGCTTCTCGCGCTGATCGCCGCGACCACTGCCCGAAGTGATGAATGGGCAGGGCGACGAAGGGGAGCACGAACAGGGCCACGCCCGCGAGCTGGGGGTTCAGCCAGAACGCTGTGGCCACTAGGCCCACCAGCGTGACGGGCTTTTGAACCGCCGTGACTACACCGCTCACGGCGTATTGAAGGTTGTTCACATCGGAGAGCGCGCGGCTGGCCCTTTCGCCCACGGGCGTTCGCTGGTGCCAGCCCACGTCGAGCCGCAAGAGGGCCGCGTGCAGCTCGGCGCGCAAGTCGGTCACCACGCGCCACGCGACACTTCGGGTGAGGAGTCCACGCGCCACCGTCACGGCGCCGTTGAGCGCGTAGAGCCCCACGATGCCGGGGGCGAGCAGCGCGAGGGCCGTGGCGTCTTTCTCGATCAGCACGTCGTCGAGGACGCGCTGGATGAGAAAGACGAGCACCGACGGCAGCGCGCTGGCCACGAACACCAGCACCGTCGCCGTGGCGAGGGCCGCCCGGTGGGGGCGGAAGCGAGCGAGCACGCGACGGGGGAGGGGACCGATCACCGTTCGCTCTCGGGCCCGCACCTGCCGACCTCGTACACCTGCCAGCGGTCGATGACCGAGCCGTCGGGGTTGTACTCGCTCACCACGTTCTCGCCCCCCCGTTCCGCACAGAACCGGTCTACCGTGGCGGTGGGTCCACTGCGACGTGGGCGAACGAACAGCGCCTTCGGTGCCCATGGCGTGGGCCAGAGGTCGTACTGGTCGGGCCGGTCCACGCCGGGGAGCGCGACCGCATCGAGGTCTGCGTACCACGCGAGCACGGCCGCCTCCTGGTACCGGCTGGTGTAGATCGGTTCCTGCCCCCAGGCCTCGACGCTGTGGGCGAGGTCGCGGCCGACGCCAAGACGCGCCGTGGGGTCTCCCTCCACGACCACCAGCGGGTGGAAGCTGTGCGAAATCACCAGTCCGCTGAGCACCAGCCCGGTGCCGGCTCCGAGCCAACTCAGCCTCTCCACCCACCCCTCTGCACGCGAAAGCGCGACCACCGCGCCCACCCATGCGGGCGCCGCCCAGTTCGCCTCGCCGGAGCCACGACTCGCGGCCCAGGTGAAGAAGAGCAGCACGGGCAACGATGTGAACAGCACGATGCGGTCTGCGCGATCGGGGTCGCTGCCTGCCGGGGTGCGCAGGCTTCGCACCCACCGAACGATGCGCTTCCGCTGACCGAAGCTCCACAGCATGAAGGCCAGAAAGGTGAGGGGGCCCGCGAGCGCGATGTTCGCCCCCAGAAACGCCCAGGAGCCTCCGGGCGGGCGGTTCAGCCCGTGCCCGAACTGGAAGGCGACGCTCACCCACTCGTGCTGGGCCTGCCACACGAGGTTGGGCGCCGCTACGACGACCGACAGCAGCGCCCCCTCGACCAGCTTTCGCCACTCGCGCGGGCACGCGAGCGCCGCGAGCGGCCAGAATCCCCACGCCGTGTATTTGCCGAGCGCCGCGAGACCGATCGCGATTCCGGCGAGGCGCCATCGACCTCCGAGCGCTGCGGCGAGGGCGAGGCTCCACCCCGCGAGGAGCGGAACGTCGGGGGTGGCGAGCAGGCCGCCGAGCGTGAACAGCGGGAGCCCAGCGAACAACATCGCGGCCCGGAGCGGGTCGGGAGTGAAGCGCAACAGCGGCAGCGTGCACAGCGCGCCCAACAGGATGCCCGGCCCTCGAACCGCCAGCTCCGTCTTGCCGAGGAGGGCACATCCGGCCGCGATCAGGCCCGCGATGGCGGGGGGATGGTCGAAGTAACCCCAGGAAAGATTCCGGCTCCAAACCCAATAGTAGGCCTCATCTTCGGCCAACGGCAGGTGCGCGGCCACCGCCAAACGAGCGAGCGTGGTGAGGGCCACGAAAGCCAACGCCCAGGCCATTCCATTCGTGCTGGGTGGGCGGTCGGAGGGCATCAAGGGGCGGTGGTATCAAGCGGCGGAGCCGGGTGGGGGTGATTCGGGTTTGCCCGGCTACTCGCCGCGAAGCGTCGCGCCGAATCACGGCGCCGGGAAGGTGGTTATCTTCCCCGCGATGACGCTCGACCCCGACGATCTCGCCAGCCTCGCCAAGGCGTGCGCTCGCCGCTTCCGCTCGCCCGACGCGATGCGTCGCTACGCTGACCTTGCGGGGCTACCCAAAGACCGCACCGCCCAGGGCGACGTCGAGGCCGAATGGGCCTCCATCCTAGGGAACGCCGATGCACAGGGCAGCCTAGGCCCCCTCACCGCCGCGCTCGCCAAGGACGCCCCCTCCGACGAAACCCTGCAAGCGCTCGCGCGCACCCTCGGTGTGCTCACCGCGCCGCCGCCCCGCGCCCTGCCCGTACCGATGCTGGCCGTGGGGGGTGCCGGGGTGCTCCTTGTCGCGGGCATGAGCTGGATGCTGCTCGGGCGCGGCCCGGGAGGGGAGGCCGCTCCGAAGCCGGTTGTGACCGTTGCGGCGCCGGCGGCGCCGGTAGCCGAGGCGGCCCCGCCGCCGGTCGAGGCGCCCCCGCCGCCAATCGAGGCGGCCCCGCCGCCGGTCGAGGCGCCGGCGGCCGAAGCGGTTGTGGCGCCGGCCGCAGCGCCGCCGGCTGCGAAGCCCACGA
>CANKOI010000097.1 GCA_947484175.1 Deltaproteobacteria bacterium
GATGCAGGCATCGTGGGTGCCGCGAAGCGCGCGGTGTGGACGCTCGATCCGCCCGTGCTTGCCTTGCTGAGAGCGGCGCTCTACGAGCTCACGTTCACCCGCACGCCGCCTCACGCTGCAGTAGACCAGGCCGTCGAAGTCGCCCGCGCACTCGATGCGGGGCACGCTGCGGGCTTCGTGAACGCCGTGCTGCGGCGCGCAAGCGTGCCGCGTGAGGGTGCCGTGTCACTGGGGTTTCCGGAGTGGCTAGTGGCGCGATGGGAGGCCCGCATCGGCCGCGAAGCCCTCGCGGCCTACGCCGCGGCCTGCGCGGAGCCCGCTCCCATCCACATCGTGGCGCGCGAAGACTCGGCGGGCGTTGCTCAGGCCTTCCAGAAGGGAGGCATCGTTGTCGTGCCGGTGGGCGGGGGCGTTTTCCGGCTCCCGCCGCGGGTGGGCAGGGTGGATGCTCTCCCAGGCTTCGCGGAGGGGCGGTGGTGGGTGATGGACCCCGCCGCCGTAGCGGTGGCCGACATGGTGCCCGATGTACCGGTCGTCTTGGACGTTTGTGCCGCCCCGGGTGGCAAGAGCCTGCGGCTAGCTTCACGAGGGGTGCGGGTGCAGGCCACCGACGTAGAGGCGGGACGCCTCGACCGGCTCTCCCAGAATGCGGCGCGGGTGGGCCTCGTGGTGGAAACGAAGGTGCACGACTGGTCGGTGGCGCCCATGCCGGGGCAGTGGCCCGCGGTGCTGGTCGACGCGCCCTGCACCGCACTCGGCCTGGTTCGCCGACACCCGGAGCTGCGGTGGCGCCGAACCGAGGCCGATGTCACGGCGGCTCACCAGCGGCAGAGGCGAATCCTTCGGAATGCGGCCACCGTCGTGGCGCCGGGCGGCTCGCTCGTGTACGCCGTCTGCTCGCCGGAACCCGAGGAGGGCCCGGAGGTGGCTGCGGTGTTGGGCTGGCCGGTGGAGGAGGTGTTCCGGAACGAGGGGAACGCTGACGGCGCAGACGTTTTCTGGGCCTGCCGTATGAGGCGGCCATGAATCTGTTGATCGCTGGCCTCGCGCTGGCCGATCCCTCCGACGCCGAGCCGTTCGTGGTGGCCGCGGCGCATTTCGGTGAATCGAACACCGACGCACGAGGAGCGGCCGAGGCGCTCAACGGCGTTCGTGCGGACGTGGTGGTCATCACCGGCTGCTCCCGCGCCTCTCTGGCCGAGGAGACCCTCGCGGTTGGCGGCTACCGCCTCTTGGCCGACGGCCGCGACCCTACGCCGACCGGGATCTGCCTCGTGGGCCGCGTAGACGCTGACGCCGCGATTGTGCCCGCTCCTTGGTCCTCGGCCTGCTCCGGGCCGCTCGCGGTCGGCCGCTTCTCTGCCGGGGAGGGGTCGTTGGTCGTGATCGGCGCCCACCTGCCCTCGCGTCTGCCGGCCTGCGGCGAGGGGGGAAAGCTCGCGGTCCGAGCGTTGGCAGCGCTGGTGGAGGGGGGGCGCCTGCGGGCTCCTTTCGGCCCTGGCAAGCCTGGCGATGCCGTGGTGGTCGCGGGCAACCTCAACACCGGAGGTCGGCAGCTCGCTCCGTTGGTTGCGAGCGGCCTCGGGTCCGGGGGCGGGGGCCGGCCGGCGCCGACGTGGTTTCTCGGGCCGTTCGGGCTCACGCTCGATCACGTGCTGGTCCCGGCGAGTTGGCAATTGGAGAGCACTTCGGTGTTCGAGCTGCCGGGATCGAGCCACCGGGGGGTGGTGGCGGGCTTCTTCGCGCAGTGAGTCGCGGCGGGAGGGGTCGCAGGGCTACACTCCCGCCATGGTCTGGTTGCTTGTGGGTTGCAGCGCCGTGTTCGAATCACCCTCCGATCAGGGATCGAGCGACCCCTCGGGCACCTCCGACTCCGCCGACCCCTCTGACTCCGCCGAGAATTCCGACACCTCAAGCGAACCGCTCCCCGCGTGCACCGCGTGGGGCGAGTCGGCCACCACCGGCATCGTCGTCGATGTCGCCCTCAACGAGATCTCCGGGGTGGCTCCCTCGATCCGGAACCCGGGTGTGCTCTGGGTGGTCGAGGATCGGAACAACGAATCGGCCGTGATCGGTCTGGACGAATTCGGAAACACTCTCATCACCGTGGAGTTCGAGGGGGTGTTGAACGAAGACATGGAGGACGTGGACGTTGTTCCCTGCGGAGAGACCACCTGCATCGTCGTGGCCGACACCGGCGACAACGCTCACGACCGTCCTGATGCCGCGTTCGTGGTCGTGGAAGAGCCCCCGCTGGGGGAGTCCCGCGTCAGCGTGGCCGCTGCCAGCTACCGGTTCACGTGGCCCGGGGACGCGGAAGACAACGAGTCGCTGACCCACACCAACGACGGGCGCTTGGTGCTGGCCACCAAACGGAACGACCTCACTACCGAGGTGTACACCCTTCCTGCCTTCGTAGACGGAGCCGTGCCGACCCTCCTCGCCTCGATCGCGACGGCGCCGCCAGAAACGGAGGGCAGCGGAACGCAGGTGACCGCGATCTCGATGTGGCCGGATCAGTCGCGGCTGCTCGTGCGCACCTACCGGGAGGCCTTCGAACTGGGGCTCTCGGCAGGGGTGGATGGCGTGTCCGAAGCCGTATCCGTAGCCGTGCCGTTCCCGGCCGTGGCACATGTCGAGGCCGTCGCCTACGACGCCGTTCGCCGCGGCTATTGGACGATTCCGGAGTCGACGCCTGAAGGGCCGAGCCCGATTTACTTCGTGCCCTGCGTCGACGGTCTGGAGTGAGCGGCGTCAAAAGAATCGCCGGGTGAGGGCCCACCCGCGGTCCATTCGGTTAATCCCGCGGTCGTCTCGCCGAATCGCAGCAGGCCGCTTGACACCGGTCGTGCGGTTTTCTACAACGGATTCCCTCGGAGTTCCACGAAATGGACAAGGCAGAACTGCTCTCCACGCTCAACGGTCTCGTAGGAAAGTACGAGCAGCACCGGCAGTACATCAACAAGGCCCGCGCACAGACGGCGAAGTTCTCCAGCGGCGTCGTGGAGAAGGTCATCCTCGATCACGAGATCAAGTCGCAGGATGTGGCCGATCAGGTGAACCCGCTGCTGCCCCGAATTCGGGCCGAAGTGGCGGGGCTTAACGGTGATCAGGCCGCTATCGCGGGCTCGAAGGGGGCTGTCGACGAACAGATCCAAGAGCTCGAACTTCGCCAGATGATCAGCGAGATCACCGATGCCGAATTCGAAGCGCAGGTGACTTCGCTGCGCAGCAACGCGGCCACGGCGAACGAGCGGATGGCGGGTATCGAGTCTTCGCTCGCCGAGCTGACCGGCGCCCTCAACCGCTGGTCGGAGGTCGCTGCACCCAACGGCCACTACACCGAACCCGCGGCGCCGGCCCCCGGGGAAGAGGATGGGCAGTACAAGGGCGCAAGCGAAGCGGAAGACCTCAGCTCGGTGTTCGCCGAGGAGCCCGATGTGGCCTCCGTGCACGTGAGCGATGCTGGCGAGGAGATCGCCATCGAAGCGGCCGACATCGGGGAAGATACGGGCGACGCCGTGAGTGCGGAGGTCCAGTTCAGCGCAGGCATTGAGGACGCCCCCGTCGCGGGCGAGGTGGAGATCGAGATCGGTATGGGGGAAGCGCCGGCGGCCGAAGCGGCCGAAGCGGCCGAAGTGGCCGAAGTGGCCGAGGTGGCCGAAGTGGCCGAAGTGGCCGCCGGGGGCGACGACAAGGCTGACAGCGACGGCGCCGCGCGCCGCGCGCTGCTCATCTACCAGGAGAGCACCGCCGAAGAGCAGATCTACCCGTTCACCAACGACCAGCTCACGATCGGTCGCGGGCGCGAGAACGACATCCAGATCAAGAACGACAGCAAGGTGAGCCGCTACCACTGCAAGCTCTTCCGGCGCGGGAACAACTTCTACGTGGAAGACATCAAGAGCAGCAACGGCACGTTGGTGAACGGCGAGCTCATCACGGATCGTCGCCTTTTCGGCGGCGAAGAGATTGTGGTGGGCGAGACCTACTTCCGTTTCCGGATCATGGAGTGATCGGCCCGGGGGAGTGGTCCCCCGGCTGATCGCCGATGGCGCCCCCTCCTGTCGCACTCCTCGTCACCGACGATGCCGCCTACGCGGCGTCCGTCGCGGCGGGATTGAGCGCGCACGGCTTCTCGCTCCAGACGGCCGACACCGCGGAAGCCGCCCGGCAGCTGGTTCGATCGGGTGGCGTGGCAGCGCTGGTGGTGGCGGAGTCGCTTGCCGACGAGGATAGCCTTCAACTGGCCGCAGAGGTGCGCGCCACGCAGCCGGGCGTGCTCGTGGTGCTGCTCGTTCCCTCGGCTTCCACTCAACGCGATCCGCTCGCCGAAGGAGTCGACGAGGTCGTTGCCGCCGACGCTCCCCCGAACGAACTTGGCTGGCGAGTGCGCCTGCGGCTGGGGGAACTCCGCCGCAATGGGGCGGCTCGGCGTCGCGAGCGGTTCCTGCGCGGAGTGGTGCGTCTGGCCGACCTCATCAGCCCCTTCGCGGATGTGCCCTCGCTCGCGAGCGCGCTCACGCCCGGGCTCCTCGGTCTGCCTGGGGTCGTGGGTGTGCGGGTGCTGTTGGAGGCGGAAGACATCGGTGACGAGCCGGTCGTGGTGATTGAGGCGGGCCGGTTCCCTGCGGACGGCGGTGGGGGAACGGTGAACGTGGCTCTTCGGGGCGTGGAAGGGTCGATGGAGCTCACCTTCGAGCCCTTCGTGGCGGTGGACGACGACGTACGCGAGGCTCTTGGTGCGATCGTGGGGAGTGCTCTCTCGGGGGCCCGCCAGTTTGGTGCGCTCAAGGAACGGCAGCTCCGGTTGGAGCACGGCTATGTGGACCGGCACCGTAAGCTCTCGCGGGTAAGCGCCCGCTTGGAGCGCTTGACCGAATCGCGCGACAGCTTCCTTGCGCTCCTGAGTCACGACCTCCGGAGCCCGCTGGCGGTGGTTCTCGGGCAGATGGAGCTTTTGGCGGAGGGCCTGGTGCCGCGGGCGCAGGTGCCGAAGTGTGCCGCCACCGTTCGCCGCCAGGGAGAGCGGATGGTGCAGATGGTGGAGGACCTCCTCGATCGGTACCGTCGCGAGGATGCCGTGCGAAGCCTGCCCGAAGGTGGCGATGCCGTGACGATTGTCGGCGAGATGGTGGAGGCGGCGCGGCCACTCGCCTTGGCCCGTCAGCAGGAGATCACCGTTACCGCTCCCGATGTGGCCGCCATCGAGGCCGACGCGGGCCCCATCCGAGAGGTGCTCGCGAACCTTCTGGAAAACGCGGTTCGCTACTCGCCGGAGGGCGGCACGATCGCGGTCACCGTAGCGGTCGAGGGGGCCCGCGTGGTCATCGGGGTTCAGGACTCCGGTCCGGGATTCGGGGCGGCCGGGCCGGGTGGGGGCAGCGGGTTCTCGATTGGCCTCCGCGCCTCCACCCGCCTCGCGGCCGAGGCAGGGGGAACCCTACGGACGAGCACGTCGAGCGCAGGCACGGGCGGGCTCGCAGTGCTCACCCTCCCATTGGCCGTGCCGCAGTTGGCGGCCTCCGCGCTTGAGGTCTATGCGGGGGCTGCCGCCATGGCCGATCCCGCCTTCGGTGTGCTTTCGCAAACCTGGGAGGTGCATGCGTACGAAGACACGGTGGGCGCCCTCGAGAGGATGCGGCGCCAGCCCCCGGCTGTGGTGGTGCTGGATGACGGCGTCGATGCGCAAGCGGTCGCGTTCGTCCGCCGGCTGAAGAACGATTTGCACCTCGCCGCCGTTCCCGTGATCGCCATCGCCGGGGACAGCGCTGCGTTCTACGAAGCCGGTGCCCTCGCGGTCCTGGGCCGGCCCCTTGCCGGTCCGCTGCTGCTGGCCCACGTGCGCCGCGCGCTGCGGCTGGTGGGCGATGTGAAGCCGGTCGGGCATGCCCCCCCCGACGTCCTCACGGGCCTGCCCACCGCCGCCAGCTTGACCGCGCGCCTCGACGCCGAGCTCAGCGAAGCGCGGGCCGCCTCGCGCGCTCTCCCCGTGATGGTCGTGCGCATCGAGGATCTCAAGAAGATCAACCGCCAGCACGGCTGGCTGGTGGGCGATCAGCTCATCCTCTGGATGGCTTCCCGACTCGCAGAGCGGCTCAATCCGGGGGAGGTGCTCGCCCGCGTGGACACCGATAGCTTCGCGCTCGCTGCGCCTGCCCGAACATTCGACGAGGTTCAGGTACTCGCGCAGGAGTGCCGCGACACTCTCTCTCGCGCAAGGCCCCGGCTGGGAGTGGCGACGGTGGACGTTCGGGTTACCGCACAGGCTTTCGATCTCACCACATGGGCGCGGGGCGGGGAGGGGTGATGGCGCGGAAGGGGAAGAATACCGAGGGCCCTACCTACTTTACGACGTTTCAGGTGGCGAAGATGCTCGGCGTATCCCCTCCGACGGTGGTGAACTGGGTGAAGAGCGGCTTGCTGAAAGCGCACCGCACGCCCGGGGGCCATCGTCGCATCCGACTCGAAGACTTCTTGACGTTCTGCAAGGAGCAGAACTACCCCATTCCGGCGAACCTGACGGCGCCGCCGGGCGGGCCGCCTCGTGGGAGAGTCAGCCCGACGCGTCGAATCATGATTGTGGATGACGATCGCGACTTTGCGCAGACGGTCGCGGTGTACATGCAACAGAAGGGCCTATTCGAGGTTGAGATTGCCGACAGCGGCCTAGGGGGTCTCTTGGTGATGGGCCGATTCCGGCCGTCGATCGTGCTGATGGACATTCGTATGCCGGGCATGGATGGTTTCGAGGCGCTTCGCGCGCTTCGCGCCGACCCAGAGATGAGCAGCGTGCCGGTGATCGCGTGCACCGCGACGAGAGAAGCCGCCCTCGAGCAGCGGGCCCTCGCTGAGGGGTTCGACCATTATCTACAGAAGCCCTTGAAGTTGGATCGGCTGTTGGAGATCGTGTTGGCGCTCCTCAGCAGAGTCGAGCCCCGCTAGGGGTCAGCGGCTGCTGATCCCCAAGGGCAGCGCAGGGCGGCTCACCCCCCTTCGCACCCGGACCATCTCCGCGAGCACCGAGATCGCGATCTCTTCGGGCGTTTCGGCTCCGATGTCGAGCCCCACGGGGCCCGACAAGCGGGCCAATCGCTCCATCGGCACTCCGGCTGCCCGCAGGCGCAGGTGGAACTTGGCCACCTTGGCGCGGCTGCCGATCAGGCCGATCCACGCCCAGTCTTCGCACACGAGGCGCTCCACGAGGTCCTGGTCTAGGGCGTGGTCGTGCGTGACCACGAACACCCAGGTGTGCGCGCTGCCGCGCAGGTCGGCCGCGTACCGGCGGGCGTCCTGCACCACCCGTTCGCAGCCGGGGAAGCGCTCCGCCGTGTTCTGGTCGTCGCGGTCGTCGACCACGGTGACGGCCCAGCCGGTGGCGAGCGCGAACGCGGCGGTGGCGCGCCCCACGTGCCCGGCACCGAAAAGCACCAGTCTGTCCGTGGCTCGAATCGGTTCCAGAAATACCTCCATCGCGCCTCCACAGCACATTCCGAGGTCGCGGGTGAGGTGTACGGCGTAGCGGGTCGGCGTGCCATCCCGGAGGGCGCCCAACGCGGCGTGGATGACGCGCGCCTCGAAGGTACCGCCGCCCACGGTTCCGGCGATGTGCCCGTCGGGCCACACCACCATCCGGGCCCCCGCGCTGCGGGGCGCCGAGCCATTCACTCCCACGACGGTGGCCAGCACGACCGTTTCGCCCCGGTCGGCCGCCTCCGCGAGCACGCGCCAGAGTGCGGCCACCCTCAGAGTCCGGCTCGGGCGCGCACGCGACCGAGGGCGGCGTCGGCTTCGTCGGCGAGGGCAGCCAAGTCCATCCCCCGCGCCACCCCGTCGGTGGCCACGCGCTCCCCATCCACCCAGGTGCCCACGACCGAGCGTGCGTCGAGCTGGTACACGACAGCGCTGTACGGGTCGCCTCCGGTCCACTGCCGGCGCGGGTCGAGCAGCACGAGGTCGGCCAGCTTGCCCACCTCCACGGTGCCGGCGTTCAGGCCGAGCGCGGCGGCTCCTTCGCGGGTCATGAGGCCGAGAACGGTGCGCGCGCTCATCGCGGTGGCGCCGGCGCGGGGTTTGTGCAGCAGCGCGGCGAGGCGCATCTCGGCGAAGGCATCGAGGCGGTTGTTGCAGGGCGCTCCGTCGGCACCTAACGACACGTGCACCCCGCGCTCGAGCAGCTCCGGCACGCGGGCTACACCGCTCGCCAGCTTCAGGTTGCTAGATGGGCAGTGCAAGAGCCTGGTGCCCGTGCGAGCGAGGATTTCCTCCTCCGCATCGGTGAGGTGCACGCAGTGTGCCAGCAGCACGTCGGGACCGGTGAAGCCGAGGCTCTCGAGGTGCTCCACGTTGTCGTGCCCGGTGAGCTCGCGCACGAGGGCCACTTCGTCGACGTTCTCGCTGGAGTGGGTGTGGAGCAGGCAGCCGCGGCGGCGTGCTTCGGCCACCGTAGCTCGCAGCAGCTCGTCGGAGCACGACGGTACGAAGCGGGGGGCGTAGGCGTAGCGCAGGCGCCCCTTGCCGTGCCAACGATCGGCGAGGTCGTTCGCGCTCCGCATCGAGGTGTCGGTGGATTCGGAGAGGCCCGCTTCGTTGGGGCGGTCCATCTGCGCCTTCCCGCAGTAGAGCCGCAGCCCTGCGGCCTCGGCCGCCTCGAAAACGGCGTCGGTGTGCCGAACGGTGGCCATGTCGAGCACGGCCGTTGTGCCCCCTGCGAGCAGCTCTTGGATGCCGAGGCGCGCCGCCGTGGCCGTGCTGTCCACGTCGTGGGCGCTCTCCAGCGGCCAGATGCGGGTTCGCAGCCAGTCGAGCAGCACGAGGTCGTCGGCGAGGCCCCGGAACAGGGTCTGTACGAGGTGAACGTGGGTTTGTACGAAGCCCGGAACCAGCCAGCGGCCCCGGCAGTCCACTTCCTCGAAGCCGGTCAACCGTGGCCCCATCGCCACGATGTGGCCGCCCTGCACGGCCACGTCTGCATCCACGATCGATCCGGCGCGGTCGCAGACCAAAACCTGAGCATTCTTGAACACGAGGGGCCACGGGCGCTGCATGGCCTCGCGTTTACCCGGAGATCCCGTGCGTGTCGATTTGACCGGGCCGCTCTGCCCGCGTACGTTCGGCCCCCGATGGTGCTGGGTCTGCTCACGCTGCTTCTGGGCTCCCCCTGCGAGGCGCAGGAATTGCCTGCCGCGGCTGCGCCAGTCGTGCCGATTCCGATCTCGGTGGGGGCCACATGGCGCGAGGAGCGCGGCACCCAGACCTTCGGCGCGGGTTTGTGGAGCCTCGCCCGCTCTCGGGACGGTGCGAGCTGGCTCTTGGGCCTCGAAAACGGCGGGGTCTACCGATCGATGGACGGAGCGCGGACGTGGTCGCGCGTTTTGCGTCCGCCCTTCGAAGAGGGGGAGGAGCAGGATGAAGAGGGCACGCTCCTCGATGGCGAGGTTCTGGTGGAGGAGGAGGAGTCTCAGGCCCGCGAGGCCTCGTCGTCGGAGGAGGATGCCGAGAGCGAAGCCGCCACCTCGGAGAGCGTGGTGGACGATCCGGATGGCGGGTCGGAGACGGACGACGGCGGCGACGGCTCGGAGGTGGCCCCGGCGGCAGACCTCTCCTTCCCCGATCTCGACCGTGTGCAGAGCGAGCTGGGCCGCGACGAGGGGCTCGCCGGCGCTTCGGGCCCCGCCGTGGTGTGGTTCAGCCCCGATACGGTCGACCTTGCCCTCGTCGGCCGCTCCGACGGCCTCTGGCGGTCGTCAGACGGCGGGCGCTCGTGGTCTCGCCAGGATGCCGAAGCCGACGCCCTGCGCTTCCTCAGCGTGCCCTCGCTGGGAATCGTGCTTGCCGGCACTCGCACGGGTGTTCGGGTGTCGCCGGATGGGGGCCAGCGCTGGTTCGATACGGTCGACGTCACGGACGGCCGCGCGGTCGAAGCCCTCGTCGTCCTTGGCAAACGGATCCTCGCGGGGAGCAGCTCGGGCCTCTTCGCCAGCGAAGACGGTTTGCGCTGGAAGCGTCTGCCGCTCACTGGCGCCGTTACCGGCCTGTTGCCTGATCCAGGCTGGCCAGGCGGCCTGTGGGTCACCACTCCGACCGGCCTGCTCCGGAGCGACGACGGCGCCGCCACCTTCTACACGGCCGGCCGCCAGGTGCTCTCGGGCCTCCGGGGGCTCACGGCGCTCGCGGGCACGGGCCACGTAGGCGCGTGGGGCTCCGACGGGGTGTGGGAGAGCACGGACGGCGGCTTGACATGGCGCCCGGTGTTCAAGGGACTGCGCGACCCCGACGTGCGCGACCTCGTGGTGGTGGGCGATCAGCCGCTCATCGTAGCCTCCCGCTCCGTTTGGCGGCTCGGGGTGGGCGTTCCCGAAGACTCCACGGGGCCGATCGGCCTCGCAGCCCTCACCGCCGCCGTCCCGATTGACGAGCACCGTCTCCTCGGCAATCTCGTCGATCTCTCCACCCGTCGCGCCGGGCTCGACCTCAGCGTGCTCTCTCCCGACGCTCTCGCGGCGAAGCGCTGGCTCCCCACGCTCACGCTCACCGGCCAATACGGCACCCACGACGACCGCGATGCCCAGTACCTCTTAGGGCAAACCGACGAAAGTAGCTCTGCCGAATGGTACCTCGGCGGCACCGCCTGCTTCGGCCGCTGTCACGCCACCGGCTTCTACGACCTCGCCGACACGGCTGACACCTACAATTCGAGCGACGCGGCCGAGGTGGCTACGGCTGCCGCAGACCAGCTCGCCTCCGACCTCGACGATCTCTACACCCTCGGCGGCCAGATCCTCGGCGACGGCTCCGAGGTCTTCGCGGCCACCAACACCGGTCAGCGCATGCGCAAGTACCGAGAGCAGGTGGCCCAGCAGGTGGTAGGCGCGTGGTCTACGTTGCTGCGTCTCGACCGTGAAGCCGCCAGCCCCTCCCTTTCCGGCCAGATTTCCCGGGTGCTCGACATTCAGGAAGCGGAAGCCCGCCTCGACCTCTACACCGACGGCGCATACAGTCGCGCACGTCTCACGGAGCCCAAGCCATGACCCTCCTCCTCACGCTCACCCTCCAGCTCTCTTCGGCCTGGGCGGAAGACTTTCAGTCCCCCGACGATGTGCTCGCCCAGTTCAAGGACGAGCCCAGCATCGCACAGGTGCAGTCGATGGTGCTGGACTATAGCAAGACGCACCCAAAATATCTGGAAAGTTGGATGAAGGCGGCGAAGTCCTCAGCCGCGCTCCCTTCTCTCACGCTCTACTACAACTACAAGAACAGCTACGGCACCGACTACGGCTACTACACGCCGGAAGAAATCTCGGACGACGTGGCCGACGACAACTCCGCCCTTTCGGAGAGCGAGGCCGACAGCCTTGCGTACGGGCCCTTCGAAACCGCCAAGGGTGTGGATATTTACCATGTGGGTGCGGTGCGAGCGACGTGGCAGCTCAACGAGCTGGTGATGTCGAGCGAAGAGATTCGCATCATCAACGAAGCGCAGGACATCGTGAAGCTCCGCGACAAGCTCCTCGAAGAGGCCACGCGGCTGTTTTTCGAACGCCGTCGCCTGCAGGTCGATCTGCTGTTGGGCGGCAGCGGCGAGCTTCGGAAGCGGGTGTCCGACCAGCTTCGGTTGGCCGAGCTGACGGCCCAGCTCGATGCCCACACCGGCGGCCAGTTCAGCCGCGAGTTGCCCAAGAACTGAGCGGGCGAGTCGCGTCCGCCCGTCCGCGTGGGGGCGAAGCTTTCGCCTGCGCCTCGCAGCGCCCACCGGGATAGCTCCGGGCCCCATGTCGGCCCACCAGCTCGTCCTCATCCTCGACTTCGGATCGCAGTACACCCAGCTCATCGCCCGGCGCGTGCGCGAGCTCGGTGTCTATTGCGAGATCCACCCCTGTACGCAGGCACCTCAGCCTCGCGAGGGGCTTCTGGGCATCGTACTGAGCGGCGGCCCGAGCAGCGTGTACGACTCGGATGCGCCGCCGTTTGACGACGGCTGGCTCGCGCTCGGCGTGCCCGTGCTCGGCATCTGCTACGGCATGCAGCTCCTGACCCACCGTCTCGGCGGAGAGGTGCGGGCGGCCCATTCGCGTGAGTACGGGCCCGCCGATGTGCGCATCGTGGGCGGGCGCCTCCTGGCCGGGCTGGGCGCCGTGGAGCCGGTGTGGATGAGCCATGGCGATCAGGTGGCGGCGCCCCCGCCTGGGTTCCGCGTGGTCGCCTCGACCGACACCTGCCCCATCGCCGCCTTCGAAAACGAGTCCACCCGGCAATACGGGTTGCAGTTTCACCCCGAAGTCACCCACACCCAAAACGGCGTGCGCCTCATCTCCAACTTCGTTCGCGAGGTGTGCGGGGCCCGCGGCGACTGGACGATGCAGGGCTTTGTGGACGAGCAGGTGGAGCGCATCCGTGCCCAGGTGGGCACCGGCGAGGTGATCTGTGCGCTCTCGGGCGGGGTGGACAGCTCCGTGACCGCTGCGATTCTCCACCGCGCCATCGGTCGCCAACTGCACTGCATTTTCGTGGACAATGGTGTGCTTCGCAAAGGGGAGCGCAACGCCGTGGAAGCCGAGTTTCAGGACTTCGATCTCACCGTGATCGACGCCTCCGAGCGCTTTCTCACGGCGCTCTCGGGGGTGAGCGACCCCGAGCGCAAGCGGAAAATCATCGGGGAGCAATTCATCCGGATTTTCGAAGAACAATCCCGCCGCTTCGAGAACGCGGCGTGGTTGGCTCAGGGCACGCTCTACCCCGACGTGATCGAGTCGGTCAGCTTCCGCGGCCCCAGCGCTACGATCAAGTCCCACCACAACGTGGGCGGGCTCCCCGCGGACATGAAACTCGCGCTGATCGAGCCCCTACGCGAGTTGTTCAAGGACGAGGTGCGGCAACTTGGACGGGAGCTCGGTTTGTCAGCAGGCCGCGTGGACCGTCAGCCCTTTCCGGGCCCTGGCCTCGCCGTTCGTTGCCTTGGTGAACTCTCCCCGGCTCGCCTCCACGTCCTCCGCGAGGCCGATGCCATCGTGCAAGAGGAGCTCGAGCCGCTCAACCTCGGGCTCTGGCAAGGCTTTGCCGTGCTCCTTCCCGTGCGGAGCGTGGGCGTGATGGGGGATAACCGCACGTACGAGGAGGTTTGCGCGGTGCGCTGTGTGCACAGCAACGATGGCATGACGGCGAGCGTGGCTGATGTGCCGATGTCGGCGCTCACGCGCATCGCGAACCGCATCATCAACGAGGTGAGGGGGATCAATCGGGTGGTGTACGACGTGTCTACCAAGCCACCGGCCACGATCGAGTGGGAATAGGCGGGGCTTCGCGGCCGCTCGCCACCGCATTCGCGGTGGCGCTCGCGGGAGCGCTCGCCGCCGCGCCGCTCGCTTGGCACCAGGCCACTGTCGCGGGCTCCTGCGGCCTTCTCGCGCTGGGGCTGCCTCCCGCCTGGCGGCGGCCGGTGCTGGCGGTCGGCGTAGCCGCCGCGATGAGCACGGCGCCGCCGTGGTCGTGGGCGGTCGTGGGCCCCGCGATCCTGATCCTCGGCGCCCTCGCGGTTCGCCGGGGCGCGCACCGGGAGCCGGGGGTGCGAGAGCTGGCGGGTGCCGGTGCTCTGGCGCTGGGCATGTGCGCCGTAGTCGCAGCGAAGCAGCTCGTGGCCGCGAGGGCGCTCCCTGAGGCCGTACAGGGCGTGGCGCCCGCGCTCACGCTGGGCCTCGCGGCGGCGGCGGCGGCGTTGTTCACGGCGGTGCTGCCGGGCGAGCAGGTCTCCGCGGAGGATGCCGTGCGGGGGGAGTCGGTGGTGCGGGTGGAGAGGCCGCCGCTCGGCGCTCGGCTGGCGCGGGCGCTCACGCCCGAGCGCGCGCTCGCGCTCGGGCTCCTCGTCGTAGCGGCCGGCACAGCCGGCCGCCTGGCCCGCCTCAGCCGGCTTCCACCGGCCGAGCGGCTGGAAGCCGCCGAGGAGCTCTCGGCGGTGCCGCTGGTCTACGACTCCGTGCTGGCCGGCGCTGCCGGCCAACCGGCGCTCCTCGCTGCGCTCGTTCGCGCCTCGCCCCTGCGGGATGAGGCTGCTCTCCTGCTGGGAGTGGAACCGGCGCTCGCCGCGGGCTGGTGCCCGCGACGGGCAGACGGCGCGGTGGTCGCCACGGCGCGTGCCTTGGAGCGCGCCGGGCGGGGAGGTGAGGCGCTGCGGCTCCTCGGGCGGCACCCGCGCGAGGGCGAGGTGGATGGCTTGCGGGCGCTGTTCGAGCGCACGCAGGGCGCTGCGTTCGGCTGGCGAGGCGGCGCGCTCGGACCGATCGTTCCGCCTGCCCACGCCATCGACGGCGAGATTGTGTCGGATGGGCGGCTCGAGGTGGAATTCACCCTGCCGGCACCGCGCAGCGATTTGGGCCTGCGCTTGGACGGCGATGCGTGGAACGGCCCTCCTACCGTGGACATCGCTGTGGACGCTCCGGTAGGGCCTTCCAGCCTGGTGGAGATTTCGGGGCCGCTCCGCTTCGCGCTGGGCCCCCTCGAAGCCGGCCCCCACCGGGTGCAAGTCACCTTCATCAACGACGCGGCGGGGCCCGGCGGCGACCGCAATGTGCGGGTGTTGGAGATTGGGGAGTGATACCAACTGATCGCAATTTGCGCGTGAACCCCGCCCGTGCTGAGCCGCTGCAGCAAGCCCAGCGGAGTCTCTTGACAGCCCGGCCCCTCCTCGTTGGGCACCGCGGTTCGACCGGGCGGTGACGGGCTGGGTGACGCTGTTGGTCGTGCCGACCGAGCCCCGCTGCGGGGCGAGCGGAGGGGCGGCCAATAGCGGCAGGCCCCGGCGCCAATATGGGCCTTTCGTCACGCTGTCCCTTCCGAGGGCGCCGGCTGGCAATGGACCTCCGCCCCAACGGCGCCGCGTCCTGCGCGGCGGTCCGCATCGAGGTCAATCGGTATGATGCGCGAAGGCGCGGCACGACGTTAGCGCTGACGGTGCCCAAGCCCGCCGCCGACACCGAGCTTTACCCCCTGACCGCGCTGCGTGGCATCGCGGCACTTTGGGTGTTGGTCTACCACTTGCGGCATCTTCTCGAAGACTTTTTTCCGCAAGCGTGGCCCGTGGTGAAGCGGGTGAGCCTCTCGGGAACCTACGGCGTAGACCTGTTCTTTGTGCTCAGCGGCTTCGTGATCGCGCTCACCTCGCGCGACCGCGTAACGACGCTCTCGGGCTACCGGGATTTCCTGATTCGCCGGTTGGGGCGAATCTATCCGGCCTACGTCGTGGCTCACCTGGCCGTGGCGCTCTTCTTCGCGTGGCGAGTGGCCGTCGGCTACCCGCCGGTGCGCCGCTGCGCGACGGACGCCCTCAGTTTTCTCACCCACGTGCTGATGATCCAATCGTGGACCTTCCCCATCCAGCGGGCGTGGAACCTCGTGGACTGGTCGGTGAGCGGGGAGTGGTTGGTGTACCTGCTCTTCCCCGTTTACGCCTGGGTGAGTCGGCGTCGTTTCGGATGGTTCGTGGCCCTCGTCGGTGCGGCGCTGTTTGCCTGGGCGCTGGCCCACGTAGGCAAGTCCTCACCCATGGAGCTGGGGCTTCCGCGGGTGTTGTACGGGTTCGGCATGGGGGTGGTGGTGGAACGGCTGTACGCGTGGCGAAACACGCCGGGGCCGTGGTGGGGCGGGCTCAGCCTCGGCTTGCTTGCCCTGAGCAGCGTTCTGGCTTCCCAGACGCGGGCGCCCGTTGAGGCCATCTCGTGGGCCCCGTTGCTATTCGCCGGCGTCGTGTACGGCCTCGCCCGAAGCTCGTGGGGCGTTCCGCAACCGCTGGTGTGGCTGGGTCAGATTTCCTATGCGCTGTACCTCAGCCACAGTCTCACGCTGAATCTCTTCGAGGAGGTGTTCGCCACGCCCGCGGCCGACGGGCCGATGGTCTGGCGGGTGGCCTTCGTGGCGGGGCAGATCGCGGTTGCGCTCGTCGGCGGGCACCTGCTGTTCGCTTTCGTCGAGCGCCCGTCGCGGCCGCGGGTGATCGAGTGGCTCAGGCGAAGGCTTCCGCAGGTCGGGCGTTCGAGCACGTGACCTCGATGCGGTTCGCCGCGCAGGACGCGGCGCCGGTTGGGCGGAGGTGCGTTGGCAGCCGGGCACGGCCGAATC
>CANKOI010000098.1 GCA_947484175.1 Deltaproteobacteria bacterium
AGCCGCAGGACGGCGAGCCGCAGCAGGGCGAGCCGCAGCAGGGCGAGCCGCAGCAGGGCGAGCCGCAGCAGGGCGAGCCGCAGCAGGGCGAGCCGCAGCAGGGCGAGCCGCAGCAGGGCGAGCCGCAGGAAGGCGAGGCTGGACAAGAGCAGCCCGCTGGTTCCGAGAATGCTGCCGAGGGCGATACCGGCACGCCGAAAGCGGGCGTAGCCGGAGAGCCCGACCCCGACGCCGCCATGACCCCCGAGGAAGCCGCGAGGCTCGTAGACGCCGTCATGGACGGGCGCCCCCGCACGCGGGTGAGCGGCGACACCACCGAGAAGGACTGGTGATGCTCTCCCTGTTCACCCTCGCGTCCGCCGCCTCCGTGGTGATGCAGCTTGCCGCGCCCGAGATCGTCGCCGGCCAGACGGTCGACCTCTACGTGCAGGTGACCGACGCCAGCGTACCCAAGCCGCCCGCCATTGCCGTTCCAGACGGCCTCCGCGTGGAGTTTGACTCCCGCTCGATCTCCCGCGAGATGCTCAACTTCCAAACGCACGAGATCGTCACCTTTCGGTACAAGGTCACCGGAATGCTGGCCGGAGAGTACGACATCGGCCCGCTGTCGCTGCGCGGTGACGCCCAACCCGTCGTGGCCCCCGCCGTGCACCTCACCGTCGGCGAACGAGGCACCGCCGGGGGTACCGACGAACTCGTGGCCGACCTCCCTAACGGTGACGTGTGGGTGGGGCAGCTCGTGGTCGTTCACATGCGGGTGGCCACCTCCCGCCAGATCGTGAGCGCCCGCTGGGGGCCGCCCGAGAATCCGCTGCTCGCCACCGAGCCCGGCATCGAGCCGCTCACAGCCGAGTACCGCATCGGCCAAGGGGCCACACCGCTCACCGTCGAGGAGCTGTGGTACCCGATGCGTGCCCAGAAGGGCGGAAAAACTACGCTGGCCGGAGGAAGCCTGCTCGCCCAGTACGCGGTGCGCCGCAAACGGGGGCGCAACGACTTCTTCAACGACCTGCCGATGTTCGCGGACGTCGAGAACGACACGCTGGTGGCCAACTCCCTGCCGATCGTGGTGAAACCCCTGCCCACGGAGGGGCGCCCCGCCCAGTTCAGCGGTCTGGTGGGCACCTTCCACTTCGAGGCCCGGCCCAGCAGCACCGATGTGCGGGTGGGCGACACCGTAACGGTCGATGTCACGCTCAGCGGGAACGGCACGCTGGCCGGCTACACGCTCCCCCGCTGGAGCGGCGAGACCTTCCGGGTGTACGACGACACTCCCTCCACCTCGAGCAAACTCGCCGACGGCGCGGTGGCGTCGGTGGCCACGTTCAAGCGTGCGGTGGTGCCCGCCGCCGCGGGGCCCCTCACCCTCCCGCCGCTCGAAGCGAACTGGTTCGATCCGGCGTCCGGTCGCTACGAAGCCGTCCGGCTCGACGCGATCACGCTGAACGTCACCGGCTCGGCGGCCCCCGCCGCGTTGGAAACGTTCAGCGCAGGCGGCGCTGCCGAACGGGCGGCCGTGCCCGCCGAGGCCGAAGACATTCTTCCGGTGCGCACCAACGTGTCGCTGTCGGCACCGCTCTCCGGTGCCTGGGCCTGGCTCACCTGCATTCCCGGACTGGCCTGGCTCGGCGTGCAGGCCCTCCCCGCCCTGCGCCGCACCCGCCGCGTGGCCGCCACCACGGCCTACGGATTCGCCGACCTTCCCGTGGACCCAGAAGGCCGCCTCGCGGGCCTGGAGCGCATCTTCCGAGAAGAGGCCGCCCGGCGCCTTGAGCGGGCGGAGCCTGAGCTCAAACGCGAAGACGTTCTCCCGCTCGGCGAGGAGGCCGCCGCGCTGTACCGTGAACTCGACCTCGCCCGCTACCGCGGCGCGAGCGGGCTGCCCGAGGCCCGCCTGCGGGCTTGGGTGGAGGCGAAAGCATGACGCTCCTGAGCCTGAGCTTCGCCCTCGCCGCCGGGGAACCCGAGTTTGAGCGGGCGAACACCGCCCTTGCCGCCGGCGACCTCGCTAGCGCCGAAGCCGGCTACCGCGACGCCCTCGCGGCCGGTGCCGTAGACGCCGACGTCTACTACAACCTCGGCAACGTGCTCTACCGCCGCGCCGAGGTGCCCCTCGCCATCACGGCGTGGCGCCGTTCCCTCGCCCTCGCCCCCCGCGACCCCGACGCCGCCGCGAACCTCGCCTTCGCCCGCCGCACGGTTGCCGACAACGTGGTGATGCCCGACCCCGCGCCCGACTGGGCGCCCTGGCAGGGCGCCCTGACGGCCGACGAGGCGCTAGCCGCGGGCGGCCTGCTCGTCGGCTTCGGCCTGCTCGCCGCCGCGTCGCGGCGGCGAGTGCCCGCCTTGCCCGCGCCCGCGATCGGCGCAGTTGCGGCGTGTGTGGGCCTCGTGCTGGCGGCGGGCGGCGCCGCGGAAGCGGGGCTGCCCGCCGGCGCGGTGGTCCTCGCCGACACGCTGCCCCTGCACTCCGATCTCGGCGGCGGTGTCGTGCTCCTCACGCTGCACGCGGGTGCGGAGCTCGCGGTCGCCGAGGAGACGAACGACCGCCTGCTGCTCGTGCTGCCCGACGGGCGGAAGGGCTGGGCCGCCGCCGGCGCGGTCGCGAGGATCGACCCCGGTGCGGCCCTGCCCGAGTCTTCCTCCCCTCGCTGAGCCGAGCCCTCGCCGCTCAGAACCGAGTCCACAGCCCCACGGCCGTGCCGAGCGTGGCCACGACCGCCGCTGCGGTGGCCGCCAGCGCGAACGCCAAGGCGGCGGCCTCGCGGAGCGGCGCTGCCTGCGGCCCCCTCCTCTCGCTCAGCCAGGCCGACACACCCCCCACCCACGAGAAGGTCAGCACGAACAGCCCCAGTGCTTCCTTACGCTCAAACGACCATCCCATGGTGGGCGACATTTCGAAGAGCCCCGGCCGCAACTGCGTGCGGTAGCTCGGGTAGAGCGCGGCGCCGCCGAGGGCCACCAGCGTGACCAGCACCACGGCGGCGCGAACGGCCCACGCAGCGCGGCGGCCCGGGCGACGGAGGAGGAGCGCCGGATGGACGAGCGCGGCCACCGCCAGCCAACCGAGGTGCCCGTGGACGGCCTGGCCCAGTTGCAGGAGCGTCTCTCCGCTCACGGTGCCACGAGCGCCTGAAGGAAGGCGACCGCGGCTACACCGGAGAGCAGCCTCGGCAACGCACGGACCGCGGAATCCGGAGAGGTCTGCACCCATCTCCACGCAGGCCCGAGGCACATCACAGCTACGACGGCTCCGACGCCGACCCGGTTGAAGAACGGAACCGGCCAGGGGTCGGGCACAAGGGTCGGGTCCATGCCCCCGCCCGCCAGCACCTCACACATACGAGCGATGGCGCAGACCAGCGGCACCACGGGCAGCACGAGCACGACGACGAGCGCGATCGGTTCGCGCTCCGCCATCGGTCAGGCCCCGCCGGGGGCGCCAAACTTGTGCATCATGGCCTCCATGTCCTTCCGCTGCTCGTCCTGGCCGCGCTGGATTTCCTGAAACACCGCCACCAACAGGGCGCTGCGCAATTCCGGGAACGTCGAGCCGGCATCGCCCGCCCGAAGGCGTGCCGCCACCGACAGGGCGGAAGCGGCGGACGAACCTTTCCCGAGAACGCCAAACACCGTGGCGCTGAAGTCTGCCGCGGCGGCGAACTTCTCCCGCGTGGCCGCATCGAGGACTCCGTCGAGCGAGGTCGAGAGCCAACCCTCCTCGGAAGGGCCCGCGTCCTGCGGCATGGCTGAGAGGGCGGCCTCGGTGGAACGGCCGGGGATCAGCCAAGCAGGGAGCAGCCAGCCCTCTGGAGCGGCGTCGCTCGCCGGGAGTGCATGCACAAGGGGGTCGGAGAGCCGGGCGTTCGCCAGGGTCGGCTTGGACACCTTGCTGAGAAAGTGGTCCCAACCGTGCACCGATTTGCCGCGCACGGCCAGATCGGCGAGGTGGAGACCCGCGAGAAAGGGAACTTGGGCCATGGTGGGGTCGGCGTCCATGTCTTTCCAGAAGCGACGGAGCTCGTTGCGGGGGGCGTGCCCGTGCTGGTCCTGCACCTTGTCGCCACCGACCACGACCTCCACGATGCAGCTGCCATCGAAGTCCGTGGCCGTGAGCACGACGATGCAGTTCCCCATGGCGTTGGGGGCACCCAGCCAGGCGCGGGCGGGAACATCGAGTTGCTCCCGGCTCAAGGAGAAGCTGCGGGGCGCCACTACGTCGGCCACCTTGACACCGCGGGACTTCAGCCGGTGAAGCGCCGCCGCCGCCGCCTTCCGCAAGGCCTTCGGAGCCTGGACGCCCTGAAGCGCGGACACGTTGCCGAGCTCTGCCGCGGCCGCGATGGCCAGCTCAGGATCGGGGAGAGAGGCAGCGTCGCCCGTGCCGTGGTGGCACCAAGCAACGGTGGCGGCATCGCCGGACTGGGCGAGGAGAGCGGCGAGACGAGGATCAGGCACGAGAGACTCCGCGGTCCTCGAGCTCGAGGACCTGATGAACGGTGAGGGCAGCCATGTTGACGATGTCGCGGACGGCGGCCCCGAGAGCGAGGACGTTCACGGGCCGGCGAAGCCCCATGAGGACAGGGCCCACAGCGGTGGCGCCGCCAAGCTCGCGCAGGAGCTTGTAGGCGATGTTGCCGGAAGCGAGGCCAGGAAAGACGAGCACGTTTGCATCGCCCTGGATCTGAGAGAAAGGGAAGTCCTGGGCGGCCAGCTCCGCGTTCACCGCGGTATCGGCCTGCATCTCCCCGTCGATGACCAGGTCGGGCCAACGCTCCCGCACGATCCGAATCGCGTCGGGAATCTTGGTCACCTCGGGGTTGTCGCGGTGTTCGCCAAAGTCCGAGTAGGACAACATCGCCACCCGCGGCGTGTAGCCGAGCGACTGCGCCAACCGCGCCGTACTGATGGCGATCTGCGCCAACTGGGCAGGTGAAGGAAGGATATTCACGGTGCAGTCGCCGAAGAAGTACACCCGGTTCTTGAACAGCATCACGTAGGCGCCGCTCACACAGGTGACCGTCGGGTCGGCCCCGATGATCTGCAACGCCGGCCGCATCGTGGCCGCGTAGGGGGTGCTCAGGCCACCCACCATCCCGTCGGCGTCGCCACACTTCACCATCATCGCGCCATACCCGACGGGCTTTTCGAGGAGCTGGCGCGCCGCCTGCATCGTCATGCCCTTACGCTTCCGGTCTTCCCACAGGCGCTCGGCGTAGTGCGCCACTCGGGGGTCGTTCCGAGCGTCTACGATCTCGATCCCATCGAGCGAAACCATCTGCTCCTCGGCGCGCTTGAGCACCTTCCACTCCTCGCCCACGAGGATCGGACGACAAATCTTCTGCTCCACAAGGATCTGGGCAGCGCGAAGCACCTTCGGGTGAGTCCCGTCGAACAGCACGACCCGCCGCTGCTGCTTTTGCGCCCGGGACATCACAGGACGAAGCACCTCTTTGCTCCGCTCCAGTCGCCGCTCCAACTGCGCACGGTAGGCCTCGAGGTCCGCGATGGGCTCCCGCGCCACTCCGGAGCGCGCCGCGGCCTCCGCCACGGCCGGAGCCACCCAGAGGAGCACCCGCGGGTCGAAGGGCTTGGGAATGATGTAGTCGGGGCCGAAATGTAGATTATCTAGCTCATACGCGGACAGAACCTCATCAGGAACCTTCTCGCGGGCGAGCCGCGCC
Source organism: Deltaproteobacteria bacterium (assembly GCA_947484175.1). Lineage (GTDB taxonomy): Bacteria > Myxococcota_A > UBA796 > UBA796 > SXON01 > SXON01. The sequence goes on from CANKOI010000098.1 coordinate 5,685, forward strand.
AGCGCGTGAACGGCCGCGATCTTCATCTCCTCGTTGATGGCCCGGGCCCGACAATCGAGCGCTCCGCGAAACACGAACGGAAACCCGAGAACGTTGTTCACCTGATTCGGGGTGTCACTCCGGCCGGTGGCGACGATCGCATCCGGCCGGACAGCCTTGGCTTCATCGTAATGAATCTCGGGTTCCGGGTTCGCCATCGCGAAGATGATGGGGGTTTCCGCCATGCTCGCCAGCAGCTCGGGCTTGAGGGCACCGCCCACGGAGAGTCCGATGAACACGTGCGCTCCGGCGATCACCTCCTTCAACGGCCGGGCCTCCGTGCCCTGAGCGAAGGCCATCTTCTCGGGGAAAACGTCTACCGTACGCCCGTTGTAGAGCAGCCCCTCGGCATCGAACATGTAGATGTTCTCCCGCAGGACGCCAATCGACACCAGCATCATCGCCGTGGCGACGGCCGCCGCCCCCGCGCCCGAGAACACCACCTTCAGCTCAGCCGGCTGGCGCCCCGCGATGTGGCAGGCGTTGATGATGCCGGCCCCCGCGATGATGGCGGTGCCGTGCTGATCGTCGTGGAACACCGGGATGTCGCAAAGGCCCTGCAGCGCCCGCTCGATCTCGAAACAGTCCGGCGACTTGATGTCCTCAAGGTTGATGCCCCCAAACGTAGGCGCCATCGCCTTCACCGCGGCGATGACCTCCGCCGGAGTCTTCGCGTCGAGCTCGATGTCCACCGAGTCGATATCCGCGAACTTCTTGAAGAGGTTGGATTTCCCCTCCATCACCGGCTTGCCGGCCATGGGCCCGATGTTGCCGAGACCCAGAACCGCTGTTCCATTCGTGACCACCGCCACGAGGTTGCCCTTCGCCGTGTACTTGTACACGTCGTCGGGCCGTGCCTTGATGGCGAGGCAAGGCTCGGCAACGCCCGGCGTGTAGGCCAACGAAAGGTCGCGCTGCGTATACAGCGGCTTCGTGGGAATGATCTCGATCTTCCCCGGCCTTCCTTCGCTGTGGTAGTCCAGCGCGTCCCGCTTGAAGCTCATCGCCGCTCCGTCGCGCCGCCGCCGTATCCCGAGTCAGGGCCGCGGGCGCGCCCAGGCCCGGCGCACCGACAGCTCCTGCCCATGCGCATGCTCCGAACGAGCGCTGCCACAAACCGGACAGGGCGCCTCGTCCGCCGGATATTCGGCACCGCAGTCGAGGCAACGCAAGAGCCCCTCAACCTTGAGGATCTGCACGTCCACGCCGGGCACACGCAGTTGAAGCGCCGCGCGCAACGCCTCGGCATCCACCCCGACGTGCTCGCCGAGCTCCACCTCGAAGCCTTCGAGGATCACGTCGTCGGGGAGCTGCGCCCGAAGCGCCGCCACGAGCTCGTCGGCAAGGTGCGCCAGGTCCATCCGAGCGGCATAACGGGGCGCGGTGAACAGTCCCGCCGGCCAGGCCGCAATCCAGCTCCGTGAAGCGCTTCGACGCGGCGATCCTGAGGGGGCCGCCACCTTCGTAGGCCTCCTCGACGAGGCCCACGGCATCGAGATTTTGGGGGGGGGCGCCCTCCGCCACGGCGCCGACGGCTTCGCCGCCGTCGGCGCGTGGCGGAGGGCCATGCGCCACCCGGCCGACCCGGCCGGGTGGCGCACGCTCTGCGCGGCACTTGCCGCCCCCTCCGTATCCACCCACGACGAGCGGGCAGCCGGCTGGGTGGCCTCCGGCCTCGTACCTGAGACGGTGCCCGTTCACGGTCCACCGCTCCCCGCGTCGGTTCTCGCCGAACTTCGTGGCCCCCTCGCGGAGGAGGCGCTGGTCCGCGCCCTCCAAAACGGAGCCTCGGTGGCCGCGGTGCGCGCCGCGTTTGCCGACCACCCGCTGGCGCCAGGGGTAGAGGCCTACTACCGCGGCACCATCTGTGCCTTAGGGCCGCGGCCGCTCTTGTATCTCAGCATCGTGCCAGCCTCGGCGGCGGGAGCGGCCTGAGCGCTCAGGGCCCTGAGAGCGCCCGGCTTGCCAGCGCCACGTCCTCGAAGCCCGCCGACTGCGCGGCCCGAATCACCTGCCAAACGAGCTTGTACTGAGCCTCCTGATCGCCGCGCACCACGACACGCGTGGCCGTCGCCCCCTTCTCCACCGCCCGGAGCCGCTCCGCGAGGACAGCGATCGGAAAAGTCTCCCCTTCGAGAAAGATGGTGCCGTCGGGCGACACGGAGATCACGATGTCTTTGGGGATGAGCGGGCTGTCGCCCGTACCCTGTGGGGTGAGCACCGACAGAGCGCGCTCCGACAGGAGATTCTTGGCTTCGGTGGCCTGCCGCTCCGCCTCCACCAACGAACTCGACACCACCATGAAGATGATCAACAGGACGAGGAAAACGTCCGTGAGCGGGGTGATGTTGATCTCGGAGAAAAGCGCCGTGTCGTCGGCGTCTTCATCAGCCGTCGACGACGGGCCGCTCTGCATGCGTCCTCCCCGTGCGGATCAGCTCCCCGATCTCGTCTACGGCGAGATTCAGCTCGCGCCCGACACCCGCAACCTGCTGGCTCAGGGCGTTGAAGAACAGCACGGCCTCGAGCGCGACAAAGAGGCCGGCCGCCGTTGCAATCAGGGCCTCCGAGATGCCCGCTGAAACCACGGCGAAGCCTCCCTGTCCGCTCGTTCCGATCGCCTCGAAACTGCTCATCACGCCGACGACCGTGCCGAGGAGCCCGGCGAAGGGCATCAACGCCCCGACCGACCCCAAAAGCCACAACGGCCCACGAAGGTGCGCGACCGCCCTACGGCTTTCCCGAGTCATGGCGGTGGCGAACTCGCCACGCACGCGACCGAGCGCGCGATCAAGCCCTGCCGTAAACACCTCGCGGATGGGCGACGGGAGCGCATCTGCGTGACGCCGACTCGCTTCGAAGTCTCCGCGTCGTGCGGCCTCGAGCACCTTCTCCTCCACGCGAGTGAGCGCATTCCGTGCGCGCCAGAGGGTGAGCCACCGCTCCAGCGCCAACGCCAGCGCCAACACGCTCACTCCGAGCATGAACGCCAAGGTCGGCCCCGCTACCTGCCAGTACTCCTGCAGCTTCTCCACGCCCACCACCCCGCGCGCCTTAGCGCGCCGCCTTCACCTGCGCCGGTTCCACCATGCCCGCCGCGTGGCCCCAGCTGTTCCGCTCGTAGGTGGCTACCGCCGCGATCTGATTGTCCGTGAGGTGCCCGAAGGGCGTCATCGCGGCGGAGTAGGCCACTCCGCCGATCTCCTTGCCCGAAAGGCCCTTGAGCACGACGGCCAGCTGCTCCGCGGGGTCGGCGTTGTTCACCACCGGGTCGTTGACGAGCGGAGGGTACATCGTGCCTTCGCCCGCGCCGTCGGCCTTGTGGCACGAGGCGCAGTTGTTGGCGAAAACCGCCTTGCCTTCGCTGACAAGCAGCGCCTGCTTCTCTTCGGGCGTCTTGTCATCGAAGCCCACGAAGGCGGCATCGTCGACCTTGGGGGCGGCATCGGCGTAGGCCTGATCCGTGCTGAAGCCCACCTTCGGCGAAGAGCAATACTCCCGGCCGCTCTCGGGGCTCTTCACCCATGCGTTGCAGGGGCCGCCGTAGTGGCCCCGATAGCGCGTGCGGACCGAGAGGGGATCTTCTGGGATCGCGGCGCACGAAAACGCGAAGAGCGTGGCGAACGGGAGAAGGGTACGAAGAGCGTTCATCGAATTTCCAAAGGAGGAAGGTCAGGAGAAGGCGCGACGACTGCCAGCGAAGTGCGCGCGCGCCACCACAAGAAACTACCGATCGACGCCAAGAGTCCCAGCGGAAGGAGGCTCAGGAAGATCGTCACCCACAGGAGCGTGCGGCTGCCCTCCCGCGGGTCCATGCAGGTGGCGCAGGCGTTCGCCACGCTCGGCGCCGCGAGCAGCGCGAGCACGAGGCCGCCGCGGATCACAGGTACACCGTGAGGTAGATCGCGGGCCAGAGCAGCACGACGAAGTACCAATAGAGCCGGACGGCACCGAAGGCGCCGGGCGAGAGCGTGCCGGCAGCGACCAAGCGCATCGCCCAAGCCAGGACAGCCACCGCGCTCATCGCGTGCAGACCGTGTGCCCCCACCATCGTGTAGAAGAATCCGCCGTGGGCGCTCGATTGCAGGGTGAAGCCCACCCCGAGGAGCCGCACGAACTCGAAGACCTGGTAGCCCAAGAAGCCCACCGCCAAGGCGAGCGCCACGCCGAGGGGCCGCACCGCGTTCGCAAGGCTGCTCCGCGCTGCCCACCCCGCGTAGAACACCGCTGCGCCTGACAGCAGCAGCGCGACGGTGGCACCGCCCGCCGCCGCGACGGGCAAGGCCGGATCGCCCGGGGGTGGCCACCAACCCACAGGCGCGCGGGCGCCAACGAGCGCGTAGGCGCTGATGAAGCCCGCAAAAAACATTACGTCCGCGAACACGAAGATGATCATCGCGAAGACTTCGCTCTGGATGATCGGCGGCCCCTTCACCGGCCGCGCCCGGATCGTGTTCGTTTCCGCCATCGGACCTTACTCGCCGGCGCCGTGCGCCGCCGGAGCCGCCTCGTGCGCCGCAGGGGCCGCCTCGTGGCCCGCCGGAGCCGCCTCGTGCCCCGCCTCAGCGCCGGCCTCATGATGCACGGCCTCCGGAATGTTGGCGTTCTTCGCCGACTCATTCCGCCAGTTCATGCCCCAGTGTTTCATCACGTCGGGGGCCGTGGCCAAGAAGAACAGCGTCATCAGGCCCAAACAAACCACGAGCAACTGCACCACGAAGCGACGTTCGATGTTCAGGTGCATGAAGTACTTCGCCACCATGTACGCCTTCACCACGGCGATGCCGAAGGCCGTGAGCAGCGTGACGGTGCGAATCCCGAGTTCGGGACCAATGAGGCTCACCGCGAGGAGGACCAGCAGGATGGCCCAGATTTTTACGTAGTTGGTGGCATGAGCGCCACCGTGCGCGTCGGGATGATGCTCGTGCGAGTGCGGAGAAGGTGCCGACATGATGGACCCCGAGCGCCTACTTGGCGATGTAGAGGAGCGGGAAAAGGAAGATCCACACCAGATCAACGAAGTGCCAGTAAATGCCGATCAGCTCCACGCGCTGCAGTTCCTTGCCCTTCCGCGCGTCGGCCGCGACGATGAGCATGATGATCGCACCCGCGATCACGTGCAGGCCATGCAGGCCCGCCGCGGTGTAGTAGAACGCCCAAAAGCCGTTCGCGGTGATCGTGAAGCCGTGTTGGATCTCGTAGGTCCACTCAAAGGCCTTCACCACCAGGAAGGTGAGCGCTCCGCCGCACGTGACGAGCAGCAGGTTTGCCGCTTTCGCCCCATTGCCCTCCTCGGCCGCCTTGTGGGCCAACACCGCCGAGAGGCTCGACGTGAGCAACACGAACGTGTTGAATGCGCCCGCCCACGTGTTGGTGTGCGAAGCATAGGTGGCCCACTCCGGGTGCCCCAGCCGGTGCAGCAGGTAGCAGACCAGAAGCCCACCGAAGATCACTATTTCTGAGGCGATCAGCCACCACACGGCAAGCCGGCCCGTGGGTACGCCCGAGGCCGAACGTGTGGTGGCAATAGGTCGAACCATGACGTCTCCTGCTCGGTGTCAGGTGGGGGAGTTCTGCGGCCAGAAGTCTTGGTCTCGACCTTCAGCGCTGTACTCGTAAGGACCGCGATACACCTCGGGCAGCGGCGAGAAGTTCCCGTGCGGAGGCGGCGACGGGCATTGCCACTCCAGCGTGTTCGCGTTCCAGGGATTGGCCTCGGCCTTTTTCCCCTTGAACATGCTGTAGAAGAAGTTGACGAGGAACAGCGGCTGCGCCGCGAGCATGATCAGCAGGCAGACCGTGGCGAACACCCGCATGTCCTGCATCCAGGGCTGGGAGAGCTCGGGGAAGTTGCTGTAGTCGAAGATGCGGCGATGGTCGCCAGCCGACCCAAGGATGAACAGCGGCAGGAAGATGCCGTTGAAGCTGGTGATCGTCACCCAGAAGTGCACCTTGTTCACAGCCTCGTTCATGTGGCGACCGAACATCTTCGGGAACCAGTACGTGAGGCCGGCGTAGGTGCCGATGATCGCGATCGGGAAGAACGTGTAGTGGAAGTGCGCGACCACGAAGTACGTGTCGTGGAAGTAGATGTCGGCCCCGCTGGCCCCGAGGAAGATGCCGGTAACGCCGCCGAGCAGGAACTCGACGATGAAGGCGAGCGCCCACAACATCGGCACGCTGAACGAGATCGAACCGCCGAACATGGTGGCGATGTACACAAACATCATCTCGGCGATGGGGATCGAGATGAGCACGGTGGTGACCGAGAACACGTTGGCCATGCGGGGATCGATGCCCGCGATGAACTGGTGGTGGGCCCACACGAAGAAGCTGAGGACGCCCGTACCGATGGTCGTGTAGAGCACCGTCTTGTAGGCGAACAACCGCTTCCGCGAGAACACCGTGATGATCTCCGCCACAAAACCCAGCGCGGGCAGGAGCACCACGTACACTTCGGGGTGGCCGAAGAACCAGAAAAGGTGCTGCCAGAGAACGGGGTCACCCCCACGGTCGGGGTCGAAGAAGCCGGTGCCCACCTGCTGGTCGAACATCAGCATTACCGCGCCCGCCACGAGCGGACCCACGGAGCACATGAACAGGATGCTCGCGATCACGATCATCCACACCGCCATCGGGATGTCGAACGCCTTCATCCCCGGCGCCCGCGAGTTCATCGCCGTCGTGACGAAGTTGATGCCACCCAGCAGGAAGGCTACGAATTCCAGCGCCACCGCGGCCAGCCACAAGGTCGGCCCCAGCGGGGTGAGGCTGTACTCGGCCTTCGCGGAGAGCGGCGGGTAGGCGGTCCACGCGCCGCCGAAGCCACCGCCTTGAACGAAGAACGACGCGGCCAAGACGATCGCGCTGAGCAGGAAAATCTGGTAGCTGAGCCGGTTGATCCGCGGAAACACCATGTCGTCGCAGCCGACCATCAACGGGATCAGGAAGTTCCCGAACGCCGCGATCAACACGGGCATCGCGACCCAGAAGATCATGATGGCGCCGTGGTTGGTGACCAGCGAGTTGTAGTCGGCGCCCGTGACCAGCCCGTAGCCGGGAACCGGCTTGTTCGGGAACGCCATCTGCATCCGGAAGACGTAGGCGAAATAAGCGCCGACCGCTCCCAGCAGCATGCCCGTGAACAGGTACTGCTTGGCGATCATCTTGTGATCGGTCGAGAAGAAGTACTTGGTGAACCAACCTTCTTCGTGGTGAGCGTGAGCGTCGTGCCCGTGCGCTTCGTGCCCGTGGGTTTCGGCCATGATTCGCTCCGCCTTAGAACTTGTAGGCGAGGTAGTGGGTGGGATTGGCCAGCCAGGCGGCATGCGCCTCCGGCGTTTCGACATAGAGGCGCGCCGGCATGATGCCGTGCCCGATGCCGCAGATCTCGGCGCACTGCACGTCGAACTCGCCGACGAGGGTGGGCTTGAACCAGCCGGTGATCACCCGGCCCGGGATCGCGTCCTGCTTGAGGCGGAACACCGGCACGCTGAAGGCGTGCAACACGTCCTTCGCACCCAGCTCGTAGGAGTAGGTCTTGCCCACTTGCAGGTGCATCTCATCGATGGCGACGATGTCGTCGGCCGTGTCGAGCTCACCGTCAGGGCCCGCGTGGGTGAAGGTCCAGGCCCACTGCTGAGCCACCACCCGGATCACCTCATCGTGCTTCGGGGCGCTCAGCTTGATGTCGGACCACACCGTGATAGCGCCAATGATCACGGCCACGTCGCAGATGAGGATCACGCGGTGGGGGATCTCGATCCACTTCACCTCGAACGCGTGCTCGGCTGCGTCGTCGAGGTACACCGCTTTGTGCCCCGGCCGAGCCCGGTAGCGCCAGAGCAGGTAGAACAGGGCTCCTTGGACGAGGAAGAACCAGAAGCCGGTCATCAGGAGGACCATCCACACCAGACCGTCGATCTGGCTGGCGTAGGATGACCCCTGCTGCATGTAGTGTTCGAGCATCTCAGCGGCTCCGCATCAGGAGATGACGTAGACGATGACAGCGGCCCCGAAGGCGAACACGCTGAAGATCGTGATGAGGAAGACCTTGTCGGTGAGCACGGTGGCTTCGTTGGGTGTCGGCTGGCTCATGTCGACCTCACAGCGGAAGCGTGTGGATGTAGGCGGCCAGATCGCGCATCGCAGCCTCGTCGGGCACCGCACCGGCCATGGCCTTCATGGTGGCGCCCGAAGCATCTGCCGGTTCGTACGCGCGAACGCCAGTCTTGAACTTCCGGAGCTGGGCCACGATGTACCAATCGTTGAGCTGGCGAAGCGGAGGTGCCTTCATCGCCTCGTTGCCCGTGCCATCGGCGCCGTGGCATACGGAGCACGTGGCATAGGCACTCTGCCCCTTGGCGACATCGCCCACAAGCGAGGCCTCACCTCGGTTCACGGCCAGCTTCGACACATGCGCGGAAACCAGCGACACATCGGCCGCCGACTTGAGCGTGCGCGACATCGGCCGCATCTTCAAGCCCTCCACATCGTCGGCATGCGCGCCGCGCCAGCCCGTCTGGAAGTGGGTGACCTGAGCCTCCACGTACCACTGGGGAAGGCCCGCAATCGCGGGTGCGTTCATCAGCGTGCTGCCCTCGCCGGAGTCGCCGTGGCACTGCACACAGTTCTTAAAGAGGACTTCGCCGCGGGCCGAAGCCTCCGTGGGGAGTTCGGCGGCGCACCCTGATGCAGCAGAGCCGAGCAGGGCCATCATGACCAACGACGGACGGGCCGGTACCATGGGCGGGGACTCCCTAGAGGTTTCGAGGGGCGCACATCTACCCCGGCAGCCCCGATCAGGCACCCAGAATTCGGCGGGCATAGCGCAGGGCGGCAGGCGTCAGGATGATCGCCCCGATTCCCGCGATGGCGAGCCACTGCGCCGCGTAATGGAGGCTCGTGTCGTCGCGGGCCGGCACCCGCTCGAACCCGTCGAGGGGCGGTTCCATGGCCTGCCTCCCGCCACCCTCGCCGCCGGCTACCCCCACCAGCGGCCCCTTCGCCTCAGTAGCGGCCTGAATGGAGGGCCACGTCTTGGCCGCCCAGATCGAGGTCCCGTGGCCCGCCAGCGCCACCGCCCCCCCGTTCCCGAAGGCTGGGCGAAGCTGCGCCACGAGCTCCACTGCTCCCCCCTCGCCGATCTGGCGCACGACCTCGGCCACTCCTTCGGCCGGAATCCACCCGCGATCCACGAGCAGCCGAGCGCCATCGTCGCGTACGAACAACTGGGCAAGGCCATACCCTAGACCCGCCTTCTCTTGCCGCCCCGCGATCAGGTGGGGAACCCCTTCCCAGCGCCCCCGCCACCGAACCACGCGCCAAGCCAACGCCTCCGTGATCGGGACATTGTCCGTCACCACCGGCTCCTCAGCCACCTGCTGCGCAGCCTCGCGCCCCGCGTTCCGCTCGCCGTCCCGTTGCACCTGCCACGCGCACAACGCCAACGCCACGACTACCACGAAAGCCGCCAGCCGCCGCACGGCCGGGGGAACGACGATCGCAGAGGGTGCCGCCATGTCGCGGGGCTTAGCCTCGGAGAAGGAGCTCCGCGAGTCGGCGGTCCTCGGGCGCCTTCGACGCAGGGAGGGCCAGCCCAGCAATGCCGGCCGCCAGCTCCGGCAGCTCGGCGGTGAGGTCGGCCAGGACGACCCGCTCGGGAGCGCCGCGCAACGCC
>CANKOI010000099.1 GCA_947484175.1 Deltaproteobacteria bacterium
AGAGAATCGACCTAGGAGATCGCGGATGTCGGTGGCGTCCGCCATGCTCTACCTCGCGGCGGAGGCGACGCCGCCGCGGCCAGTAGATCAGAATTCATGGCGTTGGTCGATCCCCCAGAGGCCTATCGGCGACTTTGCGATCGCCCTGGGAGCCCACCCAACTAACCCACGCCCCATCTGCGGCAAGGGCGGCGCGGAGAGGATGAACGGTAGCGACCACCGGGCTACGGGGGGCTGCCGGAGCTGCCATGCTGTTTCCCCTCCTCCTCGCTCTCCTCGCGCCCGCCCAAGCCGCCTCCGAAGTCGGCACCGCCCGGCAGCTCGGGGTCGGCGCCTCCTTCGGCAACGGCATCATCGGAGTGGCCGGCAAGTACTGGTTCAACCCCACCATCGGGGTGAGCGGCTACGTGGGAAACGCGATCGAACTGCAGCAGCTTCGAGCGAACTTCGAGATGGACATCTTCACGGTGCGCGACACCGAGTTCGGGCGATTCGACCTCTATTGGCTGGCCGGTGTCGACGCTGGGTTCTGGGCGAAGCCTGGCTTCGTTGCTGGCAAGTTGGGGGGCGGCGCAGGACTTGGAGTGGACCTGAAGCTCCACGACCTCCCGCTCGACATCTTTCTCGACGTGGGCCTCGGGGTGTACGCCTTCGACTTCTGCGGGGCGGCGGCGTGCTTGCTGCAACCCCGCGGCGACCTCGGGGCACGCTACTACTTTCCTTAGGCGCCAGTCAGTCGCACGAACCGTTGGGGCCCCCCGGAGTGCCGTGATCGTCGTACGCGCCGAGCCCTTCAGCGGACCACACGGTGCTCGCGGAGGCATCGCACCAGTTGGCGAGCAGGTCGTTTTCGGAGGCTGAGAGCGCGTCGTCGTCGAGACGCATCGCGTAGGTGGCGTTGCGGGGCCAGTAGCCGAGGGATTCGTCCCAGGTCCAGTGCACCTCGTCGACCAGGAGCGCTCCTGCGCGTAAGGCCACGAGGTCCTCGTCGCGGTCGAAGGCGTAGGTGGGGTCGGTCCAGGGGGTGCCTGCGGTCACGTCGCCCCACTGCCAGGCGCAGTCTGAGGGGTCGGCGAACGTGGCGTCGTCGTAGCAGAAGGCAAGGTGACCGGACGCAGGCACCACGAGGTCGAAGGCCGCAGGAAAGTAGAAGCCGTCCCCGTCCTGGTCGGACACGAACCAGCCCGACACGTCCACGTCGGCGGTGCCGGGGTTGTGAACCTCGAACCACTGCGCGTTCACGTTGGTGCTCGTGCCCGAGCCACCGGCGTAGGGTTGCCGCATCACCTCGGAGACGACCAGCACCCCCGCCACGATCGACTCCTCATCGACGAGTACATCGCAGTCGTCGTCGAGGTCGTTCTCCACTTCGGGGCGGCCGGGAGCGCGCGACGCATCCGAGTCGTCGCAGTCGTAGGCATTGCCACTGGCGCCGGCAGGGGCGGTGCACGCGAGGGTCCCCTCCCCTGCGCCGTACCCGTCGGCGTCGGTGTCCTCGAACCAGAGGCCAGCGTCGGCGCCTTCGTCGTCCACCTCCCCGTCGCAATCGTTGTCGAGCCCGTCGCAGCGCTCGCGAGCACCGGGGTGTACGCTGGATTCGCTGTCATCGCAGTCGTCGGTGCCCTCGCCCCAACCGGCGGGGGGCTGACACGCGAGCAGGGAGTCACCAGCGACACCGAAGCCGTCGGCGTCGAGGTCCGGCGTCCAGGCCGACACGTCGGCGGCCGTGCGCTCGTCTACGGCGCCGTCGCAGTTGTCGTCGACTCCGTTGCACGACTCCGCGGCCCCCGGCGCGCTCGCGGCATCGGCGTCGTCGCAGTCGCCGCCCGTGGGGATGAAGCCTTCGGGGCTCGCACACTCCCACACCCGCGCTGCTTCCCCCCCTGCCCCATCTCCATCCTCGTCCGGGTACCACCACGCGGCATCGACGGCGTCTTCGTCCTCCGCGCCGTCGCAGTCCTGATCCACGCCGTCACAGATCTCCTCTGCGTTCGGGTGGATGAGCGCGTCGTCGTCGTCGCAATCGTCGTCGCTGGCCACGTAGCCGGCGGGAAGGTCGCAGCTCGGGTAGACGACCCCCGCGGAACCGGCGCCGTCTCGGTCCGCGTCGCGGAACCAGGTGCGGTCTTCGGTGGCGCCGTCGTCGGCCGTGCCGTCGCAGTCGTTGTCCCGACGGTCGCAGAGCTCCACGGCGCCGGGGTAGCTCAGCGGGTCGGCGTCGTCGCAATCGGTGGCCGCGCCCGCCCACCCCGGCTCCACGGTGCAGGCGTACCGGGACTCGGCGGTGGAGCCGAAGGTGTCGTGGTCGGCGTCGACGTAGAAGTGGGCACCGTCTGTCGGCTCGTCGTCCACGGCGCCGTTGCAGTCTTCGTCCACGCCGTCGCAGTGCTCCAGGGCACCCGGATGCGCAGCCGCGTCGAGGTCGTCGCAGTCGTCGTCCGAAAACGCCGTCCCGGGCGGCGCCTCGCACCCGACCCCCACGGAGAGGCCCACGCCAGCGCCGTCGCCGTCGTTGTCGGTGTAGAACGGGCGCTCGTCTACCGGGGTTTCGTCCACCTCGAGGTCGCAGTCGTCGTCGAGCCCGTTGCAGAGCTCGGGCGCCTCGGGGTACGCCTCGGGGCGATCGTCGTCACAATCGGTACCGCTCGCCCCGCCGCTCACGCCGTCGCCATCGCGATCGTCGTCGCTCCCGCCCGAGCAGTCACTGTCCACGCCGTCGTACCACACCTCACGCGCACCCGGAAAGATGGCGGGATCGCCGTCGTCGCAATCCCCCCGCTCGATGCTCAGGCCGTCCCCATCGTTGTCGGTCTCCGTGGCCTCCTGAAGCTCGCACGCGGGCATCAGGAGCAGCGCGAGGAGGCCGCCAACCATCACAGCGAGCCGGGCGTGCCGTACTCCGGAGCGCCGGAGCCGTCGTCCCACCACACGTTGCTGGAGTCAAGCTCCCAGGAGGCGGCGGCGTCGTTGCTCGTGGCATCGCGGCTTCCGCTGAGGAGCACCATCGACTGGGTGGCCGTGGTGGGCCAGGTCGCGTCCCAGACCACGGTATCCACGCCCGTGCTCTCCACACTCAGGCTCAGGGAGTCTTCGTCGCGCTGGAGGTGGAACGTGTTGTCTACGTACGTGTCGGTGTAGGTGTCGGCGAGGCTGGCATCGCCCCAGAAGTAGTTGCACTCCATCGAACTGTCGGGGTCGGTGTCGATGGTGTAGAGGTCGGTGGCGCAGAACACCGCCACATCGCCGGCCGGGATGAGGATCGCCGAGTCGGGATCGACCTCGAAGCTGTCCGTGCCCACGGTGCTGGTGCGGGTGACAGTCCAGCCCGACAGGTCGATGGCCGCCGCGCTCGTGTTCATCACCTCAAACCACTGGCCGTCGGTGTCCACGCTGGCGCCGCCCATCCACGGCTGGCGGGACACCTCCACAACGATCACGTCGCCCGCAACGACGAAGTCTTCGTCCACGCGGGTGTCGCAGTCCTCGTCGGCGTCGTCATCGGTTTCCGAAGCGCTCGGGTAGGCGGCCGCGTTGGCGTCGTCGCAGTCGCCGGTCAGCACGGCGGTGTAGGCGCCCTCGCCCGCGCACAGCGACTCCGAGTCGCCGGCCACGCCATACCCATCGCCGTCGTCGTCGAGGTAGAAATCGGCCGCGTCACGCGCCCCGACGTCCGCTGTGCCGTCGCAATCGTTGTCCGCGCCGTCGCAGAGTTCCACCTCGCCGGGCGACACGTTGGCATCCGCATCGTCACAATCGTCGCCATTCCCCACCGCGCCTGCCGGGGCTACGCAGTCGGTGACCACGAACAGGGCGGGGTCTCCATAGCCGTCGCCGTCGCCATCGGTGTAGTAGTCGACGTTCACCACCGACTCGTCCACTTCCGTGTCGCAGTCGTTGTCGATGAGATCGCAGAGCTCCGGGGCGTCGGTGTAGATCGTCGCGTCGGCGTCGTTGCAGTCCAACTCGTCGGGCGCGCCGGAGTCGGGGCAGGCGGTGCGGCCCGTACCGGCCACGCCGTGGCCATCGCCGTCGAGGTCGTCGTACACCGTCGCGGCATCGGAGGCGTCGTCGTCCACCACCCCGTTGCAGTCGTTGTCGACGAGATCGCATCGCTCGGCAAAACTGGGGTTTACGTCGGCGCGCGTGTCGTCGCAGTCGTCGCCCTCCTCCACGTAGCCCTCGGGCGATTCGCACGCGCGAAGCCAGGCGGCGGCATCGCCGTGGCCGTCGCCGTCGGTGTCGGCGTACAGAGCCACCGTGTCGACGGCCTCCTCGTCGATCTCCCCATCGCAATCGTCGTCGTCGCCGTTGCAGTACTCGTGGGCGTCGGGAGCCACGCTCTCGTCTCGATCGTTGCAGTCTCCGAGTACGTCGGCGTACCCAGCCGTCTCCTCACAGACCACGCGGGCCGTCGCGGAGTCACTCGCGTAGCCATCGCCGTCGGTGTCCGGATACCGTTCCACGCCGGCCTCCGGGTTGTCGTCCACATCGCCGTCGCAGTCGTTGTCGATCCCGTCGCAGAGCTCGGGCGCCCGCGGGAACGCCGCGGGATCGGCGTCGTCGCAGTCACGCTCCACGCCAGTGCCGTCGCCATCCTGGTCGTCGTCGTTGTCGTCGCAGTTCTGGTCCTCGCCGTCGTACCAGACCTCGGTGGCGCCCGGACTGATGCTGCGGTCCGCGTCGTCGCAGTCTCCCTCCTCCACGGTCCAGCCGTCGGCGTCGGCATCGTCGGGGAACGAGTCGCTCGAGTCGGAGGGCGGGGCGAAGGTGGGACAACCGAGGAGGAGGAAGAGAAGGGTCATGGAGCCTCGAAGCGCAGGTGCGCGAAGTGTAGCCGCGCGTAGTCCGCTGCGGCGGCCGCACCGAGGCAGCCGACGATCACGGAGAGCGGAAAGGAAGCGTAGCCCACCATCGCGGCAGCGGTCACAAACGCGAGCAGCAGGGTGGTGGCGCGACCAAGGGGGCGGGTTTCGGGCCGGCCGACTCCCACTCGCCAACGATGCACGAGCGCGAAGACCATGGGCAATTGAAGGATTTCGCGGGAGAACCACAGGAGCAGCCACGGTGCCGGCACGACGCCCGCGTTCACCAAGGTCCAACCCACATTCACCGCGAGGATCTTGTCCGCCCAGGCGTCGAGCGTGGCGCCAGCCGGGCTGGCCGTACCGTTCCGGCGGGCCACGGCGCCGTCCGCAACGTCGGTAAGGAGCGCCCCGAGGTACGCCGGAAGCCACAGCTCACGCGGGAGCAGCGGCAAGACCGCGGCGATCCCGACACGCAGGAGCGTGAGCACGCCGGCAGCGGTGGCCAGATCGGAAAACCTCACGCGGTGCAGGTTATCCCCGCCCGATGCGCCCGACCCTCCTGATCTTCCCTCTCCCCCTCCTCATGCTCGCGGCGTGTGACGCCTCGGACGAAGTCGACACGAACGGGGCCAGCGGGCCCGACCTCACGGAGGTCCTCAACTCGACGGAGGTTCGCGCCGGGGTTGTGACCGATACCCGCGCGCTGTTCGGGGGCATCTCCGCGGAAGGCGCACCCGGAGATGTGAAGCTCTACAACGACCGGGTGCAGTTCGTGATCGAGGCGGTGGGCGACAGCAGCTACTACAACGACTACGGCGGCAACCTCATCGACGCCGACTTCATCCGGCCGGCGGGGCAACCGGGCCGCGACATCATCGACGAGCTCGCGCCGATGCTCAGCCTCGGCCACGTGGCGGACGCGACGGCGGTGCAGGTGATCCACGACGGCAGCGACGGCCCCGCGGTGGTGCGCGTCAGCGGCCCCGCCGCCGCACTCCGGCTCGTGACCGGCGCCGTCGAAAACCTCGACGCGGTGCCCTACTACGACCTGTTCGTGTCGACCGACTACACGCTCAAGCCGGGCGAGTGGAGCGTGGAGATCACTACCACAGTCGAGAACCGCGATGCCCGCGAGTTCGTAGCGTCGGTGGGGCTGTTCGGCTTCTACGCCCAAGAGGTTGCGCAGCCCTGGCGCCCCCGCACTGGGTACGCCGACGCCGACGGCGAGGCCGTGGCGATGGAAGCCCTCCTCGGCTCCTCGGGGCAGACCGCGCTGGCGATGATGGCGGGCAGCGGGCTGCTCGAGCCCTCGGCCATCGGGGAGCTCATCTCCGGGCTCGGAGCGGGCGCCACCGCGTTCGACGTGCCGCACCCCATTCCGGCTGGCGAGTCCTATACTTGGACGGGTCGGCTCGGCGTTGCGCCAGACCTCGCCACCCTCGAGACCGAACGTTTGGCGCGCGAGGGAACGGCGGTGACCCTGGTCACCGGCACGGTGGCCGCGGGCGGAACGGCCGTAGCCGGCGCCCGGGTATTCAGCCTCGACGCCGACGGTGCGCCGCTGACCGTCGCTCTCACGGACAGCGACGGCGCGTTCACCCTCCCCGGCACCGGCGTGAGCACCCTCGTGGCCACAGGTCGCGGCGAATCCATCGTGCTCGATCTCCCCGCCGGACACGGCAACATCTCCCCCTACGACCGCAGCCCCGACGAGGCCCTCGACAGCCTGCGCAACGGCGCCACGCCCGTGCCCTTTGCCGAGGGGTACGGCTTGAGCGAGGCCGTGACCGCGGGGGAAGGCGCGCAACTCGTCCTCAGCGCCCCCGGCACGCTGGCCGTTACCATCGCCGACGGCGGCCCCGCCGCGGTGATCGTCGACTTCGCCGAGGCCGACCCCGTCGCGGCCGACTCGCGCCTCGCCCCCTCCCGCCCTTCTGGCCATGCCGCGATCGGCTTTCTCCGCGACGGCGCGCTCGACCTGCCGCTGGAGCCCGGTGCCTACCGCGTGACCGTGCATCGCGGAATCCGCTACGAGGTCGAGATCGTCGACGTGATCGTCACCGAGAACACCGTCACCGAGCTGCCCGTCACCCTCACGATGGCGTACACGGTCGAGGGCGTGATCACCATCGATCCCCACTCGCACGCCTCCCCCTCCGGCGATGGCGGCCTCCCCATGGAGGACCGCCTGCTGGTGACGGCCGGCAATGGCGTGGAGGTGCACGTGGGCACCGATCACGACCACATCGTCGACTACCGCCCGCTGGTGTCGGCGCTCGGCCTCGATGGGTGGCTCCACAGTGTCGTGGCCGAAGAGGTGAGCCCGGTGCTCAAGGGCCACTTCAACGCCTACCCCGCGGAGCGTGACGGCCGGCCCAACGGGGGCGCGCCGCGCTGGTGGCAGCAGATCGAGAGCACCAGCGACCTGTTCGCGCGCATCCGCCAACGGATCGGCGCGGACGGCGTGATCCAGGCCAACCACCCGGTGAGCGGCAGCGGCCTGTTCTCCGCTGCCGACTACTCCACCGTGGCCGGGACGATCGGCGACGCCGATCGCTGGTCCACCGACTTTCAGGCGATGGAGTTGCTCAACAGCGGGGAGTACATCCCCTTCTTCCCCTTCTACGCCGACCTCACCGCGCGCGGCCAACTCATCACCCCGGTCGGCGTAAGCGACAGCCACACCTGGACCGCGGGCAACCCCGGTCTCAACGTGACCTTCCTGCGTACCGGAGGCACCCTCGCCGAGTTCGGCCCGGAGGTGCTGAAGGCCGCCATGAACACGCGCGAAACGGTGGTCTCCCACGGTCCGTACATCGAGGCGCTCGCGGGTGGCGAGTGGGCTCCCGGTCGGAAGCTCACCAGCGAAACGATCGCCGTACGGGTGCTCGCGCCCAGCTGGATTCCGGTGGAACGAGTCGTGCTCTACCGCGACGGCATCGTCGTTTCGGAGTCGGCCTGCGACGGCACGGCCCCCCTTTGGTGCGAAACCACCTTCCAACTCGGCGGCGATGCCGACGCCAGCTACATCGTCGTGGCCGAGAGCCTCACCGCACCCATCTCCGCGGTGTGGCCGGGCCGCCTCGCGTGGGCGGCAACCAGCGCCATCCTCAACGACGTGGACGGCAACGGGTGGACAGCGCCGCTGCCCCCACTGGTGATCGAGTAGGCGCTTCCACGAGAGCCCGGCCGGGATAGTCCACGGGCGGGGGCACCTGCCCATGGGCCTGTTTCGTTCACTGGTGAAAGGGGTCGTCGGCAAGATTGCCGGCGCGGGAGCGGCAGCCCCCCGTGCCCCCGTACCCGCGCCTCACACGCCGCCACCTGCGGCCCGCGAACGCACCGACCGCAGCACGGTGGCCGTAATGGCAGGAGAGGAAGGCCCGGTCGCCGACGCCGACGCCCTAGCCAACATCGAGGCCGGCGCTCAGGAGATCAAGGAGCGCGTCGAGGCGGGCGAGCCGGTCGTGCTCCTCGACGTTCGAGAGCCCGAGGAGACCGTTCACGGCGTGATCCTCGGCGCGCGGCTCATCCCCTTAGGGCAGCTCGCGGCACGGTGGGAGGAGCTGAAGGACTGCGACGAGATCGTGTGCTACTGCGCGCACGGAATGCGCAGCATCGCCGCTGCCGAACTCCTCCGGAGCCACGGCCTGTTCAACGCCACGAGCCTCGAAGGCGGGGTGGCAGCGTGGCAGGCGCTCGGCGGCAAGCTGAGCCCGCGCGCGCCGCGCTGACAGTCCAAGGCGCTATACTGCCCCCCGTGAGCGCAGAACGCCCGCCGGGACTCCCAGACCGCGTTCTGCGACGCGGAGATTACCTTTGGGGCTCCTTCATAAAGCCCGAAACCGTGGACGGCTTCCTCAACGCCGTGAACCCCGGCGACCGGCGCGACAGCCTCGGCCGTTTTGCGTTCAGCCTGCGCAGCGTAGACGACGCGGTCGAGTCCGCCACCCGCGGCTGCCGGGCATGGCGGCGCGTGGGGCTGATGGAGCGAGCCGCCGCTGTCCAGCGGTTCCGCGACCAGCTGTCCACCTCTGCCGAACCCGTCGCGTCCCTCCTCGTTCGTGAATCCGGCAAACCGCTCTGGGAGGCGCGTCAGGAGGTCGCGGCGAGCCTTCGCGCCATCGATCTCTTCCTCGACGACGGCATGGGCCTCGTGGCGCCGCGGGTGATGGAAGACATCGCCGGGCGCACCGACTTCCTGCCTCGCGGCGTGGTGGCCGTCATCAACCCCTCGGTGCTGAGCCTCACCAATGCGGTGATCGGCACGGCTGCAGCGGTGTTGGGCGGCAACGGCGTGATTCTAAAGCCCTCGAAGTACAGCCCGGTGGTGGGGCAGACCGTGGCCGAGTTGTGGGACAGGGTGCGGCTCCCGCGGGGGGTGTTCAACCTCGTGCAGGGTCCGGGGGGCGCGGTGGGGCAACGGCTGGTGAGCCACCCCGGCGTCGACGCCATCCTCTTCACCGGGAGCTACGAAACGGCACGAGAGTTGCGGCGGGCGTTGGTGGAGAGGCCCGAGCTGCCCGCTATGTTTCAGACGGGCGGCAAGGCCATCGCCTACGTGCACGAAGACGCGCCGCGGGACCGCACCGTGTACGAGCTGCTGGTGGGTGCCTTTTTGAGCTGCGGGCAGCGGGCTACCTCCACGGCCCGCGTGATCGTGCATCGCAAGGCGTGGGACACCATCGTGCCGGAGCTGGTGGCGCGCGCCCAACGCCTGCACATCGGGTACGGCTTCGACCCCAACGTGTTCATGGGGCCGCTCATCAGCGAGGCGCTGCGAACGCGCTTCCGGAAGTATTGCCGCGCGCTCACGTCGAAGGGGCACACCGCACTGTGCGAAGGCGACGCTCTTGAGCTCTCCGGCCACCGCGGCCACTACGTCGCGCCGGGAATCTACGAGGTGAAGTGGCGCGGCGGCCTGCCCTTCCTGAACGAGGAGCCGCCGGGTCCGCTGCTGCTCGTCTACCGGGTTGACAGCTTGGAGGAGGCCATCGAGCTGCACAACCGTGCGGTGTACCGACCGGTCACCAGTGTGTTCTTGCGGAGCGACAGCCCGGCCCTCCCCGAGCTGCGCGACGGACTGCGCACCGGAGCCATCAACGTGAACCGGAGCACCATCGGCGCCAGCCTCCGCCTGCCCACAGCACCCCAGGGCCGCAGCGGCACGGGGCACTCCGGCGGCATCGAGCTGATGCGGCACTTCACCTCCCCGCGCGCGGGCATCGTAGAAACTCGTCCCTTCGACGCGGCTCACCTCGTTCCGGGGGTGGAGTGGGACACCGAGTCGACCGTCGGCGAGCTGGGGGCCGTCGACCTTCATCTCGAGTAGGCCGCGGTCGCGCAGGATAGGCCCCCGCATGCGATCGATCGTCATCGGGAATGTGCACATGGACCTCGGCGCCGGCCGGCGCGGCGTGGACATGGGTCCCTCGGCCATCCACGTGGCGGGGCTCAAGGCCGGGGTCGAGGAACTCGGGCTGTCCGTGGCAGAGACCTTCGCATTGCGAGTTCGCTCGCAGGAGATGCTGGAGGTCGGCGACGAACACGCGCGCTTTCTGCCGGAGATCACCCAGGTGTGCGGGCGGCTCGCCGACCGGGTGGAGGCCGCGCTCGAAGAAGGACACCTGCCGATCGTGCTCGGCGGCGATCACTCGGTGGCCATCGGCACGATCAGCGGCATCTCTCGCTACTGGAAGAAACGCGGCAAGCGGATCGGGGTGCTGTGGGTCGACGCGCACACCGACGTCAACACGCCGGAGACCTCCCCGACCGGCAACATCCACGGGATGCCGCTAGCGGTGCTCCTCGGGCACGGTCCGCGCGAGCTCGTCGCGCTCGCCGGAGATACCCCGGCCCTCGACCCACGCAATGTCTGCGTGATGGGCGCGCGCGATGTGGACGCCGGAGAGCGCGCCTTCGTGAAGGAGCACGGCCTGCGCGTATACAGCATGAGCGAGCTCGACGAACGCGGCACGGCCCTGTGCGCGCGGGAGGCGGTGGAGCGCTGCCTCGACGGCACGGTCGGCATCCACCTCTCGTTCGACCTCGACGGCGTGGACCCGCAGCACGCGCCGGGCGTGGGCACGGCCGTGGGCGGCGGGCTGGACCTGCGCGAAAGCCACCTCATCTGCGAGAAGGTGGCGGCCACCGGAAAGGTGCTTGGCGTGGAGATGGTGGAGCTGAACCCCGTGCTCGACTCCGCGAATCGCACCGGGCGCCTCGCCGTGTGGCTGTTGCTCAGCGCGCTCGGCAAGACGATCCTGTAGAGCCAGTCTAGGCTACTGAGCGTCGTCCTTGAAGTCGTTGTACAGGAGCACGTCGTTGCCCTCTACGTGCTGCGCCGTGAAGGTGCTCGGGTCGCCCTGGCAGTCGGTCTTCAGCTTCAAGAAGCAGTCCTCATCCTCACAGTCCTGCTCTTCGCTGTCGTTGCCCTGCGGGTACAGCTCGCCCTCGTCCTTGTACACAAGGTGCGCGGCGCTGGGGATTACGCCCGAGCTGAAGTCGGTGTCGTCCATGTCCCACTCGTCGGACTCGTAGTAGTCGTGGGTGTCCGTGCTGGCGCTCTTGATGGTGCCGGCGACATCGGCGAACATGGCCTGCGCGAAATGGATTTCCACCGTGGCGCTCGACGTGAACTCCTCGCGGTACGCATAGCCGTCTTCGTGCTCGGCATCGGCGAAACCCGAACTGCTCGTCTCCCATTTGAACGTCCATCCGTCCCCTTCCGGCAGCCCGGGGTAGGCGGCGTCGCCCCACGTGAGCACCGCGCCCGAGGCGGTGGGGGAGATGTGGAAAAAGGTGATCGCGTCGGCGCCCACGAAGTCTTCGGTGTAGGTCCACGGGCTGCGGCCGTCTTCGTCGTCCACCTCAGAAAACCCAGCTTCGAAATTCTCGTCGATCGACTCTTCGCAGGTCACGCCTGCCTCCGAGTAGGGAACGACGATCATGTAGACGCCGTCGAAAGAGCAGCCGGTGAGAAGCAATGCGGGAAGGAGAAGGGACATGAAAGGGCTCCGCAGCTCGAGGCCGCCGCTATTGCAGGAGACGCGCACGCGCAAGGCACGCCGAGGGGCGAGCGGTTAGCGCGCCGCCATGATCGTCGCCCTCCTCGCTTTCCTCGCCTGCAGCACGCCCGAAACTCCAGCAGCGAGCGCGCCGGCCCCCGCCCAAGAAGCTCCGGCAAAGAAGGCGGGCGCACGACCCAAGCTCGACATCCCTCCCCCGTCCGACGTGGCCGCCGCCCCCGCCGATGCCACCGTCACCGGCAGCGGTCTGGCTTCGAAGGTGCTGACCGCCGGAACCGGCACGGAACACCCCACCGCCAAGGACAAGGTCTCGGTGAACTACACCGGCTGGACCACCGACGGCGCTGCGTTCGACAGCTCCACCAAGCGTGGCAAGCCCGCCACCTTCGGCCTCGGCCAGGTCATCGCGGGCTGGACGGAAGGCGTGCAGCTCATGGTGGTCGGAGAGAAGCGGCGCTTCTGGATTCCCGAGGAGCTCGCATACAAGGGCAAAGCCGGCAAGCCAGCCGGGATGCTCGTATTCGACGTCGAGCTGGTGGAGATCATCCCCGCCCCGAAGCCGATTCCCGCCCCCGATGACGTTGCGGCCCCGTCGAAGGGCTCCAAAAAGACCGCGAGCGGCCTCGCCTACCGGGTGCTCACCAAGGGCACGGGCAAGGCGCACCCCACGGCCGAATCGATGGTGGTCGTGGACTACACCGGATGGAACAAGGCCGGTGAGATGTTCGACAGCAGCGTCACCCGCGGCAAGCCCGCCAGCTTGTCGCTCGGCGGCGTGATCCCGGGCTGGACGGAGGGGGTGCAGCTCATGGTGGTGGGGGAGAAGACGCGGTTCTGGATTCCCGCTGCGCTGGCGTACGGCGACACCCCGAAGCGGCCCGGCGCCCCCAGCGGCGACCTGACCTTCGACGTGGAACTGAAGGAGATCAAGGCCGCGGGCGAAGGGCCCAAACGTGGGCAACTTCCGATCGGCACGAAGGCGATGAAGCGGCCGCCGGGGGCGGAGCAGAAGCGGTAGGAGACGACGCTCCGTCGCAACCCAGAGCAGTCCCAGCGCGTCGACGGCGAGGTGCGCCGCGCCCTCGTCCGGCGGTTTCCCTACGCCGTCCTCTACCTGGCTGATCCCGAATCCGTCGTGATCATCGCCGTGTTCCACACGTCCCGTGACCCCGCAACCTAGCGGACGGGAGTTCGATAAGCTCTCGGGCCAAAACTGAAGAAGGCCCGCCGAATCTCACGATTCTGACGGGCCTTCACAACAGTGGTCGGGGTAACACGATTCGAACGTGCGGCCTCTTGAACCCCATTCAAGCGCTCTACCAGGCTGAGCTATACCCCGGGACCGCGCCCGGTCTATCCCCTCCACCGGCTGCGTCAACCCGGTCGTTCACCCACTCATGTCGGCTGCGAGCGCGATCATCGACGCCCGAAGCCTCCGCACCCGCCGCAACGCATCTCGCAAGGCGTCCATCTCCACACCAACCGTCTGCTTCGCCGCCACCTCTCCGGCGGCCTCGGCCAAGGCCTTGCGGGCGCCCGCGATGGTGTAGCCCTCCTCGTGCAACAGCTGGCGCACCTTCAGGAAGCGGCCGACCTCCTGCCGCCGATACAGACGCTGCCCCGCCGTGGAGCGTTGGGGACGCAACTTGAATTCCGTCTCCCAGTACCGCAAGACATGCGGCTCCACCCCGACCAGCTCCGCCACTTCACCGATGCGGAAGAAGAGCTTGTCGGGCAGCTCGCTCACCGCGTTTCCGGCTTCTGCAGCGCCTCACGGAACAACCGCGAGGCCTTGAAGGTGAGCACCCTCCTGCCCGGGAGCGTGATCGCCTCGCCGGTGTGTGGGTTCCGGCCACGCCGCGCCCGCTTGGCCCGAACCACGAAGTTGCCGAAGCCGCTCACCTTCACGCTCTCGCCGGCCTCCAGTGCCTCCTTCATCAAGTCAAGCAGGCCCTCCACCAGCGCAGAGGCGTCCTGCCGCGGAAAGCCGATGCGCTCTCGCAGTTGGTCGACCAAGCGCGCCTTGGTGAGCGCCGTCTGGCGCGGTCGCGGGCTAATCGGCACTGTCCTCCTCCGTCGTTTCCACCCATAGCCGGAAACTGAGCGAGTCCTCTCTGGACTCCCCGTCTTCGCCGACGCTCCGCAGCTCCGCCTTGTAGATGCCCGTACCCGTGGAGTCGGCATCAAGATCGAACTCGTCCACCTCACGGTCGCCCGAGTCAGTGCGCACGCTTACCCGCCCCACGCCGGGCGAGTACTCTTCGTACACCGTCACCAACACGGTGTGCAGGGTTCCGATCGGCCCACCGCCGGGATCCACGGAAGCCTCACCGATCTCCACCTCGCCGGTGGAGCTGTGGAGCAGGGTGGTCACAGCAGGCTGCAGCTCGGCCACACCAACGGCGATCGACACTTCGTCGCCGTCGGCGTTGTACCGTTCCCAGCTCGGCTCGTTCTCCTCGTCGCACGCGACCAGGCCGAGACCGAGCCAGAACAGCCTCACCCGGCCGCCTGCACCCGCGCCACGACCGCGTCGAATCCCGCGGGATCGTTCAGGGCGAGGTCGGCGAGAATCTTGCGGTCCAACTGGATGTTGGCCTGCGATAGGCTGTGGATGAAGCGGCTGTAGGAGATGCCCTTCGGCGCCAGCGCCGCATTGATACGGGCGATCCACAGGCCGCGGAAGTGACGCTTCTTCTGCTTACGGCCGGCGAACGCGAACCGCTTCGCCCGATCGCTGTGCTCCATCGCCTGCCGGAGACGTTGGCGGCCAAGGAAGAAGCCCTTGACGCGCTTGTACAGGCGGTTTTTACGGACGCGGGAAATTGCAGCGCGTTTGATGCGTGCCATGGGAGTACCTCTTGGTGTGAGCCGGTTCCCAGCACGAATGCGGTAGCGGCGGGTGGAAGGCGGGGGTGGCTACAGGTACGGAATGAGCGCCGCGACCTGCTTGTGGTTCGTGTCGTCGATGATGCCGGACTTGCGGAGGTTCCGCTTCGTGTCCTTCGACTTGTGCTCAAGGCAGTGGCGGAGGCCGCGCTTCTTGTACTTGATCTTGCCCGTGCCGGTCTTGCTGAAACGCTTGGCGGC